>CACWLC010000013.1 GCA_902761605.1 uncultured Prevotellaceae bacterium
ATAATATTATATAATAATTATAATCTTCCATCATTTTTATGTCCATTCACATAAAAATATGGCTTAATGTCCAATTGTCCAATGTCCAATTGTCCAGTTCAATGTACTTCTTGCTGTCAAAATAGGCATATCCTCTTTTATTATCACTCTAAAATAAAAGAAGATAATTTGGAAAATTAGAACAAATTGATTAATTTTGCAGCATGAACTGACGACATTGAAAATTAAAAACTATATGATTATGCAGAATAGAATTTTGAAAGCGGTATTTTTGCTGGCGATGCTCTTCGCAGGGATGATGAATGCAACGATGTGTTGGAGCCAGAACATGGCGGTGATGGATCAGTTGAAAGAAGATCCGAGGAGAGGATACGGCAACGACTATCCCTATAGGCATACTGACGATGTGAAGCTTACCAAGACCCCAAAGGGCTACAAGGCTTTTTATATCAGCCACTATGCACGTCATGGCTCGAGATACTACTGGAATGCCTTTATGTACAAGGAGATAGACTCTCTGCTGAAGGTTGCTCATGAGAAACATCTTCTGACAGCAGAAGGCGAGGCTTTCAGAGAGAAGTTCATTGCAGCCAAGGACGAGCTTCAGGCAGGTGTCAGTGAACTGAGCGACCTGGGTTGGCAACAGCATCAGGGCATAGCACGCACGATGTATAATAACTTCACGGAAGTGTTTGAGAAGGGCGGCAACGTGATGGCAATATCGTCGCTGTCGGGACGCTGCGTGTTGAGTATGTCGGCATTCTGCCAGGAGCTGGTGCAGTGTAACCCAAAGCTGGAAATCAGAGAGCAGTCGTCGCGTAAGACACTCGATGGAGTGGTACCTACCGACGGACAGAATCCTGTAAAGCACAACTACCCGAAAAATCTCAAGCCACGCTACGAGAAGAACCGCAGCATGTTTAAGGGAGTGAACGGGTTGAGAGACAGAATAGCAGAACGAATGTTTACCAGCACGGAAGGACTGCCTGGAGTGATGCATCACACGACGAGTAACCTGATAAACCTCTACACTTCATTGCCAAGCATAGGCCACGAGGGCATGATGGGCAACATAATCACCGACGAGGAGATTGCGGCAGAGTGGGAGGGAGGCAACCTGGGATCGTATTCGTGGGTGTTCGGACCACAGCTGCAGATGATCCCAATACTGGAGGATATCATCGGTAAGGCCGATGCCGTCATTAATGGCAGCAACGACCGTGTTGCCGACCTGCGTTTCGGCCACGATACATGTCTGGGACCGCTGACGGTGCTGATGGGCATCAACGGGGCAGACAAGGACCCTGAGGACCCCAACGAGGTGAAATACTACTACCAGAACTGGGAGACATGTAAAGCCAGCAACATACAGCTGATATTCTATGCTCCCAGGAAGGCTCTCAATGCAAGACACACAGCGATTAACTCCAGCGATGTGCTGGTGAAGTGCCTGTTGAACGGTGAGGAAGCCACGTTGCCAGTGCCAACGGAATGCTCACCATACTATAAGTGGAGCGACTTCAGGAATTACTATTTGAATGCGATAATCTCATTCAAGTCGCGGTCGAAATAAAACGTCTTCGACAGCATGAGACTGTCCTCACCATACCGCATACGGATATAGAGCAACGTTGGCGACTTGGGGATATCACCCAGGCGCACATCCTTGAAGAGAGGATCGCTGAGGGCTGTCTTACGCATGGTCTGAAGCAGCGAGTCGCTGATGACACGTGTGGAATCGAGGTCGGAGAATGAGGTGATGTCTATCTCCTCGGTGGCATGTTGCCTGACAAACTCCTTCACCTTCTGCTTAGCAGCATACTGCTGCCCGCACGAGGCAAGCAGCAGCATGGCTACACATAATATTATATACGCGCGCGATGACTTCATTTCTGTGGGATATTCTTTAGTACATCGAGCAGGTGATCCCATACCATCTGGACGGTAGGAATATGAAGTCGCTCGTCGGGAGTATGAACGAATCGCAGGGTAGGGCCGAAGCTGACCATATCGAGGTTTGGATAACGCTCAGAGAAGAGACCGCACTCCAATCCAGCATGTATGCCGCGAACCACTGGCTTATGGCCGAAGAGTTTCACATACGATGCAACAACAATCTCCTGAAGCTTCGAGTCGGCCTTCATCTTCCATGCGGGATAGCCGTCGCTCGATACGGCCTCAGCACCAGCAAGCTCGAAGGCTGCCTGGATGGTGGCACACATATTATCGAGGTTGGACATCACATTACTGCGCTGACTGCTCAGTATCTCGATGGTGGTGTCGAGGGTATGGATGCTGGCGATGTTGCTCGATGTCTCTACCATTCCTCCGAGAGCCTCATCCTGACAGATGGCGTAGATACCATTGTCGACAGCCTGTACGGCCCACACGAAATTCCTGGCAACGGCGGGTTCGATGATCTTCTCGGCATCAGTGCTCTCCATAGCGAAGACCATCTGAGTGTCGGTGACATGGAACTCATCCTCTACCTCTGAAGCAAAGACATTCCAGTCGGCACGGATATTCTCCTTCAGCTCGTTGGGCACAGCGATAACGAAATAGCCGTCGCGAGGGATAGCGTTGTGGAGCTTGCCGGAATGGAACTGAGCCAAACAGATACCATCGTAACGCTTCATCTCCTGGAAGAGGAAACGGGCGAGAATCTTGATGGCGTTGGCACGCTTCTTATTGATGTCATCACCAGAGTGACCTCCAACGAGACCCTTCAGTGAGCCCTTGATGAAGAAGCTGCCCTGAGGAGCATCCTGACGGGAGAAGGTGAACTTGGCCTGTGTGTTACGGCCTCCGGCACAGCTGACGAAGATCTCACCCTCATCCTCAGAGTCGAGGTTGATGAGGTAGTCGCCGCTCATAAAGCCTGCCTTCATGCCCTCAGCACCTGAGAGACCTGTCTCTTCATCACGGGTGAAGACACACTCGATAGGACCGTGCTCGATATCGTCGGCAGCAAGGATGGCCAGTTCGATGGCACAGCCGATACCGTCGTCGGCACCAAGGGTAGTGCCCTCGGCAGTGAGCCACTCTCCGTCGATATATGTCTTGATAGCATCCTTGTCGAAATCAAACTCTACATCCACGAGTTTGTCGCATACCATATCCATGTGACTCTGAAGGATGACTGTCTTGCAGTTCTCCATGCCCTTGGTGGCTGGCTTGCGGATGATGACATTACCTGTATCGTCGACTTTTGTTTCGAGATCATGGCTCTCGCCCCAGTTACGGAGATAGTCGATCATCTTCTCTTCGCGCTTAGAAGGACGCGGAATTTCGTTAATCTTAGCAAATTCAGCAAAGACTGATGCTGGTTTTAAGTCGTTTTTATTCATTATTAATACGTTTTTATAATTGATTTCACAAATAAATTTGGTATTTTGCTCGCTTATTCGTAACTTTGCACCCGCAAAAGTACAAAAAATGATTGAAACTCTAATCATATCGACGTTAATAATTGCTATCGCGATGGTATTTTTCCTTGTCAGGGTGCTTTTTGTGCCCAAGGGAGAGTTCAAGTCGCAGCATATCCACGACTCTCAGGCGATGAAGGAAAGAGGTATTCACTGCGTGATGGATCAGGATAAGGAGATGCGGAGAAAGAGCGAGTTTGCAGTCAATGAAAGAAATAAAAAATAAAAAATATAAAATAAAAAACTATTCAAGCAATGAAAAAGTACATTTTTCCAGCACTGGCCATCGCAGCAATGATGGTATCGTGCAACAATGCCGCTCCAAAGATGGACGAGCAGCCCTCAAACGCTGAAGGTAACACTACAGGCATAAAGATTGCCTATGTAGAGGTTGACTCACTGATGACTCAGTACACCTTTGCCAAGGACTACAGCGTGACCCTCGAGAAGAAGAGCAACAACGCCCGCAACACCCTGAACCAGAAAGGCAATGCCCTGCAGGCAGCTGTAGCTAACTTCCAGCAGAAGCTTAACAACAACGGATTCACAAGCCGTCAGCAGGCAGAGAGCCAGCAGGCAGCCATCCAGCGCCAGCAGCAGGATCTGCAGGCTCTGCAGGCACGTCTGGAGAATGAGCTCGCCAACGAGACAGCTAAGTTCAACGAGGCTCTGCGCGACTCACTGCAGAACTTCCTGAAGGCATACAACAATGACAAGCACTATGATATCATCCTCTCAAAGGCAGGTGACAATATCCTCTTCGCCGACAAGAAGTTTGATATCACCCAGGACATCATCAATGGTCTGAACAAGCGTTACAAGCCATCAGAAAAGAAGGCTGACGACAAGAAGGCTGAAGAGAAGAAAGACGACGCAAAGGCTGATGCTAAGTCAGCTAAATGATAGTCAGCGTAAGGCAGTAGAATACTGCGACGGGGCCAGTCTTGTAATAGCAGGTGCAGGTTCAGGGAAGACGAGAGTACTTACCTATAAGATAGCCTGGCTGCTGGAGCAGGGGATGGCCCCGTGGCAGATTCTGGCACTTACGTTTACCAACAAGGCAGCGCGCGAGATGAAGGAACGTATCGCGCGGCTGGTGGGCGAGGAGCGTGCGAGGTATCTCCAGATGGGTACCTTCCACAGTGTCTTCGCTCGTATTCTGCGTAATGAGGCAGAACATATAGGATATAACTCCAACTTCACCATCTATGACCAGAGTGATGCCCGATCACTGGTGAAGACTATCATCAAGGAGATGCAGCTCGACGATAAGGTGTATAAGCCAGCATCCGTTGCCGACCGTATCTCGATGGCAAAGAACCATCTGCTCCTGCCACAGGTCTACGCATCGAGTCCTTCGGCGGCATACGATGCCGAGCAGAAGCGACCTGAGGTGAAGAACATTTATATAAGATACGTTGAGCGATGTCGTCAGGCTAATGCTATGGACTTCGACGATCTACTGGTGCAGACATGGGTGCTCTTCCAGAATCACGAGGATATAAGAAGGAAATACGTGGAGAGATTCCATTTCGTGCTTGTGGACGAGTATCAGGATACCAACTATGCCCAGCAGGCGATAGTGTACCAGTTGACAAAGGAACGTCAGAAGGTATGTGTGGTGGGCGACGATGCACAGAGTATCTATAGTTTCAGAGGAGCCAACATCGACAATATACTCAACTTTCAGAGCAGATATAACGACACAAAGCTCTTTAAGCTGGAGCAGAACTATCGTTCGACACAGCTGATAGTACAGGCGGCAAACTCACTCATCAGACGTAATGAGAGGCAGATTCCGAAGAATGTGTTCTCGAAGAATGAGCACGGTGAGAAGCTGCAGCTGAAGCCTGCCTATTCTGACAAGGAAGAGGCGATGATAGTGACTCAGGACATTAAGCGACTGCGTAGGGAAGACCACTGCAACTGGAGTGACTTCGCTATCCTGTATCGCACCAACTCCCAGAGCCGAAGCTTTGAGGAACAGATGCGTAAGGATAATATCCCATATCGTATCTACGGAGGTCTGAGCTTCTATCAGCGTAAGGAGATAAAAGACGTGATAGCATATTTCCGACTGGTGGCTAACCCCTACGACGAGGAGGCTTTCAAACGAATAATCAACTATCCTGCCAGAGGTATCGGTGACACTACCGTAGGTAAGATTGCCCAGGCTGCTCAGATGTATGGAGTAAGTCTGTGGCAGGTGATAAAGGAGCCAATGCTCTTCCCGATGGATGTGAGCAAGGCTACGATGACAAAGCTGCAAGGCTTCAGGGAGCTTATCGAAGGATGGATAGGACGACTGAACACTGAGGATGCCTACGCGCTGGGACATGACATCATCATGAACTCAGGCATCAGCAAGGATATATATAGCGGACGCAACCCTGAGGATATCTCACGACAGGAGAACCTGGAGGAGTTTCTCAGTGGTATGCAGGACTTTGTGGAGAGCCGTCGTGAGGAGGATATGGGAGAGCAGGTGTATCTGCCCGACTTCCTTCAGGAGGTGGCTCTGCTTACAGATCTCGACAGCGATGAGGGAGACTCGAATGACAAGGTGACACTGATGACGATTCATTCGGCAAAGGGTCTGGAGTTTCCTACGGTATTCGTGGTGGGACTGGAAGAGAATATCTTCCCGAGTCCGATGTGTACTAACTCGATGCGAGAGCTGGAGGAAGAGCGACGTTTGTTGTATGTAGCCATCACACGAGCAGAGAAACACTGTATACTTACCTGCGCCCAGAACCGTTTCAGATACGGAAAGATGGAGTATGACACACCATCGAGATTCATTCAGGATATAGATCCCGAGTTGATAGATGTAAAGTCTGAGGGCGGGGGAGAACAGCCTATCTTCGGATCTTCCCGTAAGGCATATAACCGCTATGACGGAGGTGCTTACGGCACAGGTAACACCGGAGGCTATAGCCGAAATACGAGTGGATATAAAAGCGAAGGCCCAGAGTGGATGCAGAATCCAAGACCTGTGGCTACGCAGTTTAAGGCTGATCCCAAGCCAAGAGCTGTTGCTCCAAGACAACAAGAGAAAGCGGTAGATCCATTCTCTGATGGATTCAAACGACAACTGAATATCGCCAGCGAAGGCAGATTCAAGAGCGTGAATCGTGCTGTGCCTCCACGTCCGATGGCTACAGATGCAAGCGCTGGCGGCCTACATGTAGGCAATACAATCGAGCATCAGCGTTTTGGTATTGGTGAGGTGATAAAGATTGAGGGTACGGGTGAGAATACAAAAGCCACAGTACAGTTCAGAAATACCGGCACCAAACAGCTACTGCTGAAATTTGCAAAATTCAAGATCCTATAAATAATTAAAGCGCCTCGTTATCGGGGCGCTCTAATTTTCTCTTACCAGTCTTGGGCAGATGTTTTTTCTTTCTCAGCCATGCTGCCTTGCGGGCCTCATAGTCTTCGTAATGCTTCTCGAGAAATCCGTCGGCCATAGCTTAATCCTTGAATTTCGCATAGATAACTTCCAGATTGATAGGTTTTGCGGATGTACCCTTTATCAGACGAGTACTCGACAGTCCCATCTTATTCTTCAATGCGATGGTAGAAGAAGTGGTAGTACTATACGATGTAGTGCTGACAGTGACCTCCTCTATAGGAACGAGCAGAGCCTTATTCCAGTTAGGATGCTTTGCCACCCAGTCGGGATCACTCTTTAATCCCTTTACCTTATTATTATACATGCGCGTGATAAGGTTAGAGATGTTGCTGTATGTGTAAGCATTGCTTGAGAGCGCTGCCTGATATGCAAAGGTGTTGTTGAATGTGCTGTTCTTAACGAAGAATGAGTTCAGACTGTCTTTCTCGATGAGCAACAGCTTTGATGGTGTGGTAAAGGACTTGTCAAGATTATCAGTATTGTTATTGATTCGCTGGAAAGTAACCTTTGCGGAGAGAACAGAGTCGTTGGGGTGGGTGGTGCAGATATTGTCTATGGGCAGTTCCACCTCGGTGTATATCGCTGCAGGTGACTTTATGTAAGTACAGCTATTGTCTGCCACGAGACTGCTGATGGCAGCTTTGTCGTTGGTAACAGTAGATGTCTGTACAACCTCCTCTGTAGATGTCGTCATCAGATATGTTAAAGCAGCCTGCTCACCGTTAATATACTGAAAGAAGATATACATGCTTATCTCCTTCACCCTTGCCATAACACCGATTCCGTCGACAGTCTCAAAATGGAATCCTGGACATACGTTGTTAATGAAGGTGTATGAGTTCTTGAAATACTCCGGATGATCGTAGAATGTACGGAGAATATACGTAGCATAGTCAGGATAAGTCTTTCCGTTCTTGTCAGTATATGGGTCTGTGAGCCAGATACGCAAATTGTCATACCATCCGTTATCGCTTGTAGTGGATGTGCGATGCAGGTTGGTGTCGATGAGATATCTTACGCTGTCGGTACGAGTGAGGTCACGGATAGAGAACATCAGATCCTTCTTAAAACCATTCTCGCGCAGATAGCCCGATGACTTCACGTCGAAGTTGGTATAGCGGGTATCAGCACCTGTGATGGGTTTGCTAAGCTCAGACATCCTTAGTTTCATTGTGGCAAGTGTGTCACCATAGCTTGATGGGACATCGAAATAGATCATTATAAATGAGGAATCGGCCACAATCTCTCCATTCTCGTTTAAAAGGAGATCATCCTTCTTGGGCATATCTTCAGCAACATGCTCCATCATATTAAACTGGGTGGTGAACTCACTCTTTACATAAGTACCCGTCTCGGGATCCAATACCTTACCGACGTAACACTGACGCTCACGTGAATAGACCGATTCTACGGGCATAGAACTGGTGAGGATATTAAAGTTCTGAGTTGTAACGACGAGTTTATTACCCTCGTCAGTAAGCGAGTCGCCAAGTGTGCCTGTATCTTCGTCGCAAGAAAGTATCGCCATTGCGCAGAGTGCAATCGCTGTAACAAATTTTAATTTCATTGTTTGTATCCTGTAATCTTTTTAATCTTCTATTTCCTCTTCTGGTGCATCAGGAGCAATCTGATCATAAAACTCATCGATAGCATCAGCAAAGCCTTCTTCCATATAATTCAGAATAGGCATTTCTTTATCTTTGGCATATTTGAGAAGGTCTTGATTTACATTGGTATCTGCCTGAATGATACCGTCGCTATAGTCGATGGCGAGTTTACCGAGTTCATTGAAGTCGAAACTGTCATTATACGGCTTAAGCAAATCAGCGGTAGCATCACGGAACTCAACACAGCGCTTGAAGTTGTCGCCAAGATTCTGGTTAAGACTCCTGGTATAGAGTGATGTGACAACCTTCGCATTGGTATATGAAGGCTCATCGCGATATGCTGTCTTGATGTAGAGAGGCACAACGGCACTCATCCATCCCTGACAGTGGATCACGTCAGGCACCCAACGGAGTTTCTTAACAGTCTCAAGAACACCACGCGCAAAGAAAATGGCTCGCTCACCATTATCGGAATAGTCGCTACCTTCATCCTGACGCTTACTGAAATAATCGTCATTGTCGATGAAATACACTTGTATCTTGGCAGATTGTATCGAGGCAACCTTAATAATGAGTGGATGGTCTGTATCATCAATGATAAGATTCATACCAGAGAGACGCTGCACTTCGTGAAGCTGACCTCTGCGCTCGTTGATATTACCCCATTTGGGCATGAAGATGCGTATTTCATGACTCTTCTCCTGAATGGCCTGGGGGATATCACGGCCTTGGAGCGACATAAGGGTGTCAGGTACGTAAGGAGCTATCTCCTGATTGATAAAAAGTATCTTTTTCTTTGCCATCTTTATTGATTTTACTCTGCAAAGTTACTAAAAATAATTCTGAAAACTGATTTTTTCCACCTTATTTTAGTAAAAAGTGACAGAAAAACCGAATTTTTTTATCTTTTTTGCAAATTTTATCAGATTTTTCTTGCAACCTATCTAATAATTTTGTATATTTGCAACAAAAATAAATATCAACTTGTAACCATAATTCGTAATATGGGTAAGTATAACATTACAGAGCTCAAGGAAAAAGAGGCTGCTTATCGCAGTTTGGTGAGTCCACGATTAATGGACGAGATGCAGGAAAAGATTATGAATATCATTGTCATGCAGAAGAAGTATCGTGACAAGGACTATTCAGCAAAGAAGCTTGCAGAGGAACTGGGAACAAACACCAGGTACATCTCTGCTGTGGTAAATGTGCGCTTCCACATGAACTACACCTCATTCGTCAACAAGTACCGTATCGACGAGGCTATGTCTATTCTCGTTGATAAGCGTTATCAGGATCTTCGTATGGAGGAAGTGAGCGATATGGTTGGTTTTGCTAATCGTCAGTCATTCTATGCTTCATTCTACAAAATCATGGGGACAACACCTCGTGAATATCGTCTGAAGCATCTCCAGCAGCATCCGGCAATGGTTAAACAGCCACGTCGTAAGAGATCATCTGATTAAGGAGGGCTGGGTATAGTGGACTTTGTTTATCAGAGCGAGCGGTTTGCTGATCTGCAACTGCTTCGCTATAAACTTAACGGCTTCGAAAAATTGTCGCTTAGGCAGAAAATATTCATTTATTATCTCGCCCAAGCGACACTTTTTGGTCGTGATATAACCTTTGATCAGAACGGCAAATATAATCTTCTGATACGTAAGACACTGGAAACAGTTTATACCGATGCTGATATTGCTCACGATACAGAAGAGTTTCGTAACCTTGAGGTGTATCTGAAACGTGTCTGGTTCTCGAATGGAATATACCATCACTATGGTTGCGAGAAATTTGAACCTGGATTCTCTGAGCATTATCTGTTGGATGCTCTGAAGAGAGTAGAACCAAACAGACTACCTATTGATGGAAAAAACATCTCTTCTGTAGAGGCTCTCTTTGACAAAATAAGACCCGCCATCTTCGACAACACCTTTATGCCTAAGCGGGTGAACAAAGCCGATGGTGAGGATCTGGTTATGACTTCGGCATGTAATTTCTACGATGGAGTAACTCAGCAGGAAGCTGAGGATTTCTATCTCCGCATGAAAGATGCCGATGCAGAATGTAAAGAACCACCATCATACGGACTTAACTCAACACTCGTAAAGGAGAATGGGGAGATAAAGGAACATGTATGGTGCGCAGATGGCCTGTATGGTCCTGCTATTCGTAAGATTATATTCTGGTTGGATAAGGCCAAAGAATATGCAGAAAACGATAGCCAAAAGAATCTTATAGAGACGCTAATAAGTTACTATAAAACAGGTGATTTGGCACTCTTCAATAAATATTCAATTGAATGGGTGTCGGAGCATGATGCAACTATAGATTTTATCAACGGATTCATTGAGGTATATGGAGATCCGCTGGGATTGAAGGCGTCATGGGAAGGACTTGTGGAATATATAGATGAAGAAGCCACACATCGTACTCAAACGATAAGTAATAATGCCCAGTGGTTTGAGGATCACTCACCAGTAGATGCCCGTTTCCGAAAACCAGAAGTAAAGGGTGTAACAGCAAACGCCATCTGTGCTGCGATGCTTGGAGGAGAGGAGTATCCATCGACCGCAATAGGCATCAACCTTCCGAATGCCGACTGGATTAGAGCACAATATGGTTCTAAGAGTATCACTATCAGCAATATCACTGATGCATATAATAAAGCTGCTCATGGGAATGGTTTCAAAGAGGAGTTTGTCATTGATGATACGACTCTGAAACTTATAGAAAAATACGGTGATGTATGCGATGACCTGCATACAGACCTTCATGAATGTCTGGGACACGGTAGCGGACAACTATTGCCTGAGACAGATCCCGATGCTTTGAAAGCTTATGGAAGTACTATTGAGGAAGCCAGGGCCGATCTCTTCGGACTCTATTATATTGCTGATGAAAAGCTGGTGGAGCTGGGGCTTACTCCGGATATGGAGGCATATAAGTCGCAGTATTATACCTATATGATGAATGGACTGATGACACAGCTGATTCGTATAAAGCCTGGTTGTCAGATAGAAGAGGCTCACATGAGAAATCGTGCTCTTATTGCTCACTGGTGTTATGAGAACGGCGATGTCTTACATCTTGTAAAGCGCAACGGGAAGACATACCTTGAGATTTCCGACTATGAACAGTTGCGAAGACTGATAGCCTCACTGCTTGCCGAGATACAACGCATTAAGAGCGAGGGCGATTATGAGGCAGCAAGAAACCTTGTAGAGCGTTTTGCTGTAAAGGTTGATGCAGAACTACATGCTGAGATTCTCGAGAGATACCAAAGACTGGATCTTGCACCATATAAGGGATTTATCAATCCTCAGCTATTGCCTGTATTCGATAATAATGGCGAGATAATAGATATCCAGGTGTATTATGGAGAAGAATATGCCCATCAGATGCTGAGATACAGTCAGGAGTATGGGACGATGATTTGATGGAGATGATAATGGAAAATACGGCGATTCGTGAGAAGGTGAAGGAGATAAAGCAGTCATTTCGGCTGATGATGGATGGGGCTGTTGCCAAATCGATGCGTGATAAGGGCCTTAACTACAAACTGAACTGGGGAGCCACATTACCACGTCTCCGTCAGAAAGCTGACGAGATAGGTTATAATTACGACCTTGCCATAGCGCTGTGGAAAGAAGACGTCAGGGAATGTAAGATCCTTGCTACGATGATTATGCCTCCAGATGAAGTGCTCCCTGAGGTAATCGACATATGGATGGAACAGACCACAGAACAAGAGATAGCAGAACAGGCAGCCTTCAACCTTTATCAGCATCTGCCTTACGCTCCGGAAAAAGCTTATCAGTGGATGGCCTCAGAAAAAGAGCTATACCAACTATGCGGTTTCCATATTCTATCTCGAATCTTTATGGCTAAACGCGAACCAAATGAACGGGGAATAAATGAGTTCATAGATCAGGCCGTAGCAGCCCTCAGGGGTGAAAGTATTGCCGTTCGCAAGGCGGCCCTCTCAACCATACAGCGATTTTCAGAACTGGGCTTGGTGTACGAAAGACTTGCCAAAAGCGCATTAAAACAAGCTAATTTAGATTTTTTATAGATTATCTCTCTTTTTTCTCTCTAAAAGTTTGTACCTTTGTGCGGTTTTTAAAAATCGTGCCCATAAAGTAGATGATAAATATTGAAGTCTGGAAGAATGTGTTGCGTATCCTCGACAACTATCTTGAGATGAACAACCATCGCAAGACTCCAGAACGCTATACTATTCTGAAAGCTATCTATAATATCGAAGGTCATTTCACGCTTGAAGAATTAAGTGCAAAGCTTGAGCACGACTATAAGTTCCGTGTTAGTAGAGCCACACTCTATAATACCCTGAATCTCTTTATGCAGTTGCGTCTGGTAATACGTCATCGTTTTCAGGGATCTACCGCTTACGAGGCTTGCTATGATAATACGAGTCACTGTCATCAGATATGTACTGTGTGTGGTAAAGTCACAGAAATAAAGTCTACTCTTATTGAGCAGGCCATCGATGCGACACATTTTAAGCGTTTCCGCAAGGATGGATTCACGCTTTATGTATATGGTATCTGCAGTGTATGTCAGGGAAAGATGACACGTCAGAAAAATCAGGAAAAGAAAAAGAAACTAAACGATAGTAAATTATGAACACAGGTAAAGTTGACGTCCTGCTGGGTCTCCAATGGGGCGACGAAGGTAAAGGCAAGGTGGTCGATGTACTGACCCCGAAGTATGATGTGATAGCTCGTTTCCAGGGTGGTCCCAATGCAGGACACACTCTTGAGTTCGAAGGACAGAAATACGTTCTTCGTTCTATTCCATCTGGAATCTTCCAGGGTGGTAAGGTAAACATCATTGGTAATGGTGTTGTTCTTGCACCAGACCTCTTTATGGACGAGGCAAAGGCACTTGAAGCCAGCGGTCATGATCTTCATTCACGTCTGCACATCTCCAAGAAGGCTCATCTCATCATGCCTACTCACCGAGTGCTCGACGCTGCCTACGAGGCTCAGAAGGGTAAGGACAAGGTTGGTACCACAGGAAAGGGTATCGGTCCTACATATACTGACAAGATTTCACGTAATGGCCTGCGTGTTGGTGATATCCTCGATAATTTTGAGGCAAAGTATGCAAAGGCAAAGGCTCGTCATGAGGCAATCCTTAAGTCGTTGAACTTTGAATATGATATCACCGAGGTAGAGAAGAAATGGCTTGAGGGTATTGAGTATCTGCGTCAGTTCCAGATCGTAGATTCTGAGCATGAGATAAACAATATCCTGCATAGCGGTAAGAGCATCCTTTGTGAGGGTGCTCAGGGTACTATGCTTGATGTGGACTTCGGAAGCTATCCATTCGTCACATCATCGAACACTATCTGTGCAGGTGCTTGTACAGGCCTTGGCATCGGACCTAACAAAATCGGTGAGGTATATGGTATTATGAAGGCTTATTGCACTCGTGTAGGTGCAGGTCCATTCCCCACAGAACTTTTTGACGAGACAGGAAAGAAGATTCGTGATCTTGGACATGAGTATGGAGCAGTGACAGGTCGTGAGCGCCGTTGCGGATGGATTGACCTCGTAGCACTGAAATATTCTATTATGGTGAATGGTGTTACTAAGCTCATCATGATGAAGAGTGACGTGCTCGATGGCTTCGACACCATCAAGGCCTGTGTGGCTTATAAGCAGAATGGCGAACAGATAGATTATTTCCCATACAATATCGAAGACGGTATCGAGCCTGTTTATGAGGAACTTCCCGGCTGGAAGACTGATATGACGAAGTTCACCTCTGAGGATCAGTTCCCCAAGGAGTTCAAGGATTATATCGCATTCCTGGAGAAACAGCTCGAGACACCTATTTGTATCATTAGTATCGGTCCTGACCGCGACCAGACAATTGTACGTAAATAATGGCAAATAAACCAAGTATACCCAAAGGTACTCGCGACTTCGGCCCTGTAGAGATGGCCAAGCGCAACTATATCTTCAATACCATAAGATCTGTATATGAGCTGTATGGCTTCCAGCAGATAGAGACACCTGCTCAGGAGACCCTTCAGACGCTTATGGGTAAGTATGGTGAGGAAGGTGACAAACTGTTGTTTAAGATTCTAAACAGCGGAGATTATCTCTCAAAGATTGATGATCAGGAACTGGCAGAACGTAATACACTCCGTCTGGCTTCAAAGATATGCGAGAAAGGGCTTCGATATGACCTCACAGTACCGTTTGCACGTTATGTCGTGATGCATCGCGAGGAGTTGCAGCTTCCTTTCAAGCGCTATCAGGTGCAGCCAGTATGGCGTGCAGATCGTCCACAAAAAGGTCGCTATCGTGAGTTTTATCAGTTTGATGGTGATGTCGTTGGCTCAGACTCCCTGCTCAATGAGGTAGAGCTGATGCAGATTGTGGATACTGTCTTCTCACGTTTTAGTGTTCGTGTCCAGATAAAGATAAATAACCGTAAGATTCTTACTGGCATCGCAGAAGTTATTGGTGCTGCAGATAAGATTGTAGATATCACTGTTGCCATCGATAAACTTGACAAGATAGGTATCGACAATGTTAATGCCGAACTTCGTGAGGATGGTCTTTCAGATGAACAGATTGAGAAACTTCAGCCCATCATCATGCTTGAGGGCACTAATGAAGAGAAACTCAATACGATTGCTGATGTTCTTTCATCAAGTGAGACAGGCATGAAGGGAGTGGAGGAGTGCCGTTATATCTTGAGTTTCCTTAATGGGCTTAAGAACGAGATACTGCTTGATCTTACCCTTGCCCGTGGATTAAGCTATTATACAGGAGCTATCTTTGAGGTGAAGGCTCTTGACACTCCTATGGGCAGTATCTCTGGTGGCGGACGTTACGATAACCTTACGGGGATTTTCGGAATGCCAGGACTGTCGGGAGTGGGTATCTCTTTCGGAGTTGATCGTATTTACGATGTACTTAACGCTCTCGACCTCTATCCGAAAGATTCACTTAACACCACTCAGCTTCTATTTATCAACTTTGGAGAAAAAGAGACTGCATATTGTCTGCCTATCGCTGCAAAGGTACGTGAGGCAGGTATCCGCACAGAGATTTTCCCTGATGCAGCGAAGATGAAGAAACAAATGAGTTATGCTAATGCAAAGCATATACCATTTGTTGCCCTTGCTGGCGAGAATGAGATAGCACAAGGCAAGGTTACTCTAAAGAATATGGAAACAGGAGAACAGAGTCTGGTTACCGCTGAAGAAATAATTGATAAATTCAATTAATAGAGATTGCTCAGATAATAAAAGAGCCGCCCTGATTCAGGATGGCTCTTCTTGGTTTATTTTGCTTTTTTAGTAGAAAAGCATCGAGAGACAGTAGGCAACAATTGTTGAAACTGATACACTGATAAGACCTGGCATCATGAAAGAGTGGTTGAGAAGATACTTTCCGATGACAGTTGTACCAGAACGGTCGAAGTTCACTGTTGCAATATCAGAAGGATAGTTAGGAATGAAGAAGTATCCATAAACCGAAGGCAGCACACCCAGCAGAACAGGACCAGGTATTCCAAGTGAGTAGGCCAAAGGCAGCATTGATACAACTACAGCACCCTGAGAGTTGATAAGCACTGATACCAGGAAGAATACCAAAGCTATGCTCCAAGGATGTTCCTTTACTATATCTGCAAGCATTGCCTTCATCTCAGGCATGTAGTTTGAGAAGTAAGTATCAGCCAGCCAGGCAATACCATAAATAGCAACTACAGCAACCATACCTGACTGCCAAACCGGACCTGCAACAGCCTTCTTAGGAGCAGCCTTGCAGAATATAATCATAAGAGCTGCAGCTGAGATCATAACAATCTGAATTACAAGATTCATTGCCAGAGGCTTCTTGAAGAACTCTGTCATGCCCTCAATATGTAACTTTGCCTTAACCAGCTGGTCGGCTGTAAGTGTCAGACTTTCATTAATCTGCAAAGGATCTGTACCCTTTATGCCACGCAGAGTGTCGTAAGCAGGAAGCGCATTCTGGAAGATAGCGAAGAATACGATAACGCAGAGAGCACCGAGGAAGATAAACACAGCATTCTTAGCTGACTGTGGAATCTCCTTGTCGAGAGTTGTAGCAGAACCACCATAGATATACTCGCGCTGTACGGGATCCTGAAGCTTAGCAAGGAATTTTGGATCCTTATCGAGGTCGAGACCACGATGATAGCTGGCAGCTGCAGCGGCCATAAGTCCGCATACGCAAGATGGTATAGAAACCATGATAACACCAGGAATGGTTATATCGAAGTGATTTGCATTAGAAATGGTTACAAATGCTACTACTGCTGCAGCGATAGGCGAGCAGGTGATACCAACCTGAGAGGCGATAGAAGCCACTCCACAGGGACGCTCAGGACGTATGCCCTTCTTCAGCGCAATGTCGCAGATAATTGGCATCAGGGTGTAAACTACGTGACCTGTTCCTACAAGTACTGTAAGGAAGAATGTGGTAAGTGGCGCAAAGAACGTAATGTGGTCTGGATGCTTACGTAACAGTTTCTCTGCTATCTGGATAAGCCAATCCATACCTCCAGATGCCTGCATAATACCAGCACAGGTAACAGCTGCAATAATAATGTAGATAACATCGGTAGGAGGCGTACCTGGTTTCAGGCCGAAACCGAAAACGAGAATAGCGAGACCAATACCGGAGATCGCACCAAGAGCGAGCGAACCATAACGTGATCCTACCCACAGAGCTCCTAAAACAATACAGAGCTGAAGAATCATTAATACCATACGAAATTGAGTTTTAAGTTATGTATACAAGAATCTAATTTGGCTACAAAGTTACGAATTATTTTGGAAAATGCAAGAAATTTACGGAAAAAACTAAAAATTATTTATTTATTTTGCGATATCGGATATTTTTAGTACCTTTGCACGCCAAATATAAGAGAATAAAAAATTAAAGAAAATAGAAATATATGGCTAAGAGATTTGCAGAACATAATGGTCTGAATCTAACCCAGGTAAATAATGATATCCTGGAGATGTGGCGCGAGAAAAACGTATTCTGGCGTTCAGTTGATGAGCGTGAAGGATGTCCACAATTTGTATTCTTCGAGGGTCCTCCCTCAGCAAATGGACACCCAGGAATCCACCACGTTCTGGCTCGTACCATTAAGGATACCTTCAACCGTTATAAGACCATGAAGGGTTATCAGGTTAAGCGTAAGGCAGGTTGGGATACCCACGGACTGCCCGTAGAACTTGGTGTAGAGAAGGAACTTGGCATTACCAAAGCCGATATTGATAATAAGGACTCAGAAAAGTACATTTCTACTGAAGATTACAATAAGAAGTGTCGTGAGAACGTAATGATGTTCACTCAGGAGTGGCGTGACCTTACTGAGAAGATGGGTTATTTTGTTGACCTCGACAATCCATACATTACTTACGATAACAAGTATATCGAAACTCTTTGGTGGTTGCTCCAGCAGTTCTACAAGAAGGGACTGCTCTATAAGGGCTACACCATCCAGCCATATTCTCCAGCAGCAGGTACAGGTCTTAGCTCTCACGAGTTGAACCAGCCTGGTTGCTATCGCGATGTTAAGGATACCACAGTTACTGCTCTCTTCAAGGCTCTTAATCCTAAGAAAGAGTGGACAAAGTGGGGTACACCTTACTTCGTAGCTTGGACCACAACTCCTTGGACATTGCCCTCAAACACTGCACTTTGCGTAGGTCCAAAAATCGACTACGTAGCTGTTGAGACATATAACGCTTATAATGGTGAGAAGATTACCATTATCCTGGCCGAGAGTCGTCTGAATGCTTACCTCGCACCAGAAGGAAATATCACCGATGACGAAGAGATGCCTGAATACAATAAAGGTGAGAAGTTCATGCCTTATCGTATTGTTGGTCGCTATACCGGCGAGGAACTCGTTGGTATGAAGTATCAGCAGCTGATGCCTTGGGTAAAGCCTTCGGCTAAGCTCGATCAGAATGCTGCCGACTATGTGAAGGAGTATGCTGCAGCACATCCTGAGAAAGTGTTTACAGGCGAGAACGGCAAGGATCAGTTTGTTGAGATGGAGAGCGAGGCTTTCCGCGTAATCCCTGGCGATTATGTAACAACTGAGGATGGTGCCGGTATCGTACATATTGCTCCAACCTTTGGTGCTGATGACGCCAAGGTTGCTAAGGATGCCCACATTCCAAGCCTGTTCCTTATTAATAAGAAAGGTGAAACTCGTCCTATGGTAGACCTTCAGGGTAAGTACTACGTAATGGACGAACTGGATAACAACTTTGTTGAAAAGTGTGTAGATAAGGCTGGCTACGGTCATCATGCAGGCGACTTTGTTAAGAACGCTTACGCACCCGAGTTCAACAAGGATGGCAAGTACGACGAGCAGGCTGCTGCAAAGGCAGAAGACCTGAACATCGTGATCTGTATGGAGATGAAGCAGGAGGGTACAGCTCTTAAGATTGAGAAGCACGTACACAACTATCCTCACTGCTGGCGTACAGACAAGCCTGTGCTCTATTATCCTCTCGACTCTTGGTTCATCCGCTCTACAGCTAAGAAGGACCGTATGTTCGAGCTTAACAAGACCATCAACTGGCAGCCAGAGTCTACTGGTACAGGCCGTTTTGGTAACTGGCTTGAGAACCTGAACGACTGGAACCTCTCTCGTTCACGTTTCTGGGGAACTCCACTTCCTATCTGGCGCGATGAGGATGGCAAGGAAATCTGCATCGGTTCTGTAGAGGAACTCTATAACGAGATAGAGAAGGCTGTTAAGGCTGGATTCATGAAGTCTAACCCTCTGAAGGACAACGGTTTTGTTCCTGGCGATATGTCGAAGGAGAACTACGACAAGATCGACCTGCATCGTCCTTATGTGGATAATATCGTACTGGTTTCAGAGAGCGGCAAGCCAATGAAGCGCGAGACCGACCTTATCGACGTATGGTTCGATTCTGGTTCTATGCCTTACGCCCAGATTCACTATCCATTCGAGAATAAGGATCTGATTGATAAGGGCATCGCATTCCCATGCGACTTCATCAACGAGGGTGTGGATCAGACCCGTGGTTGGTTCTTCACTCTGCATGCCATTGCTACCATGATATTCGACTCAGTAGCCTTCAAGAATGTTATTTCTTCAGGTCTGGTGCTCGATGCTAAGGGTAACAAGATGTCAAAGCACGTTGGTAACGTGGTTAATCCATTCGATATGATTGGCAAGTACGGTAGCGATGCTGTACGTCTGTATATGATGACCAACTCTGAGCCTTGGGACAACCTTAAGTTTGATCCAGAGGGCGTAGACGAGGTTCGCCGTAAGTTCTTCGGCACCCTTTATAACACATATAGCTTCTTTGCACTCTATGCAAATGTAGATGGTTTCGATCCTACAGCAGCACAAGTTGCATTCGAGAAGCGCCCAGAGATCGACCGTTGGATTCTCTCTTGCCTGAACACACTCATCAAGGGTGTAGAGGCAGAGCTTGAGAACTACGATCCAACTCGTGCTGGTCGACTGATTGACGCATTCGTTAACGACGATCTGAGTAACTGGTTCGTACGTCTTAACCGTAAGCGTTTCTGGGGCAAGGAGATGAGCGAGGATAAGCTCAGCGCTTACCAGACTCTCTATACCTGCCTGATGACAGTATCTAAGTTGCTTGCTCCATTTGCTCCTTTCTATGCAGATCAGCTGTATAAGGACCTTGGAGGCGAGCTCGATTCAGTACACCTCGATAAGTTCCCTGTAGCCGACGATGCTCAGATTGATAAGGATCTTGAGGCACGTATGCAGATGGCACAGAAGATTACCTCTATGGTTCTGGCTCTGCGTCGCAAGGTAAACATCAAGGTTCGTCAGCCGCTGCAGGCCATCATGGTTCCTGCCATCGACGCTGAACAGAAGAAGCACATCGATGCTGTTAAGGACTTGATTATGAACGAGGTAAACGTGAAGGAGCTTCGTTTCGTTGAGGGTGCTGGCGTACTGGTTAAGAAGGTTAAGTGCAACTTCCGCACGATGGGTAAGAAGTTCGGCAAGCTCATGAAGAGTGTTGCTGCCGCTATGGATGCCCTCTCTCAGGAGCAGATAGCTGAGCTTGAGAAGAACGGCACCATTGGTATCGATGTTGAGGGCCAGGCTATCACCGTAGAGGCTGCCGATGTTGATATCATCAGCGAGGATATTCCAGGCTGGTTGGTTGCAAACGAGGGTAACCTCACTGTAGCTCTCGAGGTAGAACTTACCGAGGAACTGAAGAACGAGGGTATGGCCCGTGAGCTTATCAACCGCATTCAGAACATCCGTAAAGAGAGTGGTCTTGAGATTACAGACCGTATATCTGTTATTGTTTCACCAAATGCTGATGTAGAGAAGAGTCTCAGCAGTTTTGCTGAATATATCAAGACTCAGGTACTGGCTGATGACATCAAAGCAGAGGCTAACGATGGGCAGGAAGTTGATTTTGATGAATTTAAATTGAATATTAAAGTAGAAAAGAAATAATAAATCAACAATATCTGAATTATGGCAGAAAAGAAACGTTACTCTGATGAGGAACTGGAAGAGTTCCGTCAGATAATTATGGACAAGATGGCATTAGCCAAGAGAGACTATGACCAGATGATGAAAGTGCTCATGAATGAGGACTCTAACGATGTTGATGACACATCTCCAACCTATAAAGCTCTGGAGGAGGGTAGTGCCACACAATCTAAGGAAGAGCTCATAAGCATGGCTGCTCGTCAACAGAAATTCATTCAGGGTCTTAAAGCTGCTCTCGTAAGAATTGAAAACAAAACCTATGGTATCGATCGTATTACAGGTGAGCTGATACCAAAAGAACGTCTTCGTGCAGTACCTCACGCAACATTGAGTGTACAGTCGAAGCTGAACCAAAAGAAATAAACTCTCTGTGAGCTTGTTGAATAAGATCTGTTCAAAAGGTGGACTGGCTGTAGGAATAGTAATAGCTATCCTGATAATAGACCAGCTGATAAAGATATGGGTGAAAACCAGCATGCACTTGCATGAGTCTATTCATATCACAGACTGGTTCTATATCACTTTCATAGAGAATATGGGAATGGCCTTCGGTATGCAGATTGGCAGTAAAATTCTGTTGTCGCTATTCCGAATGGTTGCGATTGCAGTATTGAGCTATTACATCTGGCAACAGATAAGAAAGAATGTGCGCATGGGCTATCTAGTCTGTCTGGCAATGATACTTGCCGGTGCTGCAGGTAATCTTATTGACTGTATGTTCTATGGCCTCTGTTTCACCAGCTCTTCTGAATTTTACACATCATATCTTGTACATTTTGGTTCAGGATATGCTCCGTTTCTGATGGGAAAAGTGGTAGATATGTTTTACTTCCCTCTGATTGAGACAGACTGGCCTCAGTGGATGCCATTTGTAGGTGGTGACCACTTTGTGTTCTTCAGTCCTGTCTTTAATTTCGCAGATGCGAGTATCAGTGTTGGAGTTGTATTATTACTACTTTTCTACAGGAAAGAGATCAGCGAGATATCACTAAAAAAAGATGAATAGGCCTTTCTCTCATATCATTGTGTTTATGGCGTCGGTGCTTTGCATCGTAAGTTGTAAGCCTGGGGTACCAAAAGAGGTTATCCAGCCTGATGATATGGAAGATATTCTTTACGACTATTATGTTTCCCAAGGTATCGCATCAATGCCTGGGCCACAGAGTGGGAGTGAGGACTACAAACGCGATATGTACTTTAATAGTGTTCTCAATAAATATGGTGTGACTCGGGCGGAGTTTGATTCTTCTCTCGTGTATTACTATACACGTGCTGACCGTTTTGTTGAGATATACAAAAGTGTACAGGAACGAATGAGTGAGGAAGCCCTGAATCTTGGAGCAACTGAGGGTGAGGTAGAACGATTCACTGCAATGCAAAGTCTTTCGGGCGATACTGCAAGTATATGGGAAGGCATGAAGTCGGCAAGACTTATGCCACAAGCTCCATATAATAAAATGCAGTTTGTTCAGAAAGCAGACACCTCGTTTCGTAAGGGTGACAGTTTTATGTTGTCATTTAAGAGTGATTTCTTATATCAAGGAGGTAATAAAGATGCTCTTTTGTACTTAGCAGTCAAATATACGAATGATAGTATTGTAGCTCAGGCTACTCACTTTTCCGTCAGTGGTATAAATCAGTTGAGAATAAACCCAGTAGATCTTATGCCCAAGGAGATAATGGGATATTTCTATCTTGGACAGGGATATGAGAAAAGTTCTGATTTAAGACTGTTATCCATAAGTGATATCCAACTTATCCGATTCCACAAAAAGAAAGAAGAAGGAGCTGAAGAAAAAACTCTTGAGACGCCTATTGAACCAGATTCAATTAGGCAGAAAAAAGACTCTATCCGCCGTGCTCAGCAGCATAAGTTTGGAGTAAAACCTACTGAGATGAAAGAATTAGAAATGAGAAGAAATTAACCAATAAAACTATATAATTATGAATCTAAAATTCCGTTTGGCACTAATGAATTTCCTGGAGTTTGCTGTATGGGGTGCCTATCTAACATGTATGGGAAATTATCTTGGAATCGCAGGATTAGGCGACAAGATTTCATGGTTTTATGCTATCCAAGGCATAGTAAGTATCTTCATGCCGACATTGATGGGTATTGTCGCAGATAAGTACATACAGCCACAGCAATTATTAGGTCTTTGTCATCTTTTAGCAGGTGGCTTCATGATCAGCTGCTGGTGGATGGGTGAACAGGCTGGATTCGGAAATGAACTTGCAGACAAGTCAATGTTCATAGCCCTTTATACGTTGAGTGTGGCATTCTATATGCCTACAATCGCCCTAACGAATACTGCTGCATTTACCATTCTTAAAAATAACGGTTTGGACACTGTTAAGGATTTTCCACCTATTCGTGTACTTGGAACAGTTGGTTTCATTGCTACCATGTGGTTTGTTAACTGTGCCTTTATTGATGACAGTGGTTTTGGCTTTACACTGGGTGAAAATGCTCATAAGTTCCAGTATACGTATTTGCAGTTCCTAGTATCAGGTATCCTTAGTATTGTATTATTCGTATATTGCTTTACATTACCAGAATGTAAGTTGGAAAAGAAAGAAGGTAAGGTATCGCTTGTCGAAACTCTTGGACTCAATGCTTTCAAGTTATTTAAGCGTCGTCAGATGGCATTGTTCTTCATATTCTCGGCATTACTTGGTATGTGTCTGCAAGTAACAAATGGTTTTGCAGGTCCATTCCTGACAAGCTTTAAGGGAACCCCAGAGTTTGCCGATTCTTTTGCTGCTAACAATGCAACAATGTTGACTTCAATCTCTCAGATAAGTGAGGCATTATGTATTCTTATGATACCATTCTTCCTGAAGCGTTTTGGTATAAAGGTTGTAATGATGATGTCACTTTTTGCTTGGGTATTCCGCTTCGGTTTCTTCGGTATCGGTAATCCAGCAATGCCTGGTGTTATATTCTTTATCCTCTCTTGTATTGTTTACGGTGTAGCATTCGACTTCTTTAATGTATCTGGCGGTATCTTTGTAGATCAGGAATGTGCTCCCGACATTAAGGCTTCTGCTCAAGGACTGTTCATGATGATGACAAATGGTCTGGGTGCAACCATAGGAACATTGGCTGCAGGAGAGATTGTGAATGCATATTGTGGATGGGAAGGCGGATATCTTGTTGGAGACTGGCAGACATGTTGGTTCATCTTTGCTTCCTTCGCATTGGTAGTAGGCATCACATTCGCTATTGTTTTCAAGCCCGAAAAGAAACCAATCACGGAGATTAAGCACTAAATATGAAAGAGGTTAGATTCTTCTTTGTTCCTGGTGCTGAGAATCAGACAGAGTTACCTTCTGAAGAGGCGATGCACGCAATGCGTGTGTTACGTATCAAAGGTGGCGATGAGATGATGCTTATGGATGGAGAAGGAAATTTCTTCAGGGCAGAGGTGACAATCGCTGCTACTCATCATTGCTACTATCACATAATAGAAAAGATGCCTCAGGAGCGCCAGTGGAAAGGATATGTACACCTGGCTATTGCCCCAACAAAGATGATGGATCGCATCGAATGGCTTATGGAAAAAGCAGTGGAAATAGGTGTTGATGAAGTATCATTCTTAAACTGCCAGTTCTCAGAGCGTCGCCTTATTAAGAGTGCACGTATGGAGAAAATATCTATATCTGCAGTAAAACAGAGTCACAAAGCATGGAAGCCGATTCTTAACGAGATGATGTCGTATAATAAGTTCATCGAATCTCATCGTGAGGGTGCTAAGTTCATAGCCCATTGTTATGATGAAGTTCCAAGGACATATCTCTTTGACGAGTTGAGACATCTGGATGCTGAAGAGAAAGTGACAGTTTTGATAGGACCGGAGGGCGATTTCAGCATTGACGAAGTAGAATATGCAATAAAACAAGGATATAAGAGCGTTCATCTAGGAAAGAGTAGGCTGCGTACAGAAACAGCAGGACTCTCGGCCGTAATGATGATGCAACTTGCAAAAGAGTAATCGTAAAAAAACTAAAGATATGACTGACGAGAAAATCATGGCTAGCATAAAGCCTGATGGTGAATGCTGGCAACCAGAAATTGAAAAAATGCCAAGAGAGCAGCTAAGAGAGTTGCAAGTAAAGAAACTGAAAGAGACTATCAACGTATGTCTGAAATCTCCTTTCTATAAAAAACGTCTTGGCGAGCTAGGTATCACTGCTGATTCTATTAACACACCTGAGGACATCCGCAAGATTCCTTTCACCACAAAGCAGGATCTTAGAGATAACTATCCATTTGGTTTAGTAGGAGGTGACAGAGACGATGCTGTGCGCATCCACTCTACAAGTGGTACTACAGGTAATCCATGTGTAGTCCTTTATTCAGAGCACGACATCTGTTCTTGGGCCAATATGATTGCCAGAAACCTTTATATGGTGGGATGTCGTAAGAGTGATGTGTTCCAGAACTCTAGCGGTTATGGTATGTTTACAGGTGGCCTTGGTTTCCAATATGGTGCCGAGTGGTTAGGTGCAATGACTGTTCCTGCTGCTGCCGGTAACTCTAAGCGTCAGATTAAATTTATTAAGGACTTTGGCACTACCTGTCTCCATGCTATTCCGTCATATGCCATTCGTCTGGCAGAGGTATTCAAGGAAGAAGGAGTAGATCCCGCCAGCACAAAACTACGCACCCTTTGTATAGGTGCTGAGCCTCATACTGAGGAGCAGCGCCGTCGTATTGAGCGTATGCTGGGAGTGAAAGCATACAACTCATTCGGTATGACAGAGATGAATGGTCCTGGTGTCGCTTTCGAATGTAAATACCAGGAAGGCATGCACCTCTGGGAGGATAATTATCTTATTGAAATAGTTGACCCTGATACATTAGAGCCTGTACCTGATGGAGAAATGGGAGAGATGGTTCTTACTACTCTCGACCGTAATATGATGCCTGTATTAAGGTATCGCACGCGCGATCTTACTCGTATCATCCCAGGAGAGTGTAAATGTGGACGTACTCACAGAAGAATTGACCGTATCAAGGGACGTACAGATGATATGTTCATTATCAAGGGTGTAAACGTATTCCCAATGCAGGTTGAGAAGATACTTGTACAGTATCCAGGACTTGGCAGTAATTATCTTATCACATTGGAGACGGTAGATGACAATGATGTAATGACTGTAGAAGTAGAGCTTGATGGTTTGGAGACAGACATCTATCCAGAGATGCAGAGGATGATGAAAGATATCCAACGTGCACTGAAGGATGAGATTCTGCTTACGCCTGTAGTTAAACTCGTAAAGAAAGGTTCTCTTCCTCAGAGTGAAGGTAAGGCTGTTAGAGTTCACGACCTCAGAAACAATAAGTAATAAGAAGATGAGATACTTAGGAGTTCTTCTTGGACTTTTATGTACGATGTCAATATCGGGTAGGGAAGGGGAGACCACAGATAGTATGGCTTCTCCTCCCTTATCTATTCGTGATGCTTTTAAACAGATGCCGACATCAATTCTTCCTACGCTTTCAGAAAATAACAGATTGGACATGATAGATTTTTTAGATTCCAAGCTGAAAGCAGAGGTAGACAATCTTCTTGGCGGCAAGAGTGAGATGACAGCACTTTCTGACGATAGTATCAGTATAAGAGTCAGCGAAGCTCTGCATATGACATTATTGTTGCTTAAGCCTTCGTTACCCACAGATAGTTTAAAACAGATTATTTGTGTGGCTCAGACTTATGGAAGCGATTCCTTATCATTGTCTACAAAAATTGATTTCTATACAGACAAATGGGAAAAATTAGAATCCACCCCAGATCTGTTTAAAGCTGATAAGGATAGGATCTCGGCATTAGATTTGCAAACAATTGTGAATTGGAATAAAGAAATTCTGAAAAAAGATTAAATCAAGATAGAATACATAGCAAATTTATGAATGAATTTAAAAATATTCGTATCTTTGCCATGTGTTTTTCATGGTATTAGATTATTAAGGTTATTAAAAGAAAATCGGATGTCGTGAGACATCCAATTTTCTGGACCAGCTGAGAAACAATTGTAAGCTGGTTTAGAAAAGGAGCTTGGGAAAGTTCCTTTTCTTTTATTTAGTAGCTACGTGCTATGATGACACGAGCCTTTGAAGGTTTGCCGCTAACCATATCAACGCCAGGAGTCTGTTCTACTCCGAAAGGTACGCAGCGGATAGTTGCCTGTGTCTCTTCCTTGATCTGAGCCTCTGTCTCTGCTGTGCCGTCCCAGTGGCAAAGGAAGAATCCACCATCTTTTACACGCTCCTTAAACTCCTCGTAATTATCACACTCGTAAATATGAGCATCTCTGTAAGCCTTTGCTTTATTGAAGATGTTATTCTGAATATCAACAAGCAATTGCTCTACATATTCCACAATACCATCAACAGGACGTGTCTCTTTCTCAAGGGTATCACGACGCATTACTTCGATCGTTCCATTCTCGAGATCACGTGCTCCCATAACAAGACGAACGGGAACACCCTTCAGTTCATAATCTGCGAACTTGAATCCTGGACGCTTGTTTTCTGCATCATCGTATTTAACTGTAATACCAGCTTTACGTAGTTCATCGATAACAGGAGTCAGACGTTCCGTGATACGCTGAAGATCATCTCCCTTTGAAATAGGAACGATCACAACCTGGATAGGAGCGAGTTTTGGAGGAAGTACAAGACCGTTATCATCAGAGTGAGTCATGATAAGAGCTCCAATAAGACGTGTAGAAACGCCCCACGATGTAGCCCATACATACTCAGGTTTATTCTCCTTATTAAGATATGTTACTTCAAATGCCTTTGCAAAATTCTGTCCCAAGAAGTGAGAAGTACCACTCTGTAGAGCCTTACCATCCTGCATCATAGCCTCGATGGTATAAGTATCGAGAGCTCCTGCGAAACGCTCAGTTTCACTCTTTACACCCTGAACAACAGGAACAGCCATCCATTCTTCTGCAAACTTAGCATAAACGCCAAGCATCTTCTGGGCTTCTTCCTCAGCTTCTTCACGAGTGGCATGAGCAGTATGACCCTCTTGCCAAAGGAACTCTGATGTACGGAGGAAAGGACGTGTACGCATCTCCCAGCGCATAACGTTACACCACTGATTACACATCAGAGGCAGATCACGCCATGACTGAATCCAGTTCTTATATGTGTTCCAGATGATTGTCTCAGAAGTAGGACGTACAATCAACTCCTCCTCAAGTTTTGCTGTAGGATCAACCTCAACTCCACTTTTATCTTCCTTAGCGCGAAGACGATAGTGAGTAACTACTGCACACTCCTTAGCAAATCCCTCTACGTGTTCAGCTTCACGACTCAGAAATGACTTAGGGATGAGTAGGGGGAAATATGCATTTTGGGCACCTGTTTCCTTGAACATCTTATCAAGCTGTTGCTGCATCTTCTCCCAAATGGCATATCCATAAGGTTTGATAACCATACATCCTCTTACGGCAGACTGCTCAGCGAGATCAGCTTTTACAACGAGATCATTGAACCATTGACTGTAATTATCAGCTCTTTTCGTTAATTCTTTTAATTCTTTTGCCATTGTCTTTTCTTATTAATTTGTATTTTGCGTGCAAAATTACATAAAAAATATGAATTAAACACATATAATTCTGAATTAATTAGTAACTTTGCACCATTGATTTAGGAAATTAAGTATTTTACGTTTAAATAAAGAATGAAATGAAAAGTATTAAATGTATTGCTGCAGCTCTTTGTGCTGCAATGGTTTTAAGTGGTTGTAATGTAAGTAACACTGCTAAGGGTACAGCTATCGGTGCTGGTGGTGGTGCTGCTCTTGGTGCTATTATCGGCAAGATCGCTGGTAACACAGCTGTCGGTGCTATTATCGGTGGTGCCGTAGGTGCTGGTGCTGGTGCTATCATTGGTCACAAGATGGATAAGGCCAAGAAGGAGGCAGAGGCAGTGCAGAATGCTCAGGTAGAGAGTGTTAAGGATGCCAATGGTCTTGATGCCGTTAAGGTTACTTTCGATTCCGGTATTCTCTTCGCAACAAACAAGGCTGACCTCAATGCTGCTTCAAAGTCTTCACTCCAGCAGTTCGCAAATGTTCTTAAGCAGAATGCAGACTGTGATGTTGCCATCATTGGTCATACTGACAACACCGGTTCTGACGCCATCAATAATCCTCTGTCAGAAAAACGTGCAATGAGTGTTTCTAACTATCTGAGATCACTTGGCGTTAGTGCTTCACAGATTAAGAGCGTTGAGGGTCAGGGATCAGTAAATCCTGTAGCTGACAATTCAACGGCTGAGGGCCGTAAGCAGAATCGTCGTGTAGAGGTTTATATGTATGCTTCTCAGAAGATGATTCAGGATGCTCAGCAGCAGGCAAACTAATCATTTCATGTCATTGATTCCTAAGAAAATACGCACCATCACACGCTGGCTATTGGCGGCCTTCTTTGGCTCCACTATCTTAGCGGTGGTGGTGCTTCGTTTTGTACCTGTATATTTTACACCTTTGATGTTTATCAGAGTTGCGCAACAGATAGGAGAGGGCAAACATATAAAAATGTCTCACCACTGGGTGCCTCTTGATAAAATCAGTCCTTCTATGCCTCTTGCTGTTATTGCCAGTGAGGATGCAAACTTCATGAAACATCATGGTTTTGATTATAAGGCGATAGAAAAGGCTGTAGAGAGAAACCATAAACATCCAGAAAAACACAAATTAGGAGCATCGACGATATCTCAACAGACTGCAAAGAATGTTTTTTTATGGCCAGGTCGCAGTTGGTTACGAAAAGGTTTTGAGGTATATTTCACAGGTTTGATAGAATTGCTTTGGGGCAAAGAGAGAATTATGGAAGTGTATCTTAACAGTATTGAAATGGGCGACGGAATCTATGGCGTTGATGCAGTAGCTGAAGAAAATTTCAGAACTGATGCGAAGAATCTTAATAAATCTCAATGTGCCCTCATAGCAGCAACATTACCTAATCCTCGAAAATTTTCAAGTAAGAATCCCAATGGATATATGCTTAAACGACAATCTCGTATTTTGAAAGAAATGAAATTCGTTAGTTTTGCTGAGAAGAAAAAGAAATAGGTTAGTTCTCTATTTTATCTATTTATCATAATGCTGATTCTCGTAATTTAAGATTAAAAGGCTTTAGGAAATACATTATTTAATATCTCTATCGTCTAAAACTTTAAATTTTGTGCGTTTGTTTTGAAGATAATCCAGATCGATATCGTACGAAACAGCTGTAGGGACATTTGGCTTACAGGCAATTAATGTTTTTCCTATAGGACTTACCACACAACTGCATCCACGATAATGAGAATAAGAATCATTGCCAACACGATTCACAGCAATAAGATACGCCATATTTTCAATAGCTCGCGCTCTTGTTAATATCTGGAAAGAATTCTGACGAGAATCCGGCCAATTGGCTACACAGACAATCAAATCAAATTCCAGATTAGAAGAATACCTTGACCATACAGGAAAACGTAAATCATAGCACGTAACGAGCAAAATCTTGAATCCACAGTAATTCACGATCGTATGCTCACTCCCAGCCTTATAATGAATGTGTTCACCTCCATAAGTAAACAGATGGTGTTTATCATAATATTGAAAGCTACCATTCCTACCATCAATAAAATACTGACGATTACAATATGATCCATCTGCTGTTTTTATAGCCAGACTGCCGCAAATAGCGCATTTCTGCTGTTTTGCGATAGTTTTCATCCATTTTAGCGAAATACTCGAGTTTTCGTCTTCTGCTATGCCATGAGGATCAGTAGCAAATCCCGTACTCCACATTTCCGGCAATATATATAGATCAGAGCCAGGATTCTCAAGTATCATTGTTTCAGCCTGTTGGATGTTTGCCTGAGGATTGCCCCAAATAATATCTGTCTGTAATAATGTAACTTTCATAGTTGTCTACAAATAAAAATCTTTAGTTAAGTTGCTATACCATTCGCTTCTCACATTTGGACTTGTTTCGAGCACCTCTTCAGATATATCTATATGACCAGATGGATATTTATGAAATTCCATAAGAACACGTTTCGGACTCTTTCTGGGAGTTGTTTTAATTAAACATTTTCTTGACAAAAATAATCCTTCAAAAGCGGCCTCTGATTCTATTGCAGATATGCTCTCTGTAGGTATAACCAAAGAGAAATTACCTTCATCTGATAATAGTCTGATAACTTGCTTTAATAAATCTTTGTAACTTAAAGAATCTGAATGTCTTGCAATTGTTCTGTTTTCGTCAGGACAATTTAGAGAATTAACAAAATATGGAGGATTACTCACAATCGTATCAAATAGTTCTCCTGAATCATATTCCGCGATATCGGAATTTACGATACTGACACGTTTAAAAAAAGGAGAATATTTAACATTTTCCCTTGCCTGAGCACATGCTTCCGAGGAAATGTCCACGCCTACAATCTCTGCCTGAGGATATCTCTGAGCCATCATCATTGCTATAAGTCCAGTACCGGTTCCAATATCCAGAATCCTGCATCTCCCTTCTGGCGCATGAGCCCATGCTCCGAGAAGTGTCCCATCGGTGCCAACCTTCATCGCACATCTGTCTTGATAAACAGAAAATTGTTTGAATGTAAAACAGTCTTTTGCCATTTTCGACGGCAAAGTTAGTGTAATTTAAGCTAAAATCCAAATTATTTGTTAATTCTTCGCCATTCATCCACATATTTTTTAGCTTTAGCTATTATCTTTTCACTTTTTTGTTGTACCTTTGCAGCCGAATTGAAAAATTAAGGAGAAAAAAGACAGATGAGCAATAGAAAAGATAACTCCGCATTTCAGATGATTGCAGATATCAACGGAGACTTTCAAGATTTAATAAATATCGAAACACCACCCTCAGTACCTATCTTAGCGGTACGTAATATCGTTCTTTTTCCAGGAGTCCTCTCCCCTATCATAATTGGTCGCGAAACCAGTAAAGCTCTTGTTACAAAGGCAGAAAAGAAGAATCTCGTTATTGGAGTCGTTTGCCAATTGGATCCAGATGTGGATCTGCCTATGAAAAACGACCTGTATCAGATAGGCGTTTATGCCAAGATAATGAAACTTCTCACGCTTCCAAATGGTAATATCACTGCCATCGTACAGGCTATGGGAAGACTGAGAGTAAAGGATATCTACTCAGTGAGCCCATATCTACAAGGTATGGTAGAACCCGTTCCTGAGATACAGCCTGACAAGCGTGACCGTGAGTTCAAGACAGCGATGACAGATCTCAGAGAGATGGTAGAGAAATACGTCTCACTCTCTGACGAGTTGCCCGACGAAGCAACTTTCGCCATAAAAAATATCTCAAACAACGAGATGGCACTGAACTTTATCTGTTCAAACCTGCCATTCACTATTAAGGAGAAGATGCGTTTCCTCGAGACAGAGACTGTAAAAGAGCGTCTTTTTGGAGTCATGAAGGCTGTTAATCGTGAGATTAATCTCCAGAACCTGAAGGCAGATATCCGCAACAAGACCCGTGAGGATATCGACGAACAGCAACGTAACTATTTCTTGCAGCAACAGATCAAGAACCTGCAAGCAGAGATAGGTAATGGCGAAGGTAGTCCGGAGAAACGTGAGCTCCTTCAAAAGGCAAAAGACAAGAAATGGCCTGAAGAGATAGCAAAGGTGTTCTATAAGGAATGCGACAAACTTGATAACGTCAATCCTCAGAGTCCCGATTTCAATGTGCAGCTCAACTATCTCCAGACTATGGTTAATCTGCCTTGGGGCGAATATACCGAGGATGATCTCGACTTGAAGCGTGCTCAGACGATTCTTGATCAGGATCACTACGGCATGGAGAAAGTCAAGGAGCGTATACTAGAACACATGGCCGTTCTCGCACTCAGAGGCGACCTGAAATCACCTATTATATGCCTATATGGCCCTCCAGGAGTCGGAAAGACATCTTTGGGTAAGAGCATCGCTTCTGCCATGAAGCGCAAATACGTAAGAATGTCGCTTGGTGGTCTGCATGACGAGGCAGAGATCAGAGGACATCGTCGTACATACGTTGGTGCTATGCCAGGCCGCGTGATCAAGAACATCCAGAAGGCTGGCTCAAGTAACCCGGTATTCATCCTCGACGAGATAGACAAGGTCACACAGAACACTCATAACGGTGATCCTGCTTCAGCATTGCTCGAGGTTCTCGATCCTGAACAGAACAATGCCTTCCACGATAACTACCTCGATGTTGACTACGACCTCTCGAAGGTACTCTTTATCGCTACGGCAAATAATCTGAGCACAATACCTCGTCCCCTACTCGACCGTATGGAGATTATCGAGGTCAGCGGATATATCACCGAGGAGAAATACGAGATAGCCAAACGTCATCTCATCCCAAGAGAACTCGAGAATACCGGTCTTGACCTTCCTACGATTAAGCCTACTTTCAATAAGGCGGCCATCGAGAAGATCATCGAACAGTATACTCGCGAGAGTGGCGTACGTCAGCTTGAAAAGCAGATCAACAAGGCACTCCGTAAGATAGCATACAAGAGCCAGTTGGATGGTGTAAGTTCAAAGATGAAGATCACTCCCTCAGAACTGGAGGACCTTCTCGGCAAACCACCATTCTATCGCGATATCTATCAGGGCAACGACTACGCAGGAGTAGTTACAGGACTTGCATGGACGAGCGTAGGAGGTGAGATTCTCTTCATCGAGACCTCGCTCTCAAAGGGTAAGGGCGCAAAGCTCACACTCACAGGTAATCTCGGCGACGTGATGAAAGAGTCGGCAATCCTGGCTCTCGAATATGTAAAGGCTCATGCTGACTCCTTGAATATCGACTACCGTATCTTCGACCACTGGAATATCCATATCCACGTGCCCGAAGGAGCTACTCCTAAGGATGGTCCAAGTGCAGGTATCACTATCGCCACATCTATCGCATCAGCCCTAACACAGCGTAAGGTTCGTAAGAACACAGCGATGACTGGTGAGATTACTCTTCGTGGCAAGGTGCTCCCCGTAGGAGGTATCAAGGAGAAGATCCTCGCTGCTAAGCGTGCTGGTATCACTGATATCGTGATGTGCCGTGAGAACGAGAAAGATATCCTCGAGATTCCTGAAGTATACCTCAAGGGTGTTAAGTTCCACTATGTAGAGAATGTTCAGGATGTGTGGAATTTCGCACTTACTGATGAGATAGTAAAGAATCCTCTCGACCTAACCGTCAAAGAGGAAGAAGACAAGAAACAGAAAAAGGACTAAGCCTTTGAAGTTCGAAGTACAACATAACGACCCTTGCAGTTCTGCCCGTGCCGGACTTATAACCACAGATCACGGACAGATACAGACACCTATCTTTATGCCGGTAGGAACAGCAGGTACTGTGAAGGGTGTGCATTTCTCTGAGCTTCGTGATCAGGTGAAAGCCCAGATTATCCTTGGCAACACCTATCATCTCTATCTGCGTCCAGGACTTGATATCCTTCGCAAAGCAGGTGGCCTGCATAAGTTCAATACCTGGGATCGCCCGATACTCACTGACTCAGGTGGCTTCCAGGTGTTCTCGCTTACAGGCATCCGCAAACTCCGTGAAGAGGGTTGTGAGTTCCGTAGTCACATCGACGGTTCGAAGCATTTCTTCACACCAGAGAACGTGATGGATACAGAGCGTACCATCGGAGCAGATATCATGATGGCCTTCGACGAGTGTCCTCCTGGCGACAGCGACTATGCCTATGCAGAGAAGAGCCTGCGACTCACTCAGAAATGGCTCGACCGCTGTGTTAAGCGATTCAATGAGACAGAGCCTCTCTATGGCTACAAACAGACGCTCTTCCCTATCGTCCAGGGTTGCACATATAAGAACCTGCGCCAGGATGCTGCAAAGCACGTCGTAGATACCTTAGGAAAGCTCAATGATGGCGGAGGAGCCTCTATCGGAGGTCTTGCTGTAGGAGAACCCACAGAGGTGATGTACGAGATGATTGAGGTGGTAAATGATATCCTTCCAAAGGATCGTCCTCGATATCTTATGGGAGTTGGCACTCCACAGAACATCCTCGAGGCCATCGAACGCGGAGTGGATATGTTCGACTGCGTGATGCCTACACGTAATGGCCGTAATGCGCTGCTCTTCACCTACGATGGAACGATGAATATGCGCAACAAGAAATGGGAAGACGATTTCTCCCCTATCGACCCCGATGGCTGCGATATCGACAGGATTCACTCTAAGGCCTACCTCCATCATCTGTTTAAGGCTCAGGAGCTATTGGCCATGCAGATAGCCTCGATCCACAATCTGGCTTTCTATCTGAGGCTTGTCACTGATGCACGGCAACATATCATTGCAGGTGATTTCGTGCAGTGGAAACGTAGTATTATTGATCAATTAGGACAGAGAAGATGATAAATCAGGATAAGGACTTCAGCAAGATCAGGGAACACGTCAAGAAGTATCGTCGCAGACGTGCTCTCAGCCGTAAGTGGTCCAAGTTCTGTGCTTTCTTCAAGAAATGGATGGGATGGCTCAGATATCTGAAATACCTTAATCCCTTCCGTTACCTTAAACGTCTCGACAGATATATCATCTCAAAATTCATCGGTACGTATATCTATTCGATCATTCTGATCATATCGATATCAATAGTATTCGATGTCAATGAGAACCTGGCGAAATTCTCTACATTCAATGCGCCGCTGAAGGCGATAGTCTTTGACTACTACGCCAACTTCGTGCCCTACTTCGCCAACCTCTTCTCGCCCCTCTTCGTCTTCATTGCAGTTATCTTCTTTACTTCGAAGATGGCTGGCAACAGCGAGGTGATTGCAATGCTCGCTGCAGGAGTAAGTTTCAAACGACTCCTCAGACCTTATCTCATCTCCGCCGCCATCATAGCAATTGTCAACTTCGGCCTTGGAGCCTACGTCATACCAAAGGGCAATATCGTGAAGATGGACTTTGAGGCAAAATACAAGGACAAGAAACGAACACTCTCTGCTGCTAACATCCAGTTGATGGTAGGTCCAGGAGTGATAGCATACATCCAACAATTCGATAACCGTTCAAAGACCGGCTATGGATTCTCTCTCGACAAGTTTGAGAACAAGAAGCTTGTCAGTCACATGACAGCATCCACCATCCGTTACGACTCCATCAGTGAGAGCCGTAACCACTGGACGGCGCTGAACTACAAGATCCGTACGCTCAAAGGTCTGAGAGAAGAGATAAAGTCTGGTGCACAGATCGATACCATGATCCTTATGGAACCCATGGACCTCGTGTTCTCAGAAGGCCAGCAGGAGACACTTACATCAACTGAGCTCGCACGATATATCAACAAGCAGATAGAACGTGGTTCTACCAATGTGGTACAGTATGAGGTAGAGTATCACAAACGAATAGCCACCTCGTTTGCATCGTTCATCCTTACCGTCATCGGTGCATCCCTCTCAAGCCGTAAACGAAAGGGCGGTATGGGATTGTATCTTGGTATAGGTCTCGCATTGTCGTTTACATATATCCTTTTGCAAACCATCAGTGCCACGTTTGCCATCCAGGCAGATGCACCACCGATGCTCGCAGTGTGGATACCTAATATATTATATATAATAATCGCATATTTCTGTTATAGACAGGCCCCGAATTGATGAAGTTTGAAGAAACATATTTGAATGATAACATTCTCGATGCGCTATACGATATGCACTTCGATGAGATGACGCCCATACAAGAGCGTTGTATCCCTGAGATTCTCGACGGATACGATGTCCTGGGCGTGGCTCAGACGGGTACCGGCAAGACGGCCGCCTATCTGTTGCCCATCCTCTCGCAACTCGACGATGGCGACTATCCCAAGGATGCTATCAACTGCATAATAATGTCACCCACACGCGAACTTGCCCAGCAGATAGACCAGGCGATGCAAGGGTTCGGCTATTACCTCTACGACGTATCGTCTGTTGCCGTCTATGGAGGAAATGATGGCGGGCGTTACGAACAGGAGCTGAAGGGTATGAGATTAGGCGCTGATGTATTGATAGCTACTCCAGGCCGTTTGCTCAGTCATCTGAAAGTGGGTAATCTTGATTTGTCGAGATGCTCATTTTTTGTTCTTGACGAGGCCGATCGTATGCTCGACATGGGCTTCATCGACGACATAATGAAGATTGTCACCCAGCTGCCTAAGTCGTGCCAGAGGATTATGTTCTCTGCCACCATGCCTCCCAAGATCCGTGAACTTGCTGTAGCACTGCTCAATGACCCCGTAGAGGTGAAGATAGCCGTTAGCCGTCCTGCAGATAAGATCAGGCAGAGTGCCTACGTTTGCTACGAGCCTCAGAAGCTTAAGATAATCGAGCATCTCTTCAAGTCGGGCGACCTTCAGCGTGTCATCATTTTCTCTGGTAAGAAGGAAAAGGTGAAGGATGTAGCCCGTCAGCTTCGCAAGATGAATATCAATTGCGGACAGATGCATAGCGACCTCACCCAGCAGGAGCGCGACGAGGTGATGTTCAAGTTCAAGTCGGGCAAGACGGATGTCCTTGTGGCTACCGACATCGTGGCCCGTGGCATCGACATCGATGATATCCGCATCGTGATCAACTACGATGTGCCTCATGATGCAGAGGATTATGTTCATCGTATAGGTCGTACGGCCCGTGCCGACAGAGACGGAGTGGCTATAACATTCATCAGCGATACCGACATGTACAGTTTCCAGTCGATAGAGCATTTCCTTGGTAAGGAAGTAGACAAGACTCCCCTACCCGACGGCATCGGCGAAGGTCCTGAATATGTGAAGCGCCAGAAGCATAAGAACAACACCCGACGCAATGGCCGCTGGCACAGCAAAGGCAATGGCAAAAGAAGAAATAATAAACAAAATAAATAAATCATATACAACTCAAAAACGATATGAAGAAAGAACTAAAAAAAGTATTGGTACTCGGATCGGGTGCCTTGAAGATTGGACAGGCAGGTGAGTTTGATTACTCTGGTTCGCAGGCTCTGAAGGCCCTTCGTGAAGAAGGCATCAAGAGTGTGCTTGTAAACCCAAACATCGCAACCATCCAGACATCGGAGGGTATTGCAGACAAAGTGTATTTCCAGCCGGTAAATACCCACTTTGTTACTGAGATCATCAAGAAAGAGCGTCCTGATGGTATCCTTCTCGCTTTCGGTGGTCAGACAGCACTTAACTGTGGTACAGAGCTCTATCTCAACGGCACTCTCAAGGAGTATGGCGTAGAGGTGCTCGGCACAAGTGTTGAGGCTATCATGAACACAGAAGACCGCGACCTCTTCGTAAAGAAACTTGCTGAGGTAGATCTCAAGGTTCCTGTGTCTCACGCCGTTGAGTCGATGGAAGATGCTCTGAAGGCAGCTCACGAAATCGGATTCCCTATCATGATCCGTTCTGCTTACGCCCTAGGAGGTCTCGGCTCTGGTATCTGTCCTGACGAGAAGAAGTTCATTGAGCTGGCAGAGTCAGCATTCACCTTCGCTCCTCAGATCCTTGTTGAGGAGAGCCTGAAGGGATGGAAGGAGATTGAGTTCGAGTGCATCCGTGATGCCAACGACCGCTGCTTCACTGTAGCCTCAATGGAGAACTTCGACCCACTCGGCATCCATACTGGTGAGTCAATCGTTGTGGCTCCTACATGTTCACTGAAGGAAGAGCAGGTTAAGATGTTGCAGGATATCACCATCAAGTGTGTCAAGCACCTCGGCATCGTGGGTGAGTGTAACATCCAGTTCGCCTTCAACGCAGAGACCAACGACTACCGTATCATCGAGATCAATGCTCGTCTGAGCCGCAGTTCTGCTCTTGCTTCAAAGGCCACAGGTTATCCTCTCGCCTTCGTAGCAGCAAAGATTGCTCTTGGCTACACTCTCGACCAGATTGGTGAGATGGGTACCACCTCATCAGCCTACGTAGCTCCAAGCCTCGACTATATGATCTGTAAGATTCCTCGTTGGGACCTCACCAAGTTCGCTGGCGTAAGCCGTCAGATCGGTTCTTCGATGAAGTCTGTAGGTGAGATCATGAGCATTGGCCGCAGCTTCGAGGAGATGATTCAGAAGGGTCTTCGCATGATTGGTCAGGGCATGCACGGATTTGTGGGCAACGACCATGTTAAGTTCGACAATCTCGATGAGGAGCTTGCTAATCCTACCGATCTCCGTATCTTCGCCGTTGCCCAGGCTCTCGAAGAAGGTTACACCGTAGCCCGTATCGAGGAACTGACCAAGATTGATGTATGGTTCCTTGAGCGTCTGAAGCATATCGTTGATCTGAAGCATGAGTTGATGAAGTATAATAAGCTGGATGAGCTCTCTGACGAGCTTCTGCTTGAGGTTAAGCGTTGCGGATTCAGCGACTTCCAGATTGCCCGCTTCGTACTGAAGCCACAGGGCAGCAACATGGAGAAGGAGAACCTTGAGGTTCGTAAGTATCGTAAGCTGCATGGCGTCATGCCTTCTGTAAAGCGTATACCTACCGTTGCCTCTGAGCATCCTGAGCTCACCAACTACCTCTACTTCACATACACCCACACTCCTGCCTTCGGCAATCCTCAGGGTGAGAATTATGTAGCCGCTCACGACATCAACTATTACAATAACGAGAAGTCTGTAGTAGTCTTAGGTTCAGGAGCTTACCGCATCGGTTCTTCTGTAGAGTTCGACTGGTGTTCTGTTAACGCCATCAACACAGCCCGTAAGCTTGGCTATAAGTCAATCATGATCAACTACAACCCCGAGACAGTGTCTACCGACTACGATATGTGCGACCGTCTCTACTTCGACGAGCTCTCACTGGAGCGTGTTCTCGATGTCATCGACCTTGAGTCACCTCGCGGAGTCATCGTTTCCGTAGGTGGTCAGATTCCTAACAACCTCGCAATGAAGCTCTATCGTCAGGGTGTACCTGTACTTGGTACATCTCCAGTGAATATCGACCGTGCTGAGAATCGTGATAAGTTCTCTGCTATGCTCGACAAGCTTGGTATCGACCAGCCAGCATGGCGTGCGCTCACAAGCTTCGACGATGTCAAGGAGTTTGTTGATAAGGTTGGCTACCCTGTTCTCGTACGTCCTTCTTACGTGCTCTCAGGAGCTGCGATGAACGTATGTTACGATGAGGAGGAGCTGCACCGCTTCCTGAACATGGCTACTGAGGTGAGCAAGGAGTTCCCTGTAGTTGTTTCTAAGTTCATGACAGAGACCAAGGAGATAGAGTTCGACGCTGTAGCCGATAAGGGTGAGGTTGTTGAGTACGCCATCTCTGAGCACGTAGAGTATGCCGGTGTTCACTCTGGTGATGCCACAATGGTATTCCCAGCACAGCACATCTACTTCTCTACCATCCGTCAGATCAAGAAGATTGCTTATAAGATTGCTGCTGAGCTCAACATCTCTGGTCCGTTCAACATCCAGTTCCTGGCAAAGAACCGCGAGGTGAAGGTTATCGAGTGTAACCTGCGCGCATCTCGTTCGTTCCCATTCGTATCAAAGATTCTGAAGCGTAACTTCATCGAGACAGCCACTAAGATCATGCTCGACGCTCCTTATCAGAAGCCTGAGAAGAGCGAGTTCGACATCGACCGCATCGGTGTCAAGGCTTCTCAGTTCTCATTCGCACGTCTGCAGAACGCTGACCCAGTGCTTGGTGTAGACATGAGCTCTACCGGTGAGGTAGGATGTCTTGGCGACGACCTCAACGAGGCCCTGCTCAACTCACTCATCGCCACTGGCTACACTATTCCAAAGGATGCAGTGCTCATCTCTTCTGGTGGTGCCAAGGGTAAGGTTAGCCTGCTCGAGCCTGCACAGCAGCTGGCAAAGAAGGGTTACACCATCTACGCTACTGGCGGTACAGCTAAGTTCTTCAACGACAACGGTGTGAAGGCTATCTCAGTGGCTTGGCCTGATGAGGATGGCGATAACAACGTGATGGATCTCATCTCTCAGCATAAGGTTGGCTTGGTAATCAACGTGCCAAAGAACCACACCTCTCGTGAGCTGACCAATGGTTACAAGATCCGTCGTGGTGCTATCGACCACAACATTCCTCTGATGACCAACGTCCGCCTTGCAAAGGCCTTCATCGAGGCCTTCACCGCAATGTCGCTCGACGATGTGAAGATCAAGTCTTGGCAGGAATACAACAACTAGAATTCTCTAGTCAGTCCTAGGATTTCCTAGAATAGTCATGACCGACGAATATCGTACACTTAAGCGCGATGGCGAGGGCTACTACACCGAAAAGCGTAGCAAGTTCCTCGCCTTCGCTCATCATGTAGAAACCATCGAGGAGATTAAAGACCTCCTTGCCGGATATCGTAAGAAGTATTACGATGCCCGTCACGTCTGCTATGCCTATATGCTTGGTCCTGAGCGAACAGAATTCCGTGCCAACGACGATGGCGAGCCCTCATCTACTGCTGGCAAGCCCATCCTCGGACAGATCAACTCCAATGAACTCACGGATATCCTTATCGTAGTGGTTCGCTATTACGGCGGAGTGAATCTCGGCACCAGCGGACTCATCGTGGCCTATCGTGAGGCTGCCTCCGATGCCATCGCACATTCTGAGATAGAGACGCGCCAGGTGGAAGAGATCATCACCTACACCTTCGCCTACCCTATGATGAACGATGTGATGCGCGTTGTAAAGGAGATGAATCCGCGTATCGTCTCTCAGACTTACGACAACACTTGCGAGATAAAACTAAGCATAAGGAAATCCGAAGCCGAGCAACTTCGTAATAAGTTGGCGAAAATTTCTTTCCAATAAATTTGGTGGTATCGGCTTTTTGTGCTACCTTTGCACCCACAAAAGGAAAGTTGGCAGAGTGACCGAATGCGCTGGACTCGAAATCCGGTATACCCTTTCCGGGTATCGGGGGTTTGAATCCCTCACTTTCCGCAAATAGCAAGCAAAAGGGAACCATCGCGGTTCCCTTTTACTATTTTACATCGAAGACTATCTTCCTGCGATTACCTTTCGGACGCACCGCGAAATGCACCCATACCGTCGAGCCTCGCACTTCGACGATCAGCTCATCAAAGTCTTCTTTCGAATCATCTGCGATATCAAGCAGGATAACTGCATAGCGTAATGCCTGCTCCTTACCTAAGCACCTGATATCCGCCGCGCAGCCTACAAGATGATTCGAGGTCGAAGATCCTCCAGCCTTCTTATTCACCTCCCAAGAGCGATAGGCAGAGTTGATAATGATTGGATCATTCCCCTCACCATACCTCTTGTTCCACTCTTCACGAAGCATCTCCAGCCAACCACATAACCTCTTAAGATTCTCGATGGCCACCTGACTCGGGATATTCCCGTCTTTCGTTTTATGACTCGTTTTACAAAGCTCAGCGAGCGTAAAGTGCACGCTGAGTCTAAATTCACTATTCATTATTCACTATTCACTTAAACCATAATGTCCTTAATAATCTTCTTATACTTTCCTTGTTTTAATCTTTCCACGAAGCCATGAATCACCCAACGTTGACACTGCTTTCTGGCAGCATCTATTTCTATGTTAAGAGTTGTCATTACCTCTTTAGCAGTAAAGGTTTCCGGCAATACGCGATATGCATCGGTATATTTGGTATTCCTTCTGCGAGGTACATACTCCCTTGCTGCATTCTCCCATGAATCCAGTAGCATCTGACCAAAGAAATGGTCCTGGAAATAGATAACCGCATCATATATAAGCGTCGCGAATTTCAGGTCGTCGTCGTTAATATCCAACTTCCTGGTCTTCTTAAACGCATCATACTGACGAGCCACTATCCTCGGAATGGTGAGCCATGTGGCATAGAACACAGCGCGTTTGCGCAAGTAATCAAGCACATGATCGTCAGCTGCCTCAGCCTCCTGGGCAGAGAGGTCGCAGAGGTCATACACATGGTCTGTCAATCGCTCTATTGGCAACTCACCATGCAACTCCTCAAGCTTGAATCCCCACAGCTTCATGGCCTCATTGGCCTGGATATCCATCACCTTTTTCTTCACCATCTGATAGCGCGCAGTCTTCATCGGGAAGATAGCCACACGTGAACACAAGCCATCGTTAATATTCCGAAGCGTGAACTTCTTGTATAAACTGATCTGCGTTCCTGTGGTCACGCTGTTCCAAAACACGGGCAGGATATCATTTATCGAGTCGTTGTTAGCATAATCCACACCTGAGAGCTCATTGTGGAATGCCTTCAACTCCAAATCATGCTTACCTATCCATGCTCCACCTGACTGTGCTGATATGCTACTGTCCAACTCCGAATCAAACATATACAGGTGCAGATTCATCTGCTCTCCCTCCACTATCTCCTTCGCCCTTTTCAGACGACGGAAAAAGATATTGTTCGAAGTCTTCGTGGGCAGATATCGGATCATGCCCTCAGGCTCCACCAATGCGTCCTGTTTCTGCGCTTTCGATGATGTCCCTCTCTTCTTCTGTTCCTGCTTATAGCGGGTCTCTGCAGCGCGTACCTCCTCATCCTGTGCCCTCATGGCGCACATTATCTGGTCGTCGAGCTCCTTGGCGAAACTCTTTCCAGATGCAGGCTCTCCGATGATAAGCACCTGAGGATTCATCCTCTGCCTGGCCCCGTTGAAGTGATAATACCAGCAGCGCGTCATCAGCGTGCAGTACATCGCTCCCGCAGCAAACACCGCCCCCAGCCAGTTGTGCCGCTCTACGGCTCTACAGGCGTCACTATAAGGGGGGCTAAGGAGAGGTTCCAGGCGCTCTGCGAACAGCTCGTACGGGATTTCAGACTTTGCCACAGCTCCTCCATCTGTCGGGCTGTCGCCGGATGATACACCAGCACTTTCAAGCACCTCTTGCAGCCTCTTTGGGATGTCGCGGTAGAGTCGCCTATCACAAGCCGTATCAGCAACGCCCCTGACTTCCTCTTCTCCCCGTTCGCGGATGATGTCCTGCACAAATCGACACAGCTTAAGCACGCAAACGATGTTCTCAGGACGGTTGTCTGTGATATACCTAAGGTCGAGAGCCATTTGCAGCATCGTTCTGTGACGATCTCCGGGTACTGGCGCGCCCCCTTGCGAGGCCTGCCACGCTTCGCAGATGTCTCTGTACTTAACTCCGTGGTAACAATATTCTCCTTCTTCATTCTTCTCTAATGTAATTTTTTCCTCAGTGTCACTCGGGGCATCACTCGGGGACTCGTCACATGGGGACTGGCTCCTCTGTGCGCAGCCTCCATTCTTCGTCTTGCCCTGTGAACGACCGTCTCGGTATAGAGCATCAAATCTCTCACCATACTCCTTGTTCTCATACGTAAACAGTTCCTTGTCGATAAATAAGATGTCCTCTTCCTTGCAGATAAAACTCATCCTACTGGCGTCCTTGCATGCCTCGTCAACCTCCACTCCCAGCACCTTCGCCATCGCGTGCTGATTGTCGATGAGGTTATACTCCACATTGGCCTTGAAGACCACCTTCAGACCCTTGCCCGAAGGGGTGATATACACCAGCTCGATGCCTAATGCCGTCAGATCATGAACCTTTAACCATGAATCATAAACCGCATGCGGGTCTTCCACATGATCGATGTCCATCACCACCAGTCCTGTCAGCCTTGTGGCAGCCTGCTTGCGCCAGCGACCAACCTTGCCGTTCTTGGATTCCGTCTCGTCGAAAGTCGCCTGGAAGATAAACGCAGGCAGTCCGCGTTTCAGCTTCTGGTCTCCTGTCTCCCTGAACTTGTCTATCGTCTCTTTCCACTGCGTGCCCCTGACGAGCGCATAGAACTGCGCTTCGTCAACGGGCAGCGTAGGCCTGAAGAAACTTCCCTGATAACAAAACATAGGCTATCAACAGAACTCCAGCAATTCCATCTCGTGCTTTATCAGCGCCACCTTGGCCTCCTCATGGTCCTGATCCATGTATTCCAACACATTCTCAATCCCATAGACCTTCGGCACACTGGTAAACACCTTCAGGTTCTCTTCCGACTCCTTCACCCAGCCCCATGGGAGCTTCTTGATGAGTCTGTCTTTAGGTCGATTTCTCTTTTGGCGGTTGAAGGCATTAAAGTCCTTCCTGCCTGTCAACCTGTCAATACCGATTGTTCCTTCTACTCTCTTGCCCGTTAGCATTCGGGCCCATGTCTCTTCGCTAATCTCTACTTTGATAATCATTGTTTTTTAGTTCTTAAATGCGGCTTGCGGTGTCTGCCCGCATGCCAGTTCCATCTTTTCTCTGTAGCTGCCTTGATGAATGCCTCCTGCTCTTCCTTGTTACCATAAGCCAGCATGTTCAGCAGCTTTCTCATTCGTCCTTTCGACACATTCGACTTACAGCCCAGTGCCACTCTGAAGGCTACAGCCTCCGCCAACTGCTGCTCGTCCTCGAGCAGCCAACCCTTCTCACCAATCTCCAGAGCATACCCATGCTCTACCGTTGTTACTTTAAATTCTCTAACTTTCTTCATAATTCTTTAATTTTTTGATTTGTAAATTTTTTATTTTTTATTTATTATTTTTTATTTAGAAGAGGTATCGACTTCCATGCTGGTCCTCGAACTCCTTCCTTATATCCTCCAGCGGTTTAGGACTGATAGTCAGTCCTTTCATCTCCGCCAGACCCTCAGAGGCTCTCACCTCCAATAGAGTAAGTTGGTACTCCCGACGCTGCACGTGCCCGTGCTCACATCCAAGGTTTTCCAACTGCGAACTCATCTGCCACGAATCACAGACATTGCTTGCTCTGACCATCTTTCTTGTCAGCCTGCAGTTACGTCTTGAGAAATCATCCAGACACTTGTTTGCGCACGAAGCGCAATTCTTGTTAATCATGATGCCGTACTTGTTTGGCACTTTTTCAAATCTTATTATCTTCATCTTCTATTAATTAAATTAGTCTTCTAAAAAACTGCCCTATTCTCACGAACCAGGCAGAAAACAAAGGGATATATATGAACAGAATAGAAAAATTAACACGCACTTACGCATTCCTTATTATTCGAGATATTTCTTTCCAATCCTCTCCCTTCCTCAGGAGTATCTTGTTGTTCCAACATGTCAAAGATCCCTTGTCTTCCAGAACTTGTTTTGTCCTTTTGACGATGCAAAGATACGGCAACTTTTTCACCCCTCAATGGCATGTTCTTCGCCCTGTCTAACTCATTGTCTAAGATTACTGGAGTTGTCTAAGTTTCTGTCTAACTTTGCCTGTTTGCCCTGCTAAAAGCGCTCGAAAAACGCACTACAATGTTTCTTCTGCGCAGTTCCTCTGCCGTATCCACAGCCGGACAATAATCCCATTGAGGATATTCCCCTTGCGTATACGTGCACATATTAGATAAGGTGGCACGGCAGGGCAGATCCTTAATTCCAAGCATCCTCAGATAGTCGATGAAGTTCTGAGGTGAGAAAAATGGATCCATACCAGTGATAATACCTTCATTGATAGCCATGAGTATGAAAGCATAGTCATACTTGTGGCGTATCACCTTCTCTTGCAGCAATTCCTTGATAGCCTTTGCAAAACACTCGTCAGTATGACTCTCCTGGCCTTGCAAATCCATACTACTTACAACCTCTACCTGCTGGCAGAGCTTCAACATACCCAACACACACTCGAAAGCCGAGTCTTCAACTCTTAATACAATTTCCTTCATTGTCATTCGATGATTTGTGAGAGTTGTGGTGGGCGTCGCGACTTTCCTCATGAGACCTCACACATCTCGAATTAAACAATACTTTTATCAACTGCAAATTTACGATGAATCATTCGATGATAAGACAATAAGCCTAAAAGGTGGTAGATAGTCGTTTTCAACTTTCCTCAGGTTTTAACACTCCCCATCGAAAACTTTTCCTCAGAAAAACCCACTTTTCCTCAATTTCATAGGAATTTTTCCTCAGAACTCTCCCTAATTGAGGAAAAATTTCAATCTTTTCCTCAAAATCCGAAGAAAAGGCATAAAAAAAGTAGATGAACCCCCTCAGGAATCCATCTACCTAATCTTGACCAGAAATCTAAAACTTCACACCGCTATGATATCTTTTTGCAGTTTTTCTATCATCTGCTGGAAGGTGAACGATGCACCTCTGTCAGTAATACCCTGCTCACAGAGGTCCTTGCGGGCTTTCGATATAGCCGACCACACCAATGTATGATATCGTCCTCGATAGTTAGAGCAGAAATACTTATAGAGCCGTTTCTCTTTTGATTTCCCTACATCACACCACTTCAGAAAATATACAATCATCGTGCTGTCGAGTTTTCCCTGCTGGCCTTCTACGTTCATCTCGTCAAGGTGTTCGATTGCCCACCTCACCTGCTGTACGCGATTATGGTCATCGCAAAACAGACAGGTCTCTTCTTCCGTCAGTCCGTCATTTTTGCCCTGGCGCATTGCTTCCAGAAACACATACTGCTTGAATTCCTCTTTGGGCACATTGTGATACTCATTCTTTAGGAAATCATTCATCGAACGGGCCTTCTGACGTCGCTTGTTGAGCTCCGTCTCAGGCAGTTCCTGTACAGTGTTAAGGAATCCACTAAACTCCCTCACACTGCTCATCAGTTGTTCACAGCTATCGCGATATATCTTGTCCAGCTGCTGTACGTCCTGACGAATATTCTCTTCACTTTCTATCATCTGATGACATAAGGCCAGTGTCGTAGTAGCTGTGGTTAAGAGCGTTTCCAGCTTATGATAGAGCGTCTGAACACACTCGTCGTACGAAGCCAGACCCCACAAGTCAACTACACATGCGCCATAGGATAGAGGCGAGCGCTCGAAAACTGTAGGCTGCTGACTACCCTCAGGCAACTGCACCATCGAGCGTGGTGTGGTCTTCTGAAACACCTTCTTTATGGCGCATAGCGTAGATCGGATACGATTGAAGTAAAGCTGAGCAGTATCGAAACATTTGTTGTTGTCAGTAGCAAACTGCTGGATAAATGTCTCGGAGAACCTTACCACCGAGCGGGCTTCGACATTCATCTTGGATTGGTAGGAAACCACCATGTCTATGGCCTGCTCAATGTCAAATTTCGTATAGTGGCGCGCCTGGATGCCAGCAATAAACCTCTCTCTTTCAAATTGCTCCAGGGCTTCGATAATCTCCACTAACGTCTTGTCGTCTTTTTCCACAATTGTAGAATACCTCATACCTTAAACTGCACAACTTATTTATCTACCAACTCGAGAGGACTAATCTCATCATAATAAATTCTTCTGGGTGTCAGATCCCTATATGGCATAGGCTTTGACATAATCTCACCAGCCTTTTCCATCGCCTCCTTAAGATCGTTGGCTTCAACAGTCAGTGATTTACTAAGAATCACATTTGCACGTAATTTAAACTCCATAATTTTACTTTTATATTAGACAATTAATTATTGGCTGCTCAGGCATAGCATCCTGTCTTCGCAATCCAGGGTGCAAATATATAGTGAGGGGTGTTTCATAAGTCGGTGCACCCCTCGAAAAATTAATATTTTTTAATGGAAATGGGTAAGAAAATCCTTTATTTCGAAGTTTATACAAATAAAGGCTGGTTATGCAGCAATGCCCGTACGCATTACTTCTCGATAGATTGGTGAGTCTTCATCCTTCTCCAATAAGATAGGCTCGATAAGCAGGCTTACTTTATCAACATCGTGGTTAAGCCCCTTCGACCAATCAAACCACTTTCCTTCCTCTATCTTTGGAACAATAACAGCCACATCAATATCACTCCAAGGATTAGCATAACCTTTGGAGTAAGACCCGAACATCATCACAATAATCTCTCCATTAAAACGAGGAGCTATTATTTCTTTGTATCTTCGTACGAGTTCAAGTGCTTCTTCTTTTCTGAGTACTTTTGGAGTATCCATTCGTGCATCTGTTTTGTTTGTTTTAAAATCTCGGCAGTCTTATCTTTATCGAGTGTAAAAGCCATTTCATTCTTGTATTCCTGGTAACGAGCCTCGATATTAAGTAATTTTATGCCATCAAGAAAATCTTTTTGTGCATCATCCATTTTGGTGTAAAGTCCACAACCTTCAGCTATTCGCTTGTGATCGTGAATATATGGAGGATCGTCATCACGGCATACACACCAATAACACTTCAACGTCTTTTCTATGACCTGATGACACATAAAACCAACATAGAGCCAATGACCTGTTTTGTACAGGTCTTCTGCTACGCTCATGTCTTCTGCCACAAGCTCGAGCCATCTGTTTGCTCTTGTTTCGTTTGCCATATACCAATGAATTACTGCTGCAAAGATAAGAAGTTTTTTCGAATCTTCTAAATTTTTAAGCAATTATTTTAAGTTTTGAAGCCAAAATTGAATTTTGTAGCTAATCAGAGCACGATGTGACAATCACTCTATGCAGCAGTCAGTCGCATCTTCCTATCAGCAGCAATTAGTTTCAGCTGGTTACAATTTGTAACCGACTCATTGCCTTCTTTCTTTAGTCTACATCACACGGTGTCCCCGCGTGATGTGTGTCCCCGCGTGATGTGCCAAGTGGTGTTCGCAAATTTTGCGACTACCACTTCATCAGTAAGTTCTTCTTTCAAGGCATTGTTTATATGCTTACTGATGGTTTTATAAACCTCACAGCGTGCCTGCGATCTCTCCACTATTTCCTGACTACTACGGCATTCTTATAACGGTTCATGTCGAGCTTCAGCCAGTTGTCGCTGCAACCTTTCGTTATCTTGGTAATGGTCAAGGTC
>CACWLC010000014.1 GCA_902761605.1 uncultured Prevotellaceae bacterium
ACGGTTTGTTCTTTATTACCCAAGTACCTATATCTTATATAAGCACTCGCTTCTTGTACTACTTCTGTCTATGTAAATCTTTCAAAGAACTCTTTCTTAACCACTCCCCTCGTTTGGAAAGCGGGTGCAAAGGTACTGCTTTTTTCCGAACCAACAAAACTTTTCGAGAAAAAATTTCAGTTTTCAAGTGGTTTTTTTACGCCTCTTGATACATATCAACCCAAAGACACATATATACATTATTTTAAATACGCGCGAAAACATACCCTCTTCCGTCACTTCATCACCACCCCTTCCTTGCCCCTACCATCTCCCTTGCTATCCCCTACCAAAGCCCTACCTGCATCACCAACTACGTTAATTTCTGATAAAACGATGGCTAATGGCAAAAAAATGCGTACCTTTGCACCTTAATTAATAAGATGTAACGAAAAAAGTATGTCAACGATACTACATATTGAGACCAGTACAGACGTCTGCTCTGTTGCCGTTTCCGAGGACTCTCATGTGATTTTCCACCAGGAAGACCACAGCGGTCCGAACCATGCAGAGCGACTTGGCACGATGGTTGACGAGGCTATGTCGTTTACCGACAGCCACGCCATCCCCTTCGACGCTGTAGCCGTAAGTTGCGGTCCTGGTTCATACACCGGCCTGCGCATCGGAGTGTCGATGGCAAAAGGTATATGCTATGGCAGAAACCTGAAGCTGATTGCCGTTCCGACCCTCGAACTGCTGTGCGTACCTGTATTGCTCCGTGAGATTCCTGAAGAAGACGCCCTACTCTGTCCTATGCTCGATGCAAGGCGTATGGAGGTATATGCAGGAATATACGATCGTGCTCTCAAACCCGTAAGGGAGATTGGTGCCGACGTTGTAACAGAGGACACCTACAAGGAATACCTTGATTCACACCCTGTGTACTTCTTTGGCAATGGTGCAAAGAAATGTATGGAGACAATTAATCATCCCAATGCCCATCTGATAGAAGGCATCGAGCCACAGGCCAAATGGATGCAACCTCTGGCAGAGCGCAGAATGCTCAACGAGCAGTTTGAAGACGTGGCCTACTTCGTGCCATTTTATCTAAAGGACTTTGTTGCCAAAATGCCAAAGAAGCTATTAAATCTATAAATCGCAAATCAGTAAATCGTAAATAATTACATGGATATAAAAGGATTGGATTACAACACTCAGCGTTCGAAACTTATCATGTCAGAGTACGGACGTGAGATACAGAAGATGGTGGAATATGCCTGCGAACTCCCCACAAAGGAGGAGCGCCTTAAGTGTGCTAAGACCATTATTCGCCAGATGGAGAACAGGAATCCCCAGCTGCGCAACAGTGCTGATTATGAGCAGACCCTCTGGGACCACCTCTATCTGATGAGCCACCGCGAACTCGACATCGACTGGCCCTACGACGTGTCGGAGGCAGACAATATTCTTGCTAAGCCCCAGCCGATGAAGTTGCCAAACGAGAATATCAGACTACGCCACTATGGCCATCTGGTAGAAGCCCTGTTCGAGCAATTGAAGACAATGCCAGAAGGTGAAGAGCGCGATGCCCTTGTGAAGAAGACAGCCAATCAGATGAAACGAGACCTCGTGATGTGGGGTCATGGCTCTGCCGATGACGAGAGGATTGCCAGCGATCTGGCACGTTTCACTGACGGGAAAATCCAGCTCGACCTCAACACATTCGTGTTCGAAAGAGTGAACCTCAACGACGACAAGCAGACTGGTAAGAAAAAGAAATAACCCAAGCCTATGGCATCATTTATCATAGAAGGCGGCACTCCGCTTAGTGGTGAGATTACCCCTCAGGGAGCAAAAAACGAGGCCCTGCAGGTAATCTGTGCTACTCTGCTTACCAATGAGGAAGTGACGATACATAACATCCCTGATATCCGCGATGTAAACAATCTCATCCAGTTGTTGAAGGATATCGGTGTGAAGGTTAAGAGAAAAGAAGTGAGAGGTGAGAAGAGAGAGAACACCTATTCCTTCCAGGCAGATGAGCTCGACCTTAAATATCTGGAGAGCGATGAGTTTGTGCATAAGTGTGCACAACTGCGCGGCAGTGTACTTATGATCGGTCCACTGCTTGCCAGGATGGGTAAAGCAGTGATAACCAAACCCGGTGGTGACAAGATAGGCCGTCGCCGTCTTGACACACACTTCCTCGGTTTCGAGAAACTCGGAGCGAAATTCAATCATATCGAAGGCCGTGATGTATATGAGATTGCAGCAAAGAAGCTTAAGGGAACATACATGCTTCTCGACGAGGCATCAGTGACAGGAACGGCAAATATCATCATGGCAGCCGTCTTCGCTAAAGGCACCACCACAATATACAACGCTGCCTGCGAGCCATACTTACAGCAGCTATGTCACCTTCTGAACAGCATGGGAGCCAAGATCAGTGGTATCGCTTCCAATCTGCTTACCATCGAAGGCGTGGACCACCTGCATGGTGCAGAACACAAGATTCTGCCCGACATGATTGAAGTGGGTTCTTTTATCGGTATGGCAGCGATGTGTGGTGATGGAATACGTATCAAGGATGTCAGTGTCAAGGATCTAGGAATCATACCAGATGCCTTCCGTCGTATCGGTGTGAAGATGAAAATCGAAGGCGACGACATTTTCATTCCAAAACAGCGGCACTATGAGGTACAATCGTTCATCGACGGTACAATAATGACTCTCGCCGATGCTCCTTGGCCAGGACTGACTCCCGACCTAATCTCTGTGCTTATCGTCGTTGCCACTCAGGCACGTGGTTCGGTACTCTTCCATCAGAAGATGTTTGAGAGCCGACTGTTCTTCGTAGACAAACTTATCGACATGGGAGCCCAGATTATTCTCTGCGACCCTCACCGTGCAGTGGTAGTGGGGCACGACAGGAAGATCACACTCCGCGGCGGACGAATGTCGAGTCCTGATATCCGTGCAGGTATCGCCCTGCTCATCGCTGCCATGAGTTCAAAAGGAACAAGCCGCATAGACAACATCGAACAGATAGACCGCGGATATGAGAATATCGAAGCCCGCCTTAACGCCCTCGGTGCCAAAATAACAAGAAATGATTAGAGAAGAAGAGGTATATAAGATCGGCAAGCTGGGAAAGACCCATGGTGTGAAGGGAGAGATAAGTTTTCTCTTTGACGATGATGTGTTCGACCGTGTTGAAGCAGACTATCTTATACTGATGGTTGACGGTATCCTTGTACCATTCTTCATTGAGGAATACCGTTTTAAGAGCGACTCTAATGCCATCTTGAAGTTCGAGGATATCGACACTCAGGAGAGAGCCTGCGGACTGACCGGATGCGATGTATATTTCCCGCGTGACCTGGCCGATAGCGACGAAGACACCATGAGTTGGGCAGAGATCGTTGGTTTCGAGATTATCGATGCCAATACAAGCAAGAGCGCGGGACGCATCGCCTCTGTCGACGACACTACGATAAACATCCTCTTCGAACTGGAAGACGGTCGTCTCATCCCCGCTTCCGAGGAACTTATCACAGATGTAGACAAAGATAACAGGACCATTACCATAGACATCCCTGACGGGTTGTTGGAATTGTAAAATTGTGAAATCGTCAAATAGTAAAATGAAAAAGCAAATAGCCATTCTCGGTTCTACGGGATCGATAGGGACACAGGCACTTGAGGTCATCGAGGAGCACTCTGACCTTTACGAAGTATACTGCCTGACAGCAAACAACAAGATAGATCTCCTGGCAGAACAGGCACATAAGTTCAAGCCTGCAGCCATTGTCATTGCCAATGAGGCACGATATGACGAACTGAAGTCACTGATGAGCGACCTGCCCGATGTGAAGGTGTATGCCGGAGCTCAGGCACTAAACGAGATAGTAGAGGCAGGACCTATCAATATGGTCCTGACAGCTATGGTTGGCTTCGCAGGTCTTAACCCAACGATACATGCAATAAAGGCAGGCAAGACCATCTGTCTCGCAAACAAAGAGACACTCGTGGTGGCAGGAGAGCTTATCCTCCAACTTGCCCAGCAGTATCACACCCCTATCCTACCCGTTGACAGCGAGCACTCTGCAATCTTCCAGAGCCTTGTCGGTGAGGATCAGAACCCTATAGAGAAGATTCTTCTGACAGCCTCGGGTGGTCCGTTCCGTCTGAAGTCTATGGAGGAGATAGCCCACGTGACGAAGGCCGATGCCCTGAAGCACCCCACATGGGATATGGGAGCAAAGATTACCATCGACTCAGCCTCGATGATGAACAAAGGCTTCGAGGTCATCGAGGCAAAATGGCTCTTTGGAGTAGATGCGAAACAGATACAGGTATTGGTTCATCCGCAATCAATCGTTCACAGTGCCGTACAGTTTCAGGACGGAAGTGTAAAGGCCCAGCTCGGTGTTCCCGACATGCGTCTGCCAATACAGTATGCTTTCTCTTTCCCACAGCGTCTGCACCTCAGCGGTGAGCGTCTCGACCTTTTCAAGGCACAGCATCTGGAGTTCTTCGAGCCCGACCTGGAGAAGTTCCGTTGTTTGGCTCTCGCCTTCGAGGCTATCGACAAGGGCGGCAACATGCCTTGTATCGTTAATGCTGCCAACGAGATTGTCAACCGTGGTTTCCTTGAGGACAAGTGTGGATTCCTGCAGATGGGCGACATCATAGCCGAGACGATGCAGCGCGCCACTTTCGACAAAAATCCTTCATACGACACATATATCGCGACAGATGCAGAGGCACGTCGCATAGCAACAGAACTGATGAAAAGGTAAAAAAGTAAAAAGTAAAAAGGTAAAAAGATTATGGAAGTATTTCTGATAAGACTGTTACAATTCATGCTGGCCATAGGCCTGCTTGTGCTGCTCCACGAGGGCGGCCACTTCTTCTTCGCCAAACTCTTTGGCGTACGTGTTGATAAGTTCTACCTCTTTTTCGACCCAAGTATATGGAAATGGGACGGTAGCCTGTTTAAGTTCAAACCCAAGAACAGCGACACTCAATATGGTGTAGGCTGGTTGCCTCTTGGCGGCTATTGTAAGATAGCAGGTATGATTGATGAGAGCTTTGATACCGAACAGATGAAACAACCCGAGCAACCCTGGGAGTTCCGTGCTAAACCCGCTTGGCAGCGACTGCTGGTCATGATTGGTGGTGTATTGGTAAACTTCCTCCTCGCCCTGTTTATCTACTCTATGATACTCTTCTACTGGGGCGACACATATATCCCTGTAAAGAATATGACTCTCGGTATGAAGTTCAATACCGAAGCCAAGGCTCTCGGCTTCAAGGATGGAGATATCCTGATAGGTACGGAGAATGGTGAGTTTAAGGATTTCAGCGCCGACCTCTACCGCGACTTGTCTGAGGCTAAGCGGGTGGATCTCATCCGCGATGGTAAAAAGATGTCACTGAACTTGCCTGGCGACATCAACCTTCTGGGAATGCTTAAGACAGAACCTGCTTTCGTTCGTCCGCTCGTGCCTGCAGAGATTGACAGTGTGATGGAAGGAACACCTGCTGCAGAGATAGGACTCCAGAAAGGTGATAGGATTGTGGCCTTCAATGGTAAAGCCATAGACTCTTACAACGAGTTTAGTGATCAGATAGGTATCCTTGAGGACATGATGACAGCCGCCAAGACCCAGGCTGACAGTTTGAAGGTACGAACAGCAACGATTGTTGTCGAACGGAGTGCAGAGTTTAGAACTGATAGTGTAGAGTTTGCTTCCGCCATTGCTAAACTTGACACTTTAAGTGTCACGTTAACCTCCGATCTTAAGGTTGGCTTTGCAGTAAAGGCCCTTGCAGGAATCTACGAGCCATATACACGTGAGTATGGTTTCTTTGAGAGCATCCCTGCTGGTATCAAATACGGTTGGAACGTGCTTGCTGGATATGTAGGGGACATGAAATATGTATTCACTGCCGACGGAGCAAAGTCACTCGGAGGATTCGGAGCTATCGGAAGCCTCTTCCCACCAGTATGGGACTGGTATCTCTTCTGGAAGATGACCGCCTTCCTGAGTATCATCCTCGCCTTCATGAACATCCTTCCTATCCCTGCCCTCGATGGTGGACACGTGCTGTTCCTGCTCTACGAGATGGTTACACGTCGCAAACCTTCAGAGACATTCATGATTCGTGCAGAATATGTAGGTTTTGGAATACTAATACTGCTGATGGTAGTTGCCAACCTCAACGATATCCTCCGCTGGTTAGGCTACATGTAATATATAACATGTAAGAACAAAGGCAATTATGGGGTCGCAATCATGGGGTCGGTTCTGATGATCAGATTTTAGCGAAAAATCGATCGAAAGAACCGACCTTGTAATCTGGACAAAAATCTATGATTCCTTTTCCATTATACAAGAAAGTGGTAATTGGTGGAACATTTTTATGCCTTATAGCCAGTAAGCCATAGGTACATGAGCTGATCGGCTACATAGTATTCGCCGATGCTGCTGGTGATTAAGCCAGTGGAAAGTAGTTTCTTTATAGCCTGCTGAACGCTACTGGCCGATGTAAGATGATGTCTGCGGATAAATGCACCCGATGTGATTTGGCGTGCATGACCATCGTGGGCAATGGCATAAAGTAGCTCTTTCTGTGGCAATGTAAGTCTGGAGAGCAGTTCACTATAGTGATGATCAGCTTCTTTAATCATGAGACTTATCGAGTTCTTTATAATGTCTAATTTACATACACTTCCCTTTGGTGTCTGTGCATAGGCTTCTCTGAATGTTTTCTGATTATAATAGGTATTGCCTTCAAAAAGATGATATACATAGCTGATAGAATCTGAATCTATCTTTCTCTCATTAGTGCTGAAATGATAGTTTACAAAATCAGTATATTTATCTTCTTCCAGTATCTCAAGGCTTTGAATATCGGCGCTATTGTAGAATGGACGTGCCGAGTCAAGAAACATCTCTTCTAATAGGCGTCTCTCGCTACCTGCAAAAATAAACTGTACATTAGTTACCTTCTGCATCTGTGTTCTAAGTGTTGCCTCGATGTTTTTCTCAGGATAGTTGGTTATCTGTTGGAATTCATCGATAGCTACAATGCATTTTTTGCCCGCAAACTCAAGTGTTTTGAAGATTTCTTCAAGCGAATAGCTTGGGTTCTGAATGTTTCCTATTGCCAGTCCAAATACAGGAAGTGAGGTCATAGGGTCGATTGTAATGTTTCCTATGAGCGATTTCATTGTTGCCAATGCCAGTTTCTGCATTTTCTGACCTTTGCTGGCAAGGGTGTTGAATACGCTTTTACCAAGCTCGTATGTAAATTCTTGTATAGACGAGGTTTTAAGTATATCGACAAAGAACACGATATAGTTATCTTTGATGACAGGCTTGTCGAAACAATGATAAATGAGTTGGGTTTTTCCTACTCTGCGTGGCGACATCAATACGATGTTGGCGCCAGAGATCATCTTTCGTATCAGTGTTTTCGTCTCTTCTTTTCTGTCGCAGAATAGCTCTGCAGGAATCTTACCTGATGTGATAAACGGATTAATTGTAATGTCCATAACTCATTGATTTTTCTGCAAATATAAGCCATTTTCTCTATATCACCAAGAGATTATTCAAAAACAATTATTTATTTTGAATAATTTAACTTGAATTATTGAATTTGAATAATCGAAGATTCCCCAATAATATAAACTTTTTCATTTGTTAATAGTAATTTTATTGGGGAATTCGTTATTGGAAAAGCCGAAGAAGCCTATAAACACTGAGAATTTCGAGAGAATTGGCTGTCAGATTCCGGTTCTGAAGGTCTTGGGTTTGAATCCCAACGGGATCACATGGGATAGGCGAAGCCAATCCCTTTTTTATTCTACAAATTCCCAATAACCATCACGTTTGCCATTCACACGTTTGATTATCAACTTCTCTTGTAGGGCAACGGTTATCGACTTGACTGTTCGCTCAGACTTCCCGATAGCTGCGGCAATCTCCTTTTGAGTGGCAGAACGATTCTCATGGATGATGCGAAGGACTGCAACTTCTTCCAAAGTGCAATTTTTGCACTTAGAAGGCAATTCTACCCCCATTCTTGCACTTTGAATCTGATGATTTGCACTTTGACTGGTCTTTTCATCAGTATCCTTGCCCCAATCCACATGCATGATTCTGTTTCTCAGGTCATACTCCTCACCAAGCAGCATGTTACGGAAGAATCGCTCCAGATAGAGCGTCGTCTCTGAAATTCCTGCAGTTAGATCATTGTAGTTGGCCCGTACTAGCGCATTACGGAAATACCATGAGTTCTCGGCAAACACATCGTTCACCACATTGAATCCCAGCGTACGCAGATATTTAATCATAAACACCGCTGTCGTTCGCGTATTGCCCTCGCAGAAAGCATGTATCTGCCAGAGATTGGCACAGAAGCGAGTCAAGTGGCAGATAGTCTCATCGATATTCAGGTTGGCATAATTGAACTCGCGTTCCTGCCCCATATCGTAGGCCAGTGTGTCGCTGATAGTATCAGCACTGGCATAGAATACCGTCTTACCACCAAGCACCCATTCATTCTTAGTAATGTTGTAGTCACGGATACGTCCAGCCAACTTATAAATACCTTCAAACAGCCGACGATGAATAGAAATGAGCTGTGCTGGGGTAAATGAGAATGTCTTCTCTTCTATTAGCTCAGTGATTCGCGCAGCCACTTTGTCAGCCTCTTCCGTTCGATCGTGCTCCACCTCTTTGCGTCCTGATACCGACTTGTAATATGAGTCTATCAGTTGTTTCGCCTCACCAATGCTGATGTCACCCTCTATGTGCCGTTTTGCCGTATCAAGCAAGTAGTCGGAGGTTTGAAGCCTATCAACCTGCTGCAAACCAATGGCCACCTTCCACGCTTCGCTACGTTCACGTTGATTCGGCTCTCCCTGGCGGATGTATTCATCCAAGCCTTGAATGGTATATTTCTGTTCGTCGCTCATCCTATTTATATTTTTCGATGTTGCTAACGTATGCAAAGATAATCAAAAAATTGCATATATGCAAATATATGCGAGATTATTTGCATATTTCAGATAACATTCCTATCTCTGTATGACTCAGAATCTGTCCCCATGAATAGCAGGGCATGAGCGAAAAAAATCAAGGGTCGGTTCTGATGATCATTTTTTTATTCTCACAACTGTTGTATAACACCAAACGAAACTCCAGTAAGTCTGGACAGTTGACGCAATCCTGCCCCCATGCTCTTAGCGGCAACGAGAACTTCATTACGCCTCACTTTCTCTTAATGGAAGCAATAAATTCTCGAGAGAATTTGACGATTACCTCACTACTTAGCAATTGTTAGTACGTATCTAAGCACAAAATTCTCTCGAGAATTTTCCTGCTACCATTAACTAAAAAACCTGAGAACCCGTATCTTTCATCGAGTTAGTACCCTATGCAAATGTTAAGAAACAGGCATTTTGATATAGTTTGGGGCAAATTTATGTAGGCAACATGTAGGCTTTATGTAGGCTTTATGTAGGATGAAAACAAAGCTATCTCTATCAAATACAGAAAGTTATAGCGTTTTTATGTAGGCATGTAGGCTCCTTTTGAATTTTTGCGCAGAAAAAGAACCAAAAAGTAGCATGAGGCTATGATGACATAAACCATCACAACCTGTAAGACAGTTGGGGTTAATCCATCGATGCTGGCGCCTGGGAGTGCAGCCATCTTAGTCAGAACGCTATTCAGCAGACCTACTACATATAATAATAGGTACGCGAGGGAGGGAACGATGAACACCAAAAGCGAGAGATAGAGGATAAGCGTGGTGGCAGGGATGACGACGAAGTTCGTTAGAAGGAAATAGGTGGAGAAACGTCCGAAGTAATAGGCAATCAATGGAGCGACGCCTATCTGTGCAGCACAGGATACAGTCACCATTGCCCACACCCACCTGACAATCCGATGCGACAACAGATACTCCTGCGAGAACACACCCTCGAACAATGGATAGAGAATCAGAATGGCAAAGACAGCCATAAACGACATCTGAAAACCTACATCGAAGAGCGACAGCGGATTGAAAATCAACAGAACTATCGCAGAGAAAGCCAGCGTGTTGACAGACATCTTATCGCGATGCCCCAACGACATCAAGGCATAAATGCTCAGCATCATGGCAGAGCGCACCACACTTGTAGAGAGCCCGACGAGAAAGGCGAAAGCCCAGATGCTCAGTATAATCAACAACTGTGAGGCCATCTGCCAACGACGTCCTCGAACCAATAGCGACAACAGGGTGTAGATAATGCCGAGGTGGAGTCCGCTAAGGGCCAATACATGAGAGGCTCCAGTGATGGAATAGACATCTTTGAGTTCCTTGGTCAATGCCGACTTGTCGCCCAGAGCCATAGCTGCCACAACAGCATAGGCATCAGCTGATTGATAATTTCTTATTCTGTCGAGGATACTGCTACGTAGTTTCAGGAAGAATAGTTTTGAGCGCTCCAGCCTTGAGATGCCGGAAAGTGAAACCTGAGCCTTCTGCCATTTCCAACTTGAGACAAAGGTATTCCCTGAGAAACCATGAATCTCAAGATATCTACGATAGTTGAAGTTGCCGCTATACCAATCACTATTGGGGTTGATTTTAGACTGCACCTTCAGCCCATCACCGATCCTCAAAGCTTTGCTCCTGTCGTCCTTATAGAGATAGCATTTCAGTTTCTGTCCATTTCCTGTGATAAGGATATCTACTGCCATTGTCTTTGGTTTCACAACCGGTTCACTCATCACCACAGCCTCATAGGCTACCTCTTCTTCCGGCCACGTTATTTTACTTTTCTCCTTTTGCCAACTTATCAGCAGCCACCCAAGAAAAAAGAAACACATTACAATTGCCACAGACTGAAGGACCTCAAATCTCCACAATAATACAGACACCACTACCATCCCGATAAATATCGGTAACAGCGGTATCTCTGCCATGAGATAATCTCCAATAATTATACCCACCATCATACAGATAGCAGGCATAAGCAATGGACACTTTTCAAGCAGATTGTTTCTCACAATGTATGCAGTTTAATCCTTTACCACCATTTTGCGCCATTTCAGATATCCCAGCACAGCAATGACCACATATAGTCCGTAGAGTGAAGCCTTGAATGGAATATCCTTATAGAAATAGAGTACACATGTGACAACATCGACAGCAATCCATATAAACCACTGTTCGAGGTATTTATGAGCCAAAGCCCAGATGCCCACGATGCTCAGTGCCGTAGTAAAGCTGTCTGCCAACGGAACATTAGAATTAGTGAATGTTACCAGAAGCCAGTATATCACTCCCCAAACGGCTGCGATAATAACCAACCATGGCAGGATGAGTCTTTTGGGGAAGAATGTTATAGGCAGTGGCTCTTTTTTTGCCGAGCCCCTTATCCATTTCCAGTATCCGTAGGCTGTCATCGAAAGATAATAGAACTCCATGCCGCAGTCGGCATAGAGTCCTTTATCATAGTATAGCACTATTCCCAATGCCTGCATCACGAATCCTACAGCCCACATCCAGGCACTGGCCTTATACTCCAGGAGAATATATGCCAGTCCAAGTATGGTTGTCGTTATATCGAGCCAATGTTCCGCCACAAATGTAATCATAACTGTCAACTATCAACTGTCAACTATCAACTATCTAAAATCTCAGCGTTACGTTTCCAGACATTGTGAATCCGGCCATCGGGATGAATCCTATCTGGTAGTATCTGTTGTTATTATCATGACCGCCACTGGCATAGATAGCCGAGTACACCCATCCATTGGCAGCATAACGCTTATTGAAGATGTTATTGAAGTTCAATCCGAAGATAGCCTCCTTTAACACCTTCTTAGGTTTCAGAGTGTAGCGTAATGACGCATTTGATGTAGAATAGCTGGGCAGCGAACGATCCTTACACTCTGTATTATCAAGATATTGACGAGAAACAAAGTTTGTGTGCCATACAGCCTGCCATCCCTTATGGTGCAAGGTTATAAAACCATTCAGTATTGCAGAAGGAGAGAATGCCAGAGTAGAGTTGTCGTAGTGGATGGTTGTTGAACCATTGTCCCAATCTTCCACCACCTCGTCGAAATCCTTGATCTTATTAGTGCTCAGGGCAGCATTTCCCTCGACAGTGAGCCAAGGAGTGGCATTAACACCTGCCTGCAGCTCTGCACCACAACGATAAGAGTCCTTGATGTTGGTTGTGAGCTTCTCACCGATATCACTCACCTCACCAGTCTGTACAAACTGGTCTGTATACTTCATATAATATCCGTTTATGCCAACATGCCATGTATTGCCGGTATAGTTATATCCCAGTTCGAAATCGAGCAGTTGCTCAGCCTTCGGTGCAGGATAAGAACCGTTATCTGTATAGTTATTACGTTCTGGTTCACGATGGCTTATTGCTGCCGAGCCATAAACACGGTGCCCCCCAAGACTCCATGAGAAGCCAGCCTTAGGATTCAGGAAATGGAAGTGCTTGTCGATGTCGAGTCGCTGATTGTAATAACCGCTCTCGTCATCATAGAACTTATCGTTGATACCATCCGTCTCATACTGTACATAGCGATACTGGAGGTCGGCAAAGACATCCCACTGTTCGTTGATATGATAAGCAGCCTTAACAAAAGCATTTGCATCAAACTTGGTGGCATCAGAATCGTAATACTTATGATCACCGCTTGCCAGATACGCCTTACGTACGAAGTCGTTGGCTGCGTATGTCACAAAACCAAAGTGGTTCCCGGAGAACTCCTGTTCAGAAACGCCTGCGATGACGTCCCAACGCTCATCCTTGTAATTTGCATTCAGTATCGCTCCATAGCTATGTTGTGTCAATCCTTTCTTACGAACGAAATCAGTTCTCTTGATATTTTTGCCATCAGCATCTGTTGCAACGAGTCCGAACTTGGAGAGTTTATTGTTTGGACGGAACTCCTCATAGTATCCGAATCCATAGGTATAGTGGAGTGAAGCTGTAGCTGTCCATCTGTCGCTGAGTTCAAAAGCAGCAGAGAGGATATTATGATTCTGCCAGAAGTTATCTGTAGTCTTGTCCCAATAAGAGCCGTCGCTCATCTTGAATCTCTCTGTAGAATAGGTGCCGTCATCACCGATAATCAGTCCTTCATAGAGGGAGTTAAACTTACCAAGGCCTACATTCCACATGTCTTCATAGGTCTTGATGCCAGTCTTGCTGCCATAGGTACCGTCCATGATACTCAGGTCGTTGGTACCAGCTGTCACACCGTTCCAAGCCTGACCTGTACGTTCGAAGTTTCCGATATTCTTATAGCTTATCTTAAACTTTTCACCAAGCCATGTCAGCCCGCCATAGTAGCTTCCGCTGCGACCTGACGTTCCATGCAGGAATCCATCGGTATTCGTCTGGTGGTAAGCTCCGTCGATGATAAGGTGGTTCCACAGCAGGCCTGTAGAGAACTTTCCTCCGACATTAAAGGTATTAAACGAGCCATAAGATCCTGATAATTCTGCGGTTGGAGTCTGTGAAGGTGTAGCTGACGACAATGCCACAGTACCACCGAAGGCTCCGTCACCATTTGTTGAGGTACCAACACCACGTTGTATCTGTACAGAGCCGAGCAACGAACCATAAGAGTTCATGTTTGCCCAGAACACACACTGGTCTTCTGGCGAGTTAAGAGGAACACCGTCGAGTGTCACATTTATACGTGAGTCACCGGCACCACGAATACGCATATAAGTAGTACCAGTACCCAATCCATTCTCACTCCACGCAATCACGCCTGGTGTCTGTGAGAACAGGAAAGGCAGCTCCTTACCAGTCTTCGAAAACTCGTTAAGCTTGTCTTTTTTGATGTTGGCGATAGCGTATGGGGCATTCTTCTGAGCCCTTACACCACGAACAACCACCTCCTGCAACTGTTCCACCTGTGTTGAGTCATACAGTGCAGCCTTGTTTTGTGCATTTACACTTGCTGCGCACACCAGCGCAGTCATCCCGAAAATCAATTTTTTCATCTTTTTTCTTTTTATTAATAAATAATGAAAAGGGGAGTCATCATGAATACTATCCATCCCTACGTCGGCATTACCCGTATCAGGTATGAGGGTATCATCTCAGCCCGCACTAGCGAGCACCCCTTGATAAAATCGGCTGCAAAGGTACACAAAAATCCCCGAACCGCCAAACGATTCGGGGATTTTTAATCTATCAACAGATATTATCTGATACCCATACGGGCCTCAACAACATTAACAACATAGTCACCGAGCTTTTCGCACTCATTGATGAGATCCATATAAATGGTACCAACAGCGTAAGTATACTCATGGTTGTTGACATCGTTGATGTTCTGTGACTTCAACTGGTTGCGGAAGTTGTTTATCTCATGCTCGATGTTAAACGTGCGGTTCACATCATATCCCTCACGACGGCCACGCATCAGCTTATTCATCTCAGCAAGTGACTGCATGGTGAGCTCCATCATCTGATAGATATGCTCATACTGTTTCTCATTGAAGTGATCTTCCTTTCCGTTGTATTTACGCGAGATGGTACGAGCCATATTGAAGCAGGCGTCACCGATACTCTCCAACTCTGATATCTCACGCAACATGGCACGGATCTTACCCTTTGTATCGTCAGATAGATGTGCATTACTTACAGAGTCGAGGTAGTTGGCGATTTCGAGTTCCATATTGTCGGATATTCCCTCATATTTCTCAATTCGGGAATAGAGTTTGTTGAAATCCGCCTCCTTATTATCCTTCTTATTGTTCGAGCTGGATGACAATGTCAGCAGTTCTCGCACCATATCAAACATACGTTGCATACGCTCAGAGAACGACTGTATCTCCTTCTGTGCCTCAAGCACTGAAAGCTCAGGAGTCTTCATGAAACCAGCAGTAATAAAGTGCAGACGGAAGTCCTCTTCCTCGTCGACTCTCTTTGGTTTGATAACCCAGCATACAAGACGCTCTATCTGTGGAACGAACCAGATAAGGATGAATGTGTTCACAACATTAAAGCACGTATGGAACGCTGCAAGCACAAAACTCAGTTTGGCAGCATTTGCCATGAATGCCTGCACACCAGCCGCTTCCTTTGTCATTGTAACATCATAACCCACCAGGCCACATACTGCATCAACAAACGGACGGAAAATGAACAGGATCCAGAATACTCCGAAGAAGTTGAAGAACATATGCGACAGGGCAGCACGGCGAGCCTGCGTATTGGCAGACAGAGCTGCGAGGTTTGAGGTAACGGTTGTTCCGATGTTCTCACCCATCACCAGAGCGATACCCTGATAGATCGGCAGTGCGCCACTGGAACAGAGAATCATCGTGATGGCCATCACCGCTGCCGATGATTGTACACAGAACGTCATTATACCTCCGAGAATCAAGAATATCAGCGTGGTCCAGAAGGATGTTGGATCGAAAGAAGCAAAGAAATTGAGAAGTGTCTGATTCTCACCAAGATTCATCTCCGTACCAGTAACACGCAGTGTTCCCAGTCCAAGGAGCAGGAACGACAGTCCGAAGAGGAAATCACCGATATAGCGGTATTTCTTCAGATAGATGAGTATTATTCCCATGAAGAAGGCTGGATATACAGCACTTGTGATATCAAACGACATACCAGCCGACATAATCCATGCCGTAAGGGTGGTACCTATGTTGGCACCCATGATGACGGAAATGGCCTGAGCCAGAGTGAGCAGTCCGGCATTAACGAATGACACTGTCATAACTGTGGTAGCTGTTGACGACTGTACAGAAGCAGTAACCAGCATACCAGTAAGCATTCCCGTAAACCTATTGGTGGTCATTGCACCAAGCACGTGTCGCAGCTGCGGACCCGCCATCTTTTGCAGAGCCTCACTCATTGACTTCATACCAAACATGAGAAGTGCAAGTGAGCCCAGAAGCTTAAAAATAATCCAAATTGACATAAACCAAAGCTTTACATTCGAAATTTCGGGTACAAAGATAATAAAAAAGCCTCAAATTACGCAGAATATCATAGTTTTTTTTTATCTTTGCAGCATAATTCCTAAAACGAGTTACAATTTATGGATAAAATTAAGATATATGTACGCAACAACGGCAAGACTGTTAAAGTGCCCTTAGGCAGCAATCTTGAAGAAGTGTATAAACTGTCAGGGCTACAGATGGAGCATGGTCCCGTCTCCGCCCACGTCAACAACAAGGTAGAAGGAATGCACTATCGGGCCTACAAACAGAAGGAGGTGGAGTTTCTCGACATCACTTCATCCAGCGGTTCCAGAGCTTACACCCGAAGTCTGTTCTTCGTGCTTTGCAAAGCCGCCCATGACATCTTCACCCCATGCAAGGTGGCCATCGACATCCCTGTAAGCAACGGTTATTATGTAAACCTGAACATCGGACGTCCCGTGACCCTGGATGATGCAGGAGCCATCCGTCGGCGTATGCAGGAGATTATCGATGCGGCACTGCCAATACACCGCCACGAAACCACTACCGAGGAGGCCATACAACTATTCGACAGCCTGCACAACCGATCGAAAGTGAAACTGCTAAAGTCCACAGGAAGATTGTTTTCCACATATTACGACATCGACGGCTATGTAGACTACTACTATGGCTCCCTGCTCACCAATACCTCCCAGATATATCTCTTTGGAGTGGAGAAGTATTACGATGGTCTGCTGCTTCGTCTGCCATCCCGTGAACATCCCAACGAGCTGGGTGAGATGACACATCAGGACAAGATGTTCGGTATATTCAAGGAGCACCACCAGTGGCAGGACATCCTAGGGCTGCGCACAATAGGCGACCTCAACGAAGTCATCAGTGAAGGACACTCCTCGATGCTCATCCAAATCAGCGAGGCCCTTCAAGAGAAAAAGATTGCCAAGATTGCCGATGAGATTGCCCAGAGGAAAGGCATCAAGCTCGTGCTCATCGCAGGACCATCTTCCAGCGGTAAGACTACGACATGCAAACGTCTTAGTGTACAACTCGCCGTCAATGGTATCATGCCAGTAGGTATCTCGCTCGACGACTACTTCCTGGATCGTGACAAGACGCCTATTGACGAGAAGGGCGACTACGACTTCGAGAATTTGCACGCCCTGAACCTGCCCCTGCTGAACGAGCAGCTGACAGCACTCTTCCGCGGTGACGAGATCGAACTTCCACGCTACGACTTCCCAACAGGCACGAGCCAGAAGAGCGGTAAGAAACTCCGCCTTCATGATAACGAGATCCTCGTGGTGGAAGGCATCCACGCCCTGAATCCCGAACTGACGTCGCAGATTCCTGACGAACAGATCTTCCGCGTATATGCCTCAGCACTGACAACCATCCTGCTGGACAACCACAACTACATCCCCACGACAGACAACCGTCTCTTGCGTCGTATCATTCGCGACAATAAGTATCGTGGTGTCAATGCACGTGAGACGATACGTCGTTGGCCTTCTGTACGTGCAGGAGAGAACAAGTGGATATTCCCATTCCAGGAGAATGCCGACGCCATGTTCAACTCTGCCATGCTCTTTGAGCTGGCCGTGATAAAGAGTCAAGCAGAGCCTCTGCTCGAACAAGTGCCAGAGAACTGTCCAGAGTATGCAGAAGCGTATCGTCTGCTTAAGTTCCTTAGGTATATCAAGCCGATACCCGAGACTCAGATACCACCAACATCATTGTTGCGCGAGTTCTTAGGAGGAAGTTCTTTTGAATATTAATAGAAGAAAAGTGCATATAATCCAGAATTGGCGCACAAAATTCAATAAATATGCATATTTGTTATCAGAAAAGAAGCAAATATGCATTTTTTTTTGTTTTCTTTTGGATATATGAGTAAAATTGAATAATTTTGCAGCCAATTTAGAAAAAGTTAGTAATAAACTAAATAATTATGGCAGAAAAATTGGAAGTGAAGGAGTTGGACCAGGTAGTTGTCCGCTTCTCAGGTGATTCCGGTGACGGTATGCAGCTTGCTGGAAACATCTTCTCTACGGTTAGTGCCACCGTTGGTAACGGCATCTCTACATTCCCTGACTATCCCGCTGACATCCGTGCCCCGCAAGGATCGCTGACAGGTGTTTCCGGATTCCAGGTTCACATTGGAGCTGGTAAGGTTTACACCCCCGGTGACAAGTGCGATGTACTGGTAGCAATGAATGCAGCAGCACTGAAGACCCAGTATCGTTATGCAAAGGCAGGTGCAACTATCATTATAGACACAGACTCTTTTGGACCAAAGGATCTGGAGAAGGCTCAATTCAAGACAGAAGACTATCTCGGAGAGATGGGCATCGACCCTGATCGTGTTATCCAGTGCCCTCTTACCACAATGGTTAAGGATTGTCTTGCAGACTCTGGCATGGACATGAAAGCCATGATGAAGTGTCGTAACATGTTCGCCCTGGGACTGGTGTGCTGGATCTTCGATCGTGATCTGAACCTCGTAGCAAACTTCTTGAAAGAGAAATTCGCCAAGAAGCCTGCCATTGCAGAAGCAAACATCAAGGTTATCCAGGCTGGTTATGATTACGGACATAACACCCATTCCTCTACAGTAAACGTATATCGTGTAGAGTCTAAGGAGAAAGAGCCCGGACGCTATATGGACATCACAGGCAATAAGGCCACAGCCTATGGATTCATTGCTGCCGCAGAGAAAGCCGGACTGAAGCTATATCTTGGTTCTTACCCCATCACTCCTGCTACCGATGTACTTCATGAACTCTCTAAGCACAAGTCATGCGGTGTCATCACAGTTCAATGTGAGGATGAGATCAGCGGTTGTGCTTCTGCACTCGGTGCCTCTTTTGCAGGTGCCCTGGGTGTAACATCAACTTCCGGTCCTGGCATCTGCCTTAAGTCTGAGGCCATGAACCTTGCAGTAATCATGGAGTTGCCACTCGTTGTACTCGACGTACAGCGTGGCGGTCCTGCTACCGGTCTGCCAACAAAGTCAGAGCAGACAGACCTGCTGCAGGCACTCTTCGGACGTAATGGTGAGAGCCCGATGCCAGTGATGGCAGCAACAAGTCCTACAGACTGTTTCGATGCCGCTTATCAGGCTTGTAAGATCGCACTTGAGCACATGACTCCAGTGGTACTTCTTACCGATGCCTTTGTAGCCAACGGCTCTGGAGCATTCAAACTGCCAGAGATTGCGAAGCTTGATCCAATCAACCCTCCATATGTACCAGAGGAACTGAAGGGCAAGTGGACACCATATATGCGTGCTGAGAACGGCACACGTTATTGGGCTGTTCCTGGTCGTGAGGGCTTTACACATATTCTTGGAGGACTGGAGAAAGACAACCAGACAGGTGCTATCTCTACCAATCCTGAGAATCACGACCTGATGACCCGTCTGCGTCAGCAGAAGATTGCAAACATTCAGGTTCCCGATCTCGAAGTTGAGGGCGACGTACAGGATGCAGACCTCCTCATCGTAGGTTTCGGCTCTACATATGGTCATCTGCGTGCAGCTATGGATGAGCTTCGTCAGAAGGGCTATAAGGTAGCTCAGACACATTTTAAGTATCTTAACCCACTGCCAAAGAACACCGCCGAGGTACTCACAAAATACAAGAAGGTTGTTGTTGCCGAGCAGAATATGGGTCAGCTGGCAGGTTACCTGCGCATGAAGGTCGACAACTTCGTTCCTGCACAGTTCAATCAGGTAAAGGGTCAGCCATTCGTGGTAGAAGAGTTAGTCAACGCATTCGAAGACATTATAAAGAAGTAATATTATGAGTTATACAGCACAAGATTTTAAGAAAGGCCAGCCCCGTTGGTGCCCTGGTTGTGGCGACCATTTCTTCCTGGCTTCACTCCATAAGGCTATGGCCGAGATTGGCGTAGCTCCAGAGAATATCGCAGTAATAAGTGGTATCGGATGTTCCAGCCGTCTGCCTCACTATATGGCAACATACGGCATGAACACCATCCACGGACGTGCAGCAGCTATCGCTACCGGTGCCAAGGTAGCAAATCCTAAACTTGCAGTATGGCAGGTATCAGGCGATGGTGACGGTCTGGCTATCGGTGGTAACCATTTCATCCACGCCAACCGTCGTAATATCGACCTTAACATGATTCTTCTGAACAACCGTATCTACGGTCTTACAAAGGGTCAGTACTCTCCCACCTCACCTCGTGGATTTGTATCTAAGTCATCACCCTATGGTACTGTAGAAGATCCTTTCCGTCCCGCAGAGCTCTGCTTTGGTGCCCGCGGACATTTCTTCGCACGTTGTGTAGCTACTGATGCCAAAGGTACTGTTGAGGTGCTGAAGGCAGCCTACGAGCATAAGGGTGCAAGTGTTACTGAGGTACTGCAGAACTGTGTAATCTTCAACGATCACTGTCATGACATAGTTTACAACAATGAAGGTCGTAAGAAGAATGCCATCTACGTTAAGCACGGTGAGAAACTCGTCTTCGGTGAAAACAATGAGTTCGGACTTGTACAGCAGGGTTTTGGTCTGAAGGTTGTAGAAATCGGTAAGGACGGCTATACAATAGACGACATACTTGTTCACGATGCAAAATGCGTGGACAACACGCTGCAGCTGAAGCTCGCCATGATGACTCCAGAGGATGGATTCCCCATAGCCCTCGGTGTTATCCGCGATGTTGATGCTCCCACCTACAACGATGCTGTCTATGCACAGCTTGAAGAGGTTTCTGGCATGAAGAAGTATCATAACTTCACAGAACTTCTTGAGACAAATGACATTTGGACAGTAAAATAAGCAACCGTTTTAAAGTGAATAACAAAAATCCCCTGGTTCACGAGAATCAGGGGATTTTTGTTATTCTTTGTAAGCATCAATTTTCTTAAGATAATAATCCTTGAAATCCTTCCAATGATAATACGGAGCACAATCAGTTTTTATTGGCAAACTGGCCTCAACCTCATTTAGCAGCACTTTAAACAGCACGTCCTGATCTTTTATATCTCTTCGGTAGAACACAAACTGGATATTCGAGCCCATAGGGAATACACTTGAACACCACCAGCCATTTTCCTCAAGATCCTCAAACTTGTCTGTCTCAAAATCGAAGCCATTGACACCAAGCAGACATACCAATGGCAACAGACATGTCTCATGTCCATATCTCAACTGTGCTCCTGGGCTCACAAGTTTAAAGCAACTATCGGCATCAGCAATAATCTGACGTAAAAGGTATCGTTGTGAATAGGGTTGTTTCCCGCCATTCACCTTATATGCCCCACACTGGATGTACCAAAGGGCATTGTCTATCTGCCACATACGGTACAGTTCTTCTGTAAGGAAGAGATCCTGCAGATAAGTATCCTTATAGCGATCCGTATTCTGCTGGAATAATCCCATTTTCATCAAGTAATAGTTGAAGTAGTCTTCATCCACTATTTCCTTGACAAGGTCAGGATTCTTGAAGATTATCTCCATCAGACGAGTGTTAACCAACAATCCTGAAGTATATTTGTCATAGGCTTTCCTTGCCTCCGTAGTCATATATTTGCGCAGCTTAGGATCTTGATAGTTCATATACCACATAGTACGCTTTGAAGCATCCATGGTAATATCAAGATCCGGATTGATCCGGAACATCTCAATCATTGCCGCACCCATGGATTCAATACATCTCGGTACTACAGTACTGATAGCCTTCACTCTCGCACCTTTGCAGAAAATCTCAGGGAAATGCTCAATCATCCTACGAGCTATATTGCGATGTTGTTTTCTTCCATAGTTCGTCAACTCTCCCCAACGTCTTTCCGTGTCTGCCATTATCAAACGCATCTCTTCCAGCACACGTCTACCCGTTGGAGTAAGTTCATCCACACTGTCTGCATGATTCATCATCGTATACGGGATATCATATCCGCTACGGCTACTTATATATCTTGAGCCGTGACGCCCGTAGTGGGACAGATAGAACGGTTTCTTACCTTCTGGAGCAGGAGTCAACTCTGTCACAATGGAATCAGGATAGGTATTATAATTGCACGATGCGTACTGAGGTTTCTCCCTGATAAGATCCATCACCGTCTGGGCCTGAGATACCACAAGAGAGAAGTGGGAAACAAATAATACCACCAATCCTCTCACAAATAATAATATCTTATCGTTATTCATTACTTCTTGTCGTTTTATTCGTTTCATTGAATCTCTCGCTCTCGTAACGGTACAGCTTTCGTAAATAATAGCGCTTAACATCGTTCCAACGATAATATGGTGCACAATCAGTTTTCATGGGCAGACGTGCCTCCCTACCGTTTAGCAATACCTTAACAAGTATATTTGGATCGTCTTTGTGCTTACGATAGTAAATCATCACTATACTGCCTCCCAATGGTGCTATCTTATAGTCTGCCCAGCCATGATGTTCAAGAGAATCTAGATTTTCCGTCTCAAGTCCACAGTTATTAAGTTCCATCAGACAAGCAAGCCCCATTATCACCCTCTCGTTAGTATAACGTATATGAGCCACTGGATTATTCCGTTTCAACATACTGTCTCCCATATGTATCATGTTTCTGAGGACGCCCCTCTGGAGGAAAGGCTGACGAGCACCATTAAGCTTGAATGCTCCATAGTTGATATAGTTCCATGCATTATTTTTCCTCCAATGACGATGTATCTCCTCGGGCGTGAAGAGATCATAGAGTGTGATTCTACCTGCCAATTCTGTATGCTGTATACTCCCAGCAAGTCTGAAGAGATGCTGGCTTAAGATATAAGGATCGACATTGATCGTTACATAATTCTGATCATTGAAGAGCGACTCCATCAGACGTATCTCATCTGTGTTCAGAGCAGCAAATCTTTTGTATCGCTCCATTGTCAGTGTGTCAATGCGGTCGTCTGTCAGATCTTTGTCCTGCGGATTCATAAAAGACTGTTCTCCATGCGACACTCTTGTTCCAACAGTCTGTGGTCCGAACATCTTCGACAGCTGGGCTGCCGACTCCACCATAGTCAGGATGCTACGGTTCTGCACTACACTTCTTGCACTATAATATCCGTTTTTCGTAAAGGCCTCGGGAAATCGCTCTACCATTAACTTCATAGCCCCGCGACTTTGAGCCATACCCTTTATTGTCAGTTCACCTGTACGATTATGGGCATCATCATGAACGATGACAAGTTGTCGCAGTACATCCTTCCCCAACTTTGTAAGCTTACCCAGACTATCGGCTTTCATAAATACAGCCAACGGATCATTGTAGTATTCTCCCTTTTCGAGATAGTACGATGAGGGGCATGCATAATGGTTAATATAAAAAGGCTTCATTCCTGCAGGTGCCGGCGTATCATGTTCCGTCTTTATCGCTGGTAATGAATAGTATGTCCCTGCAGAACGGTTTACATCGGCTTTCAGCTCTTTAACCACATTCTGGGCCTTAACCCCAAGTCCTGCCAAAATAATGGCAGAAAGCACTATAAATATCTTTCGATTCATCAAAAACCAGTATTTTTTGCAAAGATACAACTTTTCGTGCATATTCGCAAACAATCATGCAAAAAAATAATCCCCCGACGTCACATCGGAGGATTATTAATTAACCCATAACGAAAAACCTAAAACTTATGCAATATCAATCTGTCTTGAAACTTTAACCTTCTCTTCTACAATTTTAGGGAGATCCACTGTAAGTACCCCATTATCTACACGTGCAGAGATATCTTCCCTCTTTACGTCGTCTGGCAATATCAGGGTCTGTTCGAATTTCGAATAGCTGAACTCACGACGCAGATAGCGGGTGTTCTTATCCTCTTCCTTCTTCTCCTGTTTGTTCTCCATCTTTACGACAAGATTACCCTCATCGTTGATATGAACATTAAAATCCTCCTTTTTCATGCCCGGAGCAGCAAGTTCTACAGTGTAGGCCTTGTCACTTTCTTTCACATTGATAGCAGGAGCAGTGCAACTGGTCTTTGGCAGGAAATCTGGATCAAAAAAATCATTAAACACTGATGGCATCCAATTGTTTGATCTCAATACTGGCATCATAATCTTTACCTCCTAATTATACTTTAAATTGTTAATACTATTCGTTACGAACAAGGCTCTTAACGGGCGATGTTCACATAGCATTAGGCAAGAAAGATGCCAGCGGGTTATTATATGTCAATATGACAGAAAGACCGGACATTTTGTCGGAAGAAGAGGTAAAAACACTCTAACTATACAGTCAAAAAGCATAGCGCATAATATAATTAAGGAACGAGCGAACAATTGTCAACTCCACATATCAATCTTCACCCAAGCAATCTCTCTTACTTCGTTTTTTGTGTATTTATGCACTCTTTATCCGAATATAATTAGACAGCAAGAGCCGCAGATTGAGATTAATGTAGTAATTTTGCAGGCGATTTTGAAAATTAATTAATTCTACCAGCAGTATGTTTCATATTTATGAAGGATTTCACCTCGTAGACGCATACCACAAAGTACGTCACCAGAGGAAATATCATCCAGAAGACAGCACCAAGCGTGCAATGAAGATTGCCTTAGTGGCTATCGTAACACTTCTTCTCTGGAACATGCCAACAGAGTGGTATGGCATCCAAAACCTAACAGTTATTCAACAACGTATTATCGCTATTTTCGCCTTTGCCACACTGATGTGGGTGCTCGAGATTGTCAGTTCCTGGGCTACATCAGTAGGTATCATCGTGCTGATGCTGCTGTTCTGTTCCGACAGTGGCATAGCGCCTATGGTGAACGAGGCCGAGGTAGGTAAGCTGCTCTCCTACAAGGGAGTGATGGCAACATTTGCAGACCCTGTAATCATGCTGTTCATCGGAGGTTTCGTACTTGCTATTGCGGCCACGAAAACAGGTCTTGATGCTCAGTTGGCCAAAATTTTACTGATGCCTTTCGGCAAACGAAGCGAGATGGTGTTGTTAGGATTCCTGCTTATCACGGGTCTGTTCTCTATGTTCGTGTCCAACACAGCTACAGCAGCCATGATGCTGACATTCCTCACACCAGTATTCCATCAGCTGCCCCCAGAAGGAAAGGGCCGTATCGCCCTTGCGATGTCAATACCCGTTGCAGCCAACCTCGGAGGTATGGGCACACCTATCGGAACACCTCCAAACACCATTGCCCTGAAGTATCTTAATGACCCAGAGGGTCTGAACCTCGGATTAGGCTTTGGACAGTGGATGATGTTTATGTTCCCACTCGTTATCATTCTGCTGTTCATCAGCTGGAGGATACTTCTGAAGATGTTCCCATTCACACAGAAGACCATCGAACTTAAGATCGATGGCGGCATGAAGAAGGGATTCCACGCAAATGTGGTTATCATAACATTTTTCGTTACAGTAGCCCTATGGTTGCTCGACAGTGTTACTGGCATTAACTCTTATACTGTAGCTATGATACCGTTCATGGTATTCGCCCTGACAGGCGTTATCAACAAGCGCGACCTGGAGCAGATCAACTGGAGTGTTATCTGGATGGTTGCCGGCGGTTTCGCCCTCGGCTATGGCCTTAACTCATCTGGTCTGGCAGCCAATGCCGTAGAGAGTATTCCTTTCGGAGAGTTCTCACCGATGCTTATACTGCTCATGGGAGGAGCCATCTGCTACCTGTTGTCAAACTTCATCTCTAACTCTGCCACAGCAGCCCTGCTGATGCCTATTCTGGCAATCGTATGCGGTGCTATGGGCGACAAGCTGGCTCCTATCGGAGGAACGCCAACAGTACTTATCGGAGTAGCCATCGCAGCCTCATCAGCTATGATCCTGCCTATCTCTACACCACCGAATGCACTTGCTTTCGCCACTGGTTATGTAAAGCAGAATGAGATGGCGAAGATGGGTGTCATCATGGGTATAATATCAATGGTATTAGGTTTCGGTCTGGTATACCTGATGGGAACCCTTCACCTCATATAATTTTAAAGCCCTCCGCTCGGAGGGCTTTTTTAGTTATTTATCTGCTATCTTCCTGAAACTTTGCAGTTTTTCGCCGTAGCAAAGGTCACCACAATCACCAAAACCGGGCACTATGTACTTCTGCTCATTCATACCCTGGTCAATAGCAGCACACCAAATAGTAGAGCCTTCCGGCAATGCTTCCTTCACCACCTCAATACCTTCAGGAGCCGCAATCACACAACACAGATGTATTTTTTTAGGCTTGCCCGTCTGAAGCAATGAGTCAATAGCTGCTGCCAGACTTCCGCCAGTGGCGAGCATAGGATCAACAATTAACAATGTTTTGTTCTTGACACTTTGCGTGGCGATATATTCCGTATGCACACCCACCTCGGTATGTTCACGGTTTATATACATTCTAAATGCAGATACAAAACCGTTGTCCGCCTTGTCAAACACATTCAGGAAGCCCTCATGGAAAGGCAGGCCTGCACGAAGCACTGTAGCTACCACCATATCATCCTTCGGCAGAGGAATGTCGATAGTACCAAGAGGTGTAGTGATTGTCTTTGACTTATACTCAAGGGTCTTCGAGAGTTCGTAAGCCATCATCTCACCGATACGCTTGATGTTATGCCGGAACAGGAGCCGGTTCTTCTGGTAGTTCTTGTCGCGCAACTCCGACATATACTGATTGATAATCGAGTTGCTTTTACTGAAATCGATAACCTCCATAATAATCTTTTGTTCTAAGTTTGGGTGCAAAGATAGTGTAAATAGTGGAATTCGCAAAACAAAAAGCGATTTTTTTCATTTCTTCGACGATATTTAATTGTTATGTCGGTATGACAAAAGCGATAACAAGATTCTGAAAAATGGTTTAATTAAACTTAAAAGGATTGTGTGCGCGCAAATAAATTCTCTGTTCATACTCCGCAATTCATAATTTCTTTGTAATTTTGCAGCGCAATTCGAAATAATAACGAGGATAATATTCACAAACTTAAAATAGATTAGTAATATGGCAAAGTTAGATTTAACACAGTATGGCATCACCGGTTCTACCGTGATTGCTCACAATCCATCTTATGAGTACCTCTTCGCTGAGGAGACAAAGGCTGGCCTTACAGGCTTCGACAAGGGTGTAAACACCGAGCTCGACGCTGTTAACGTAATGACAGGTATCTATACCGGCCGTTCACCTAAGGACAAGTACATCGTAAAGGATGCACAGAGCCAGGACAAGGTATGGTGGACTACTGAGGAATATAAGAACGACAACCACCCCATGTCTGAGGAAGTATGGGCAAAGGTTAAGGAGATCGCCATCAAGGAGCTCTGCAACAAGGAGCTTTACGTAGTTGACGCATTCTGCGGTGCTAACGAGGCTACTCGTCTGGCTGTTCGCTTCATCGTTGAGGTAGCATGGCAGGCACACTTCGTAAAGAACATGTTCATCCAGCCAACAGCTGAGGAGCTCGAGAAGTTTGAGCCTAACTTCGTTATCTATAACGCTTCTAAAGCAAAGGTTGAGAACTACAAGGAGCTGGGTCTGAACTCAGAGACTTGTGTAGCTTTCAACACAACAAGCCGCGAGCAGGTTATCATCAACACATGGTACGGTGGTGAGATGAAGAAGGGTATGTTCTCTATGCAGAACTACTATCTGCCTCTGCAGGGTATCGCTTCAATGCACTGCTCTGCCAACACCGACATGGAGGGTAAGAACACCGCTATCTTCTTCGGTCTGTCTGGTACAGGTAAGACCACTCTTTCTACCGATCCTAAGCGTCTGCTGATTGGTGACGATGAGCACGGATGGGACGACGAGGGCGTATTCAACCTCGAGGGCGGTTGCTACGCTAAGGTTATCAACCTGAGCAAGGAGAACGAGCCTGACATCTACGGAGCTATCAAGCGTAACGCTCTTCTCGAGAACGTAACAGTAGCTGAGGATGGTAAGATCGACTTCGCTGACAAGAGCGTAACTGAGAACACTCGTGTATCATATCCTATCGACCACATCGAGAAGATCGCTCAGAAGGTAAATGGTAAGAGTGCAGGTCCAGAGGCTAAGAACGTTATCTTCCTCTCTGCTGACGCATTCGGTGTACTGCCTCCAGTATCTATCCTGACTCCAGAGCAGACCAAGTACTACTTCCTCTCTGGTTTCACAGCTAAGCTGGCTGGTACAGAGCGTGGTATCACAGAGCCAACTCCAACATTCTCTGCTTGCTTCGGCCAGGCATTCCTCGAGCTGCACCCAACAAAGTATGCTGAGGAGCTGGTTAAGCGTATGAAGAAGAGCGGTGCCAAGGCATACCTCGTAAACACTGGTTGGAACGGTACTGGCAAGCGTATCTCTATCCCCGATACACGTGGTATCATCGACGCAATCCTTGATGGCAGCATCCTGAAGGCTGAGACCAAGAAGATCCCATTCTTCGACTTCGAGGTTCCAACAGCTCTGCCAAACGTTAATCCTGCTATCCTTGATCCTCGCGACACTTATGCTGAGGCTGCTCAGTGGGAGGAGAAGGCAAAGGATCTGGCTGCTCGTTTCATCAAGAACTTCAAGAAGTACGAGGGTAACGAGGCTGGTAAGGCTCTCGTTGCTGCTGGTCCAAAGCTCTAAGAAGTTTTTTGACCTACATCAAAATAAGGGGTGGTTTCTTCGGAAATCACCCTTGTTTTTTGTATAATTCCACAGATTTCATTACCTTTGCATTTACAATCGTGATGATTGCATATTATATTCATTAGGTTAGTAGTTAAATTAGTTTTTAAGGTAAAAGATTATGTTATTAGATTTTCAAACTACGGTAATGTTAGGTTGCGTTGTAGTGGCAATGGCATTAAGCATAGTTACTCTAATGCATACTAACATCCGTTAAGAGGAGTGCGGGGTGAGAGATTCATACCGCACTCTTTTTTTTACCTTTAAATACCTAAACAAACTTAAAAACAATCAAATTATGACATATTTTCTATAATTATAAGGTGAAAATGTGCGCTTTTTGGATAATTGTGAGTAAATTTGCAGCCAAATTGCGAAAAAAAATAGTTTTGAATGAATAAAAGATATATCTTTTCACTCTGTCTGATGCTAGTAGCAGCGATAAGCATGACGTCGTGTCTGAAGGACAATGATACCAGTGACGTCACATATTATGACGACACAGCCATCACAGCTTTTACGCTGACAACAGTCAACACATATACTACCACAACAAGTTCTGATGGTACAACAAAGACCACCAAGGCGACACTGTCTACAAAGCCAGTGTTCGTCATCGATCAGTATAACCACAAGATCTATAATCCTGTGGGGCTTCCTGCAGAGTGCGATTTAAAGCATGTTATTGTCAACATCTCTACGAAGAACTCCGGTCAGGTAGGTATAAAGAGTTTGACGAGTGACTCCTTGTACGTATATAGCAGCACCGACAGTATCGACTTCTCCCAATCCAGAGAGCTAAGGGTCTTTTCACAGAGCGGTGCTTCCAACCGAGCCTATACTGTGACCTTTAATGTCAAGCAGTCAACTTCTCAGTCCATCACATGGACATCAGTAGAGGCTGGTTCTGCCTGGATTCCTGAGGAGCTCTATCATGAAGTGGCAATAGAAAAGACCGACAACGGATTCATGCTCTCCACAGACAATCTTAAGACATGGTCTTCTGAGCTTCTTGGCGATGGCGAGAATGCATCACTCCTGCCTACAAAAGAGTTAGGATATGTAAGTATGCCTTATTCTGCCAGCATCAACACAGACTATGAGCTGATAGCAGGTGTCATTTCCGAAAATGACGTTTTCTGCTCAGTATGGCGCAAGATTGCTGAATATGGCGACAACGCACCTGTTTGCAAATGGGTAAATATCAAACAGGACAGAGCAGCATACTCCCTGCCAAACATGGGAGGTGTCAGTCTGGTAAGATTCAACAATCAGACATACGCTATTGGCTTCGACGGCAGAGTATATATAACCCGCGACTGGGGACTCACATGGAAAGAAGCCGACTCAGATCTCGCACTGCCAACCACTGGCAGCCTGAATATAAAAGCAGCCACAGACAAATTTGGAAATCTCTGGGTAATAAACCTCAGTGACGAAAAGATCTGGAAAGGTGTGATTGAGAAATAAAGAAGTCTGCCGATGAATAGTAGTGTAGCTGGAAGATGGCCGGTGAGAGTGTTTCTGACACTGTTCGCTATTCACTTCTCACTACTCACTGCTACGGCGCAGGACGAACCGGAATATAAGTTAGACCTGGGAGCAGGAGCAGGAACAGTCACCTATCTGGGCGATCTCAACAGCAACCTCTTCAGAGGAGCTCAACCCTGGCTTGCTGCTGTTGCAAGATACAAGATGAACCCCAGGATGGCATTAGCACTGACGCTGGGCTACGGAAAAATGAAGGGCAACTCCGACAATGCCGGCACCTGGTATTCGCCAGAGAGGTATGAGTTCGACTCGGAGGCCATAGAACTGGGCATGCGCTACGAATACAACTTCTGGCCCTACGGCACAGGCAGGGAATACAGAGGTGCCAAGCGCCTGACACCATTCATAACGTTAGGTATCGGTGGACTGTACCACGGGGGAAACGACAAAGGCATCACTGCCGACATCCCCTTGGGGGCAGGAATAAAATACAAGCTTGCCGAGCGTCTGAACCTCTCCGCTGAGTGGAGGATGCATCTCGCTCTAGGCGACAAACTCGACGGGTTGAAAGACCCCTATGGAATTAAGAGCAGCGGACTGTTTAAGAACACCGACTGTCTGAGCATCATCCAGGTTTCGCTGACATACGACCTATGGGAGAAGTGCAGCACATGCCATAACGACAGAGAATAATAAAGAAAAGATTATATATGAAAGAGCAATTGGACATGAACCGCATTCCACAGCACATCGCCATCATTATGGACGGCAATGGACGCTGGGCAATGGATCGCGGGTTAGACCGTACCTTTGGTCACAAGGCAGGTGTCGACACCCTTGAGAATATCACCGCTCTATGTTCGAATCTGGGAGTGAAGTATCTTACACTTTACGCTTTCTCCATAGAAAACTTCAACAGGCCCGCCTATGAGGTAGAGGCACTGATGGGTCTGGTGCTTAATTTCTTTAAGATGGACCTGTTTCATAACAACAACATAAAGTTGCGTGTGTTAGGCGACATGAGCCGTCTGCCAGAGAGTGTGCAGAATAAACTCAACTCCATGCAGCAGGATACAGCCCACTACACAGGAATGACAATGGTTATTGCCATAAGCTATTCATCGAAACAGGAAATTGTGTTTGCCACAAAGCAGATTGCTAAGAAGGTACAGAGCGGCGAGATGACTATCGACGATATCGACGAGGACACAGTCAGCAATAATCTCTGGTCAGCAGGCATGCCCGATCCCGACCTCCTTATCCGTACCGGTGGCGAGATCCGCATCTCCAACTATCTGCTCTGGCAGTGCGCATACTCAGAGTTCTACTTCTGCGATACTTACTGGCCTGACTTCGACGAAGAAGGTCTCCATAAGGCTATTATCGCCTATCAGAGCCGTCAGCGCCGTTTTGGCAAGACAGAGGCTCAGACAGAAGCAGAAGCAACTTCCCAAAATGACAAATGATAATTGATAAATGATAAAGAATACAATATATATTAATAAGGTATGGGAAAGATGGATGATAAGTTTATCATTTATCATTTTTCCATTATCATTTAATACTATCTCCGCTCAGGACAAGATTGTCAATCCCGACATCTCCTATGCCGGAACACCACGTTCCTGCACCATCGGAGGCATAACAGTAACAGGTGTCGAGGGCTACGAAGACTATGTGCTTACAGGTCTCTCAGGCCTTACCGTTGGTCAGGCGATAGAAGTTCCCGGAACTCAGATTACAGAGGCAGTAAAACGCTACTGGCGCAACGGACTGTTCTCTAAGGTACAGATCAGTGCCGACTCTATTGTAGGCAGTAAGATCTATCTCCATATCGACCTTGCCCTGCATCCCCGTGTGAGCAGGATCAATTACGTCGGTGTGAAGAAGTCAGAGCGCGAAGACCTCGAGTCGAAGCTCGGTATGGTAAAGGGCATGAGTCTCACCAGGAACATCACCGACCGTGCCAAGATCCTCGCAAAGAGATATTTCGATGACAAGGGCTTCAAGAATGCTGACATCGACATCTCCCAGCGCGAAGACCCGGAGAACAAGGGTCAGGTGATCCTCGACGTGAATATCGACAAGAAGGACAAGATGAAAGTCCACGAGATCAAGTTTGTAGGCAACGAGAAGCTGTCGAGCAAGAAGATCAAGGGTTCGATGTTCGGCAAGGGTGCCTTCGGTAAAATCCACGAGGCTGGTAAGTTCACCAACTTCTTCAAAGCCAAGAAGTTCACCGACGAGCGTTACAGGGAGGCCAAGCAGAAGCTCATCGAGAAATACAACGAGCTCGGATTCCGTGATGCCACCATCGTAGAAGACTCTGTAAGCAACTACGATGAAAAGCATGTCGATATATACGTAAAGATCGACGAAGGCGACAAGTATTTTATCCGTAACATCAACTGGGTAGGAAACACCGTTGTCACCACCGACTACCTCAATGCCGTACTCGGCATGAAGAAGGGCGACATCTACAATCAGAAGCAGATCAACAAACGTCTGAAGGAAGATGACGATGCTGCCGGCAACTACTATTACAACAATGGTTACGTGTTCTCCAACATCGACCCTGTTGAGGTAAATATCGTAGGCGACTCCATCGACCTCGAGATGCGAATCATGGAGGGTCCTCAGGCCCGTCTAAACCACGTTCGCATCTATGGTAACGACCGACTCTACGAAGAGGTGGTACGTCGTGAGCTCCGTACAAAGCCCGGCGACCTGTTCAACAAGGATGCCATCATGCGTTCTGCCCGTGAGATTGCCTCTACGGGATTCTTCGACGCAGAGAAGGTCAACCCCGATATCAAGCCTAATGGTGAGGATGGAACAGTTGACATCAACTGGCAGCTCGAGCAGAAGAGCAACGACCAGCTGGAGTTCTCTCTCGGTTGGGGACAGACAGGTATCATCGGCCGCGTGGGTATTAAGTTCAACAACTTCTCTATCCGCAACCTCTTCGGTAAGAACAAGCTCCACCGCGGTATCCTTCCTTACGGTGATGGCGAGCAGCTTGGTTTCAACTTCCAGACCAACGGTTCTTACTATAGCTCCCTGAGTGCCAACTACGGTACTAACTGGTTTGGTGGCAAGCGTCCAAACTCATTCAATCTAAGCGTATTCTATTCCAAGCAGAGCGATATCAACAGTAGTTATTACAACAGCAACTATTACAACAACCTCATGATGTACAACATGTACGGAAGCGGTTATGGTTACGGCTCCTACAACAGCAGCATGTATAACTACGACTCTATGCTCGACGACGACAAGACGATGAAGGTGTTTGGAGCCGCCATCGGATGGGGTAAGCGTCTGCGTTGGCCCGACGATTACTTCCAGCTCTCTGCACAGCTTGGATTCACCCGTTACATGCTTCGCGACTGGAAATATTTCTATATCCAGAACGGTAACTGTAATAACATCAACCTCGGTCTCACCCTCTCACGTGCCTCTACCGACAACCCGCTGTTCCCACGTCACGGATCAGAGTTCTCGGCAAGTGTCACCTTTACCCCACCCTGGTCGCTCTTCGACAACAAGGACTATTCCACTCTGGCAAAGAACTCACAGTCGGCCACCTATCAGGATGAGCTTCAGGATGTATACCGCTGGATTGAGTACCACAAATGGAAGTTCAAGTCACGCACCTTCACAGCCCTTACCAGCGGCCAGAAGTGTTTCGTGCTGATGACACGCGTGGAGTTCGGACTCCTCGGTTCATACAACAAAGACAAGCTCTCTCCGTTTGAGACCTTCTACGTGGGAGGTGACGGTATGAGCGGCTACAGCTACGGCTACTCAGAAGAGACCATCGGTCTGCGTGGTTATGACAATGGAGCCATCTCCCAATCATCTTACTACGAGGAGATGATGCAGGGCAACCGCCTGTCGTCATATAATGCCTACGCCTACGACCGCTTCACACTCGAGCTGCGCTATCCGTTTATGCTGGGTAACACCACCATCTACGGCCTCGGCTTCCTCGAAGGCGGTAATGCCTGGGCACAGTCTAAGGACTTCAACCCCTTCAAGATGAAGCGTTCAGCCGGTCTCGGTGTACGTATCTTCCTCCCAATGGTCGGTCTGATGGGTATCGACTGGGCTTACGGTTTCGACAATGTCTATACCAGTGCCTCAGGAGCAGAGAAGCGAGGTGGCAGCAACTTCCACTTCATCCTCGGACAAGAGTTCTAAAGGGCAGAGCCCAAATGATAAAGAATAAATGATAAAGAATAAACGTAATGAAAACAATTATTAGAAACTTCACTCGCAACAGACTTATGATGGTGATAAGTTTATCATTTATCATTTGTCAATTATCATTTAGCCCCGTAAGGGCTCAGAAGTTCGCTCTTGTAGATATGGAGTATATCTTTAAGAATATCCCCGCCTACGAGCGTGCCAACGAGCAGTTGAACCAGGTATCAAAGAAGTGGCAGGCAGAGGTCGATGCTCTCACCACCGAGGCACAGACCCTCTACAAGAACTACCAGAACGAGGTAGTATTCCTCTCCAAGGAGCAGAAGAAAGCCAAGCAAGACGCTATCGTTGCCAAGGAGAAAGAGGCTGCCGACCTGAAAAAGAAATACTTCGGTCCTGAAGGTGAGCTCTTCAAGAAGCGTACAGCCCTGATGAACCCCATTCAGGAAGAGGTCTACAATGCCGTTAAGGATGTGGCAGAGCTCCGAGGCTATCAGCTCGTTCTCGACCGTGCCAGCGATACCGGCATCATCTTCGGTTCTCCAAAGATCGACATCTCATCCGAGGTGCTCCGCAAATTAGGATATTCTAATTAAATGATAAATGATAAAGAATATATGATAATATTCAATGATAATAATAATTTAACTTATAAGAAAATGAAAAAATTAATTCTTTGCGCTATCGTCGCAATCTGCGGTTTCACCACCGCCAACGCCCAGAAGTTTGGACACGTAAACACTCAGGAGATTATCCAGGCTATGCCAGAGTACACCAAGGCTAAGTCAGAGATCGACGCTCTGCAGAAGCAGTATGAGGCTGACCTTAAGAGCATGCAGGATGAGCTTCAGAAGAAGGCTGACGCTTTCGAGAAGGAGCAGGCCACCCTGCCCGAGAACATCAAGCAGCGTCGTCAGACAGAGCTTCAGGAGATGTACCAGAAGATCCAGCAGAGCTATCAGGACAACCAGCAGGCTCTCGCCAAGGCTTCTAATGATAAGATGCAGGCCATCACCACAAAGGTACTCGATGCCATCAAGGCTATTGGTCAGTCTGGCCAGTTCGTTATGATCAACGAGATCAATGCCGGTATTCCTTATATCAGCACTACCCTCTCTACCGACGTTACAGCCCAGGTAAAGGCAAAGCTCGGCCTGAAGTAATAGCAGATTACAACATCAATAGAATAAAAGCGGCTGTCATATTAAGTGACAGTCGCTTTTACTATAATTGCTAAAAAGCTATAAACATTTGGCTATGTCGGATTTATTGTCTATCTTTGCAGAGGAAAAAAGTAATATAACAAGAAACAAAGATGAATAACTATCCAAAAATTGGTATTCGCCCCACCATCGACGGTCGTCAGGGAGGCGTACGTGAGAGCCTGGAAGAGAAGACCATGGCCTTGGCAAAGGCTGTGGCTGAGTTGATTACCTCTAATCTGCACAATGGTGACGGAAGTCCCGTGGAGTGCGTGATTGCCGACACTACTATCGGTCGTGTGGCAGAGAGCGCTGCCTGTGCAGAGAAATTTGAGCGCGAGGGTGTAGGAAGCACCATCACCGTGACCAGTTGCTGGTGTTACGGTTCGGAGACGATGGACATGAATCCATATTATCCCAAGGCAGTATGGGGATTCAACGGCACAGAGCGTCCTGGTGCAGTGTATCTGGCAGCCGTGCTGGCAGCACACGCACAGAAAGGTCTGCCTGCCTTCGGTATCTACGGACACGATGTGCAGGACCTCGACGACAACACCATCCCTGCCGATGTAGCAGAGAAGATACTGCGCTTTGCCAAGGCTGCCCAGGCTGTGGCCACGATGAAGGGCAAGAGCTACCTCTCGATGGGTAACACCTGTATGGGTATCGCCGGTTCGATTGTGAATGCCGACTTCCTGCAGCAGTACTTAGGTATGCGCACAGAGTATGTATCGCTGGTGGAGATACTACGCCGTGTGGACTTCGGTATCTACGACAAGGACGAGTTTGCTAAGGCCATGGCATGGGTAGAGAAATACTGCAAGCCACAGGAAGGTCACGACTATAACGAAGACCGTCCACTCTTCCCCGGAACACCGATGACTACATTTAACGGCAAGGGCAAGGGTAAGAACCGTGAGGAAAAAGATGCCGACTGGGAGTTCACCGTAAAGACGATGATGATTATCCGCGACCTGATGCACGGCAACCCCCGACTGTTGGAGATGGGATACAAGGAGGAGGCTCTGGGTCACAACGCCATCTTCGGTGGTGTACAGGGTCAGCGCCAATGGACGGACTACAAGCCAAACTTCGACTTCCCAGAGTCGATGCTCTGTACCTCGTTCGACTGGAACGGACCGCGTGAGGCAGATGTACTCGCCACGGAGAATGACTTCCTTAACGGTATGTCGATGCTCTTAGGCCATCTGTTGACTAACCGCGGAGTGATGTTCTCTGATATCCGTACCTACTGGAGTCCTGAGGCAGTGGAGCGCGTGGCTGGCAAGAAGCCCGAGGGCGCAGCGGCAGGAGGATTCATCCACCTGATAAACAGCGGTGCTACCACACTCGACGCTACGGGCGCCATGACAGATGCTGAAGGCAAGCCAACGATGAAGGAGTTCTGGAACATGTCGGAAGGCGACATGGAGGCATGTCTGAAGGCTACCAACTGGATGCCTGCCGACCGTGACTATTTCCGTGGTGGTGGCTATAGCTCACACTTCGTGACAAAGGGCGGTATGCCGATGACAATGATGCGTATGAACATGGTACAAGGTCTCGGTCCCGTGCTGCAGTTGGCAGAGGGATGGACGGTAGAACTCGACCCGAAGACCCATGATATCCTCGACAAGCGTACCGATCCCACCTGGCCTACCACATGGTTCGTGCCTCGTCTCGATCCAAAGAAAGACTGTTTCAAGGATGTTTACTCAGTGATGAACTGCTGGGGAGCCAACCACGGTGCCATCGCCTACGGACATATCGGTGCCGACCTGCTGACACTCTGTTCTATCCTCCGCATACCTGTATGCATGCACAATATCGAGGATAAGGACATCTTCCGTCCTGCAGCATGGAACGCCTTCGGTATGGACAAGGAGGGAGCCGACTATCGTGCCTGCCAGAATTTCGGACCGATATATAAATAAAAATATGGCGAAAATTTGTCTGTTTGAGAAATAATACTTACTTTTGCACGCCGTAAGACAATACATTATATATAATATGAAGATTTGTAAATCACGGATAATGGTAAGAGCCCTGGCTCTGATGGTTATATTCCAGGCTGCGGTTATCACAGCCGGGGCACAGACAGACACCACTGTAGTTGCTAACAGCACTGTGGTTACTCAGACGGCTGCCCGCTACGGATATCTGAGTTATCAGGAGGCACTCAAGTCGATGCCGCAGTATGCCATGGTACAGAAACAGATGGAAAATCTGCGCAGTCAGTATCAGGCAGAGACGCTGCGTGTGGAAGAGGAGTTCAACCGTAAGTACGAGGAGTTTCTTGAGGGACAGCGGGAGTTTCCGAAGACTATACTCCAGAAGCGTCAGACAGAGCTCCAGCAACTGATGGAGAAGAATATCGAGTTTAAGGCCAACAGTCTGAAGGAGCTTGATGCTGCCGAGAAGGATGCAATGGCTCCACTCCGTCTGCGACTGAACGACGTGCTGCGAGAGATAGGTATCAACAAAGGATATGCCTTCATCTACGATACCGACACCAAGGCACTGCCGTTTTTGAACCCTGAGATGGGAGACAATATAAATCTTATCGTTAAGGATGCTCTCCAATAACCCTGGGCCGATAGGCGTGTTCGACAGTGGCTATGGCGGTTTGACCATACTGCATGGCATCCGTCAGCTGTTACCCCAGTACGATTACCTCTACTTGGGCGACAATGCACGTACCCCCTACGGACCAAGAAGCTTTGACGTGGTATATGAGTTTACCCGTCAGGCGGTGATAAAGCTCTTTGAGATGGGTTGCCACCTCGTGATATTAGGTTGTAACACAGCCTCAGCCAAGGCCCTCAGGTCGATACAGCAGATAGACCTGCCGAAGATTGACCCTGACCGGAGAGTGCTGGGAGTGATAAGGCCTACGGCAGAGGTGATAGGAAGTCTTACGGCATCGCGCCATGTGGGAATCCTTGCCACCGAAGGAACGATAAAGAGTGAGAGTTATAATCTGGAGATAAAGAAGCTGTATCCCGACATCACCGTGAGTGGTGTGGCCTGTCCTTTCTGGGTGCCACTGGTGGAATACAACGAGGCTGACTCGCCAGGAGCCGACTATTTCGTGAAAAAGCGTATCGATCAGATCATGCACCTCGACCCGCAGATTGACTCCATCATCCTCGGATGTACCCACTACCCGCTGCTTATGCCAAAGATACTGAAGTATCTGCCAGCAGGAGTGAGGGTGATACCTCAGGGAGAATATGTGGCCGACAGTCTGAAGACATATCTTGAGCGTCACCCAGCAATGGAGAAGAAATGTGCGAAGGGAGGCAACGTGCACTATCTTACTACGGAGAGTCCGGAGAAGTTCAGTGAGCAGGCACGGCTGTTTCTGCACGAGGAAGTGGATGTGGAGAGAGTGACACTTGAAAAGTGAGAGGTGAGAGGTGAGAAGTGAGAGATTACTAAAATAGATGGATATGAAGGTAATGATAATGAATGGGCCGAATCTGAACCTGTTAGGACAGAGAGAGCCTGGGATTTATGGTAATGAGTCGATGGAGACATTCCTGCCAGAGTTGAGGAAGCGCTATCCAGACGTGCAGATAGACTACTATCAGAGCAACATCGAGGGAGAACTCATCAATAAGATGCAGGAGACTGGATTCTTCGGAGGATACGATGGTATCGTGCTCAATGCAGGAGCCTATACCCACACCTCTGTTGCCCTGCACGACTGTATCCGTTCGCTGAAATGTCCGGTGATAGAGGTACATATCTCAAATGTGCACCAGAGAGAGGAGTTCCGTCATAAGTCGATGATATCAGCTGCCTGCAAGGGAGTGATCTGCGGATTCGGACTCGACAGCTACCGGCTGGCGCTAGAAGCACTGAAAAAGTGAATAGTTAATAGTGAATAGTGAAAAGTTAGAGGACTACGTCCTGAGGCATACTGAGCCGGAGCCAGAGTATCTGTATAGGCTATGGCGGGCGACGAACATATACACTATCCACGGAAGGATGGCCAGCGGACACCTGCAGGGCAGACTGCTGAAGATGCTGGTGCAGATGATACGTCCGCAGAACATCCTGGAGATAGGTACTTTCAGCGGATACAGTGCGATATCGATGGCTGAGGGACTGCCGGAAGGAGGACGCCTCTACACCTTCGAGATAAACGATGAGATAGAGGATTTCACCCGGCCATGGATAGAAGGCTCGGATATGTCCGACAAGATAGAGTTCATCATCGGCGATGCCCTGACAGAAGCCCCCAAGCTGGGAATCACCTTCGACATGGCCTTTATGGATGGCGACAAGCGCACCTATCGCGACTGTTACGAGATGGTGATGAACATCCTGAAGCCGGGAGGATTTATCCTCGCTGACAACACGCTCTGGGACGGACACGTGGTGGATCACGCCTACGACAAAGACCACCAGACGCAGGGCATCATCGGCTTTAACGACTATATCGCCCAGGATCCGCGCGTTGAACAGGTCATCCTGCCGCTCCGCGACGGGCTCACATTGATTAGAAAGAAATAATTTTTTTTGTTATGAAAGAAATTAGAATAATGTGAATAATTTGGGCCAGAAATAATAATAAATATAATTATGCAAGAGACAAGACAGAACAAGATTGCGAGGTTGCTTCAGAAGGAGCTCTCGCTGATATTCCAGCAACAGACACGTGCCACACACGGAACGATGATCTCCGTGACACGTGCAAAGATATCCCCCGACCTCAGTATCTGCACAGCATACCTGAGTGTGTTTCCCAGTGAGAAAGGTGAGGAGATACTGACCAATATCAATGCAAGTGCCAAACAGATAAGATATGAATTAGGTACGCGCGTGAGAAACCAGTTGCGTATCATACCCGAACTGCGATTCTTTATCGACGACAGCCTTGACTATATCGAACGTATTGACGAACTGCTGAAGAAGTGAACTTTCCGTTTTTTATAGCGAGGAGATATCTATTCTCTAAGAAATCGACGAATGCCATCAATATCATCAGCGGCATATCGGTGATTGGTGTGGCTGTGGCTACGATGGCACTCGTGGTGACACTGAGTGTGTTTAATGGTTTCCACGACCTCGTGGCATCGTTCTTTACGACCTTCGACCCACAGCTGAAGGTGACTCCCGTGATGGGAAAGACAGTGGCTGCCGACGACCCGATACTTACTAAGATAAAACAGTTGCCAGAGGTTGACGTGGCCACAGAGAGTGTTGAAGACCAGGCACTTGTGATCTATCGTGGCCGACAGGCCATGGTGACGGTGAAAGGCGTGGAGGATAACTTCGACCAACTCACACATATCAAGGAGATACTCCTCGGCGATGGAGAATATGAGCTGCATGCGGCCGACATGTTCTACGGTATCCCAGGCATCCGCCTCGCAGAGCAGCTGGGAACAGGATATCTGTATGAAGAGCCCCTGAAGGTGTATGCCCCCCGCAGAGAGGGACAGTTGAACATGGCCAATCCCATGGACGGACTGGTAGAAGACGAGCTCTTCTCACCGGGAGTAATCTTCCAGGTGTCGCAGTCGAAATACGACAAGAACTATATCCTTACCAGCATCGACTTCGCCCGTCGTATCTTTGAACAACAAGGCATGATATCAGCCCTCGAGCTGAGACTCAAGCCAGGAAGCAATTTCGAGCGTGTAAAGTCGGAGATAAAAGATATTGCAGGCGACAAATACTATGTGAAGGACCGTTTTGAACAACAGGACGACACCTTTAAGATCATGAAGATAGAGAAGCTTATGGCCTATATCTTCCTGACATTCATACTGATGATAGCCTGTTTCAACATCATCGGATCGCTCTCGATGCTTATCATCGACAAAAAAGACGACGTGGTGACATTACGCAACCTCGGAGCATCAGACAAGCAGATAGTACGCATCTTCCTCTTCGAAGGCCGAATGATATCGGCTATCGGTGCTGTGCTGGGTATCATCTTAGGACTGGCACTATGCTGGGCTCAGCAGACTTTCGGTCTGGTGAAACTCGGTTCGTCGAGTGCATCATTCGTGGTAAATGCCTATCCCGTAAGCGTGCATCCGGAAGATGTCATACTGATTTTTATTACCGTGCTGGTGGTAGGATTCCTCTCAGTGTGGTATCCCGTACGTTATTTCGCCAAACGACTCCTGAACTAAAGAGCTATCATGGAGAAAGACATAGTAAAAGGCTATGTGCGCTATCTGAAGTTGCAGAGAGGAATGTCGGGCAACACCCTCGACGCCTATCAGCGTGATCTCAGGAAACTGCTCGACTATCTGGAGCACGAGAACAAAAACGTGCGTGAGGTGGAGCTTGAAGACCTTGAACATTTCTCTGCCGGCTTGCACGATATAGGTATTGGAGCCAGGAGTCAGTGTAGGATTCTCAGTGGGGTGAGGAGCTTCTTCCGCTTCCTGCAACTCGACGGCTTTCGTGATGATGATCCCACAGAACTTTTGGAGTCGTCACAGATAGGCGACCACCTGCCTGAGGTGCTCTCACTGGAGGAGGTTGACAGACTTGAGGCAAGCATAGACCTATCGAAATGGGAAGGCCACAGGAACAGGGCCATAATAGAGGTGCTTTTCTCCTGCGGACTACGAGTGAGCGAGTTGGTAAACCTAAAGCTTTCAGACCTTTATATCGAAGAAGAGTTCGTGAAGGTGCTTGGCAAAGGATCGAAGGAGCGCCTTGTGCCTATCTCCAAGAAAGCCATAAGGGAACTGGACTTCTGGTTTGATGACAGAAGTCACATGAACATCAAGCCTGGCGAGGAAGACTACGTGTTTCTTAACCGCCGGGGAGCACATCTCACACGTACTATGATACTCATCATGATAAAGCATCAGGCTGAGGTGGCCGGTATACAGAAGACAATATCCCCCCATACCCTGCGTCACTCTTTCGCTACGGCACTGTTGGAAGGAGGGGCTGACCTGAGGGTGATACAGGCACTTCTGGGACATGAGAGCATTGGCACCACGGAGATATACACACATATCGACACTTCGATGCTACGTCAGGAGATACTCGAGCATCATCCGAGGAATATGAAAAGGTAAATTTTTCACTTTTCACTCTTCACTCTACACTTTTTTTTGTACCTTTGCACCCGAAATCATAAAATACATCATAAATGAGTTATCTATTTTCATCAGAATCTGTATCAGAAGGCCATCCAGACAAGGTTGCCGATCAGATATCAGACGCAATATTAGATCAGTTCCTGGCATACGACGACAAGGCCCGATGCGCCATCGAGTCGTTTGTTACAACAGGACAGGTTGTTATCATGGGAGAGGTACGCAGTGAGGTATATATCGACCTGCAGACCATCGCACGTAACACCATCAAACGCATAGGATATACCAAGGCAGAATACCAGTTTGACGGTAATTCATGCGGTATCCTCACAGCTATTCATGAACAGAGCGGCGACATCAACCAAGGTGTGGACCGCGAGGATGAAGAAGAGCAGGGAGCCGGCGATCAGGGTATGATGTTCGGCTATGCCACCACCGAGACAGAGAGCTACATGCCCGTAAGCCTCGACCTGGCGCATCTCATCATGCGTACACTTGCCGATATCCGCAAGGAGGGTAAGGTGATGACATATCTGCGTCCTGATGCAAAGAGTCAGGTTACAGTACAATATAGCGACGAAGGTATTCCTGAGCGCATTGACACCATCGTAGTATCAACGCAGCACGATGAGTTTGACGAAGACAAGAAGATGCTTGCAAAGATAAAGGAAGATGTGATAAATATCCTTATCCCAAGAGTGAAGGAACAGATTCACTCTGAGAAGGTGCTCGCACTCTTCGGTCAGGACATCAAGTACTATGTCAATCCTACGGGTAAGTTCGTTATCGGAGGTCCTCATGGCGATACGGGGCTTACAGGTCGTAAGATCATCGTTGACACCTACGGTGGCAAGGGAGCCCACGGAGGAGGTGCCTTCTCTGGTAAGGACTCTTCTAAGGTTGACCGCAGCGCAGCCTACGCAGCACGTCATATCGCAAAGAACATGGTAGCAGCAGGAGTTGCCGACGAGATGCTCGTACAGGTAAGCTATGCCATCGGTGTGGCAAAGCCGATGAATATCTACGTCAACACCTATGGCCGCAGTAATGTTAAGATGAGTGACGGTGAGATTGCTAAGAAGATTGAGAAGCTCTTCGACCTGCGTCCGAAGGCTATTGAGCGCACCTTGAAGCTCCGTCAGCCAATGTACAGTGAGACAGCTGCCTACGGACATATGGGCCGTAATCCTGAGATAAAGAAGAAGACATTCACAAGTCACTATCACGAGACAAAGACCATCGACGTGGAGCTGTTCACATGGGAGAAACTCGACCGTGTGGATGATATCCGCAAGGAGTTCGGACTTTAATCTTTTATGCTCTTACAAGACAGTATCCATACTGAAACCATAGTAGCTCCGGATCTTCCCGACCTGATGGAGCATATACCTACAAGACCGCAGACACCATATCAGGTGCTGCGGTTATTGCCTAAGGATGCCACCCCTGCCCAGCAGGACTCTGCCATCCAGGCATGGTTTCAGCCTGGAGAGATACACTACAGCAGCCAGCCCGACACACTGCACCTGCCAGGACACGACATCGGACGCAGCCTGAAGGATGTGAACCTGCCACAGTATTACCGGCAGAATTTCTTCTCTGAGAATTCGATGTATCACCCTGAACTCGACAGCGAGCGCTTCGGCATGGCAGGCGACCCTATACCCTACTCCACACAAAACGACAATATCATCACATCGCTGTTATTGCTATCGTTCGTCATCACGATGATAGCTTTTTCCATCACCAGGAACCTGCTTATCCGTCAGGCTAAGGACTTCTTTAATGTGATTAAGGCTGATCATGATTTGAGTGAAACGTCGATAGAGATAAGATCTCAGATATTCTTTGTAGCACAGACATGCTTACTTTGGTCTCTCCTGTATTTCTTCTACACAAAAAAGTATGTGGCAAACTCATTTATACTTTCCGACGAATACTTGTTGGTGGCAATATTCTTCGGGGTCTTTTTCGGATTCTATGTGTTGAGGAATATTGTATACACAATGGTAAATTATGTATTCTTCGACGGTAAAAGAAACATACGTTTTCTGCGCACCCACTTATTCATCGACTCATGCGAAGGCCTGCTTTTATACCCAATAGTGGCACTACTGACTTTCTTCGACATAAGTGCCATAAGTGTGGTCTATTACACCATTTTTGTATTAGTTTTAGTTAAAATCCTTACTTTTTATAGGTGTTCCATCATCTTTTTCAGGCAAAATGCACTTTATTTCCAGATTATTTTGTACTTTTGCACCCTCGAAATCGTACCGTTGATAGCTCTTTGGGGCGGACTCTCGGTGATTGTGAACGCATTGAAAATAAATTTTTAAGACACTGAAATGATAAAGAAGATTTTGGTTTCGCAACCTAAGCCAACCAGTGAGAAGTCTCCGTACTTCGACATTGCTGAGAAATTTGATGTTGAACTGGTGTTCCGCCCATTTATCAAGGTTGAGGGTATCACTTCTAAGGAATTCCGTGCTCAGAAGGTCAGTATTCTTGACTACACAGCTGTCGTATTCACTTCACGTCATGCTATCGACCATTTCTTCACAATGGCCAAGGAACTGCGCGTAAACATCCCAGAGGACATGAAATACTTCTGTGTCACTGAGACTATCGCTCTGTACATACAGAAATATGTTCAGTATCGCAAGCGTAAGATATTCTTCGGCGAGACAGGCAAGATCGAAGATCTCATCCCTGCAATGGTGAAGCACAAGACAGAGAAATATCTTGTTCCTATGAGCGATGTACACAACAACAGTCTGTCGCTGCTCCTCGACTCAAAGAAGCTTAACCATACTGAGTGTGTGATGTACAAGACCGTAAGCAACGATTTCACAGAAGAAGAGGTGAAGAACTTCGACTATGACATGCTGATATTCTTCAGTCCATCGGGAATTGAGTCGCTCACCAAGAATTTCCCCGACTTCAAGCAGGGTAAGATTGCCATCGCCACCTTCGGTCCTACCACAGCCAAGGCTGCCAAAGATGCCGGACTCCGTCTTGACATCGAAGCCCCATCAGAGAAATATCCCTCGATGACAGGTGCCCTGCTGCACTATCTGATAGAAAAGCAAGGTTAATTACACCTTATTATATATAATGACGGGTCTCGCGTCTGCCACTTTCAGCAAGAAAGAGCACATCGTCAGCCAGAAACTGATAGAACAGCTCTTCAGCAAAGGCAACAGTCACTCCACCTCTGCCTTTCCCCTGAGGATTGTGTATATGGAAAAAGACCGAGAGGAAAGCGAGGAGCCCGTAATGGTAATGGTAAGCGTGTCGAAGCGGCATTTCAAAAGAGCCGTGAAGCGCAACAGAGTGAAGCGTCAGATACGAGAGGCATATCGCCACCATAAGACTATTCTTACAGAGAAAATCGCTGAAGGTAAGCAGTTGGCAGTAGCGTTTATCTGGCTTTCTGACGAACTCTGCGAAAGCACTCAGGTGGAAAGGAGCGTAAAGCATCTTCTGGGAAAAGTGGCAGAGAGAGTATGAATATCATAAGACTCATCATCAGGAGCATCTCGAAAGCGATATCGTTTCTGCTCTGTATCCCGATAGTTTTCTACCAGACCTGCATATCACGCTTTACCCCACCATCGTGCAGATTTACTCCCACATGCAGCGAGTATGCCAAGCAGGCGATTAAGAAGCACGGTCCGATAAAGGGACTCTATCTTGCAGTATGGCGGATATTAAGATGCAACCCCTGGGGTGGTTCCGGCTATGACCCGGTACCGTAAGGAAATAAAAAATAAGAAAATAAAAAATAAAAGATATTGGGCATGAAGAATTTTGTTGAAGAACTGAAATGGCGCGGCATGCTGGCACAGATGATGCCTGGCACAGAAGAGCTGCTCCAGAAAGAAATGGTAACAGCCTATATGATGCTACGTCACCTGCAGCGTTGTGGACACAGACCTGTCATCCTCGTAGGCGGTGCCACAGGTATGATCGGCGACCCCTCAGGCAAGAGCCAGGAGCGCAACCTTCTCAACAATGAGACACTCTATCACAATCAGGAGTGTATTAAGAAACAAGTGGCAAAATTCCTCGACTTCGAGTCGAAGGAGGCCAATGCCGCACTGATGGTTAACAACTACGACTGGATGAAAGACTTCACCTTCCTTGATTTCGCACGTGAGGTTGGTAAGCACATCACGGTGAACTATATGATGGCCAAGGAGTCTGTTCAGCAGCGCCTGAACGGTACCGCCCGCGATGGTCTGTCATTCACTGAGTTCACATACCAGCTCCTTCAGGGTTACGACTTCCTCTATCTCTACCAGCACTATGGTGTTAAGCTGCAGCTTGGCGGTAACGACCAGTGGGGTAACATGACTACTGGTACAGAGCTTATCCGCCGTACCCTCGGCAATGAGGTAGAGACATTCGCACTGACATGTCCTCTTATCACCAAGAGCGACGGTAAGAAGTTCGGTAAGACTGAGAGTGGCAACATCTGGCTCGACCGCAACCGTACTACTCCATATCGTTTCTATCAGTTCTGGCTGAATGTATCCGACGATGATGCAGAGCGTTATATCAAGATCTTCACATCACTCGACAAGGAGACCATCGATGCACTCGTAGAGGAGCACAAGCAGGATCCTGGCCGTCGTATCCTTCAGAAGCGTCTTGCTGAGGAGGTAACAGTGATGGTACACTCTAAGGAAGATCTCGACATGGCCATAGAGGCCAGCAACATCCTCTTCGGTAAGTCTACCAAGGAGGCACTTGAGAAGCTCGACGAACAGACCTTCCTTGATGTATTCGACGGTGTGGAGAAGCATGAGATCTCAAGAGATCAGTTAGGTCAGCCTGCAATCGAACTGTTCACCACAGTAGCTCCAGTATTCCCTTCAAAGGGTGAGATGCGTAAGATGGTGCAGGGCGGAGGTGTTTCCCTGAACAAGGAAAAGCTCACTGACCAGAATCGCGAAATCACTGCTGATGATCTCATCGACGGTAAGTATCTACTGGCTCAGAAAGGCAAGAAGAACTACTATCTTCTGATAGTAAAATAAGATAAGTTAGTAAAAATTTGGCTGTTTGCCGGATTTTTACTAACTTTGCACCCGCATTGGACGATGGTGTAATGGTAACACTACAGGTTTTGGTTCTGTCATTCCCGGTTCGAATCCGAGTCGTCCAACTCTAAAACAACTTCTAAAAACAAACGAATTATGGCAAATCTTTTTTCATTGGAAGGTAAGAACGCTTGGATTACAGGAGCATCTTACGGAATCGGTTTCAACATTGCGAAGGCATTTGTAGCCGCAGGTATCAAAACCATTATCTTCAACGACATCAACGAGCCAGCTCTCGAGCGTGGTCTTGCCAACTATAAGGAGGCAGGCATCGAGAACGTGAAGGGTTATGTTTGTGACGTAACAGACGAGAACGCTGTAAAGGCTCTCGTAGAGAAGATCCACGCTGAGGTAGGTCAGATTGACATCCTGGTAAACAACGCAGGTATCATCAAGCGTATTCCTATGCATGAGATGAAGCGTGCTGAGTTCCAGCAGGTGATCGATGTAGACCTCGTTGCTCCTTACATCTGTTCAGCAGCCGTAGTGCCTGAGATGATGGAGCGCCGTGAGGGTAAGATCATCAATATCTGTTCTATGATGTCTGAGTTGGGTCGTGAGACAGTATCTGCCTATGCAGCTGCTAAGGGCGGTCTGAAGATGCTCACACGTAACATCTGCTCTGAGTATGGTGGGTACAACATCCAGTGTAACGGTATTGGCCCGGGCTATATCGCTACTCCACAGACAGCACCTCTCCGTGAGCGTCAGCCAGACGGAAGCCGTCATCCATTCGACAGCTTTATCTGTGCCAAGACACCTGCCGGACGTTGGCTCGATCCTTCTGAGCTCGGCGGTCCTGCTGTGTTCCTCGCTTCACATGCTTCTGACGCAGTTAATGGACATGTGCTCTATGTCGACGGAGGTATCCTCGCATACATCGGCAAGCAGCCCTAAGTATCTTCTGAATAAGAGACAAATAAAAAGGGGGTCCGAAAGGATCCCCTTAAATTTTTCTTTACAATTCAAAGATTAGAGAGCGTCAGCGAGCTCAGCACCAGCCTTGAACTTTGCAACCTTCTTAGCAGCAATCTTAATCTTCTCCTTTGTAGCTGGGTTGATACCCTCACGAGCTGGACGCTCGTTAACACTGAATGTACCAAAACCTACGAGCTGAACCTTGTCACCTGCTACGAGAGCATCCTTAATAGCTGCAACTGTTGCATCGAGAGCCTTCTTTGCGTCTGCCTTAGAGATACCAGCACCTGCTGCGATCTTCTCTACCAATTCTGTTTTGTTCATAATGTTGTTAATTTAAAAAGTATTTAATGAGTAAAAATTATAATTGTTATTGAAATCTTTGCAAATATAGTACAATCCATTTAAAAAAACAACAAAAAATCAGAAAAAATCACTTTTTTAATGAAAAATAGTTGTAAAACCCATTCTTTTGGGCTAGAAAAGAGATAATTTTCGTAATTTTGCGCCCAGATAAGTAAAAAAGCCCGAAAAAGGGCAGATAGTATATAGTATATTTTAAATAGTAAAATAGAATGATGTTTCGTATTCCCACTATAACGAAAAATCTGTTGATTATCAACGGCATTGCATTCCTGGCGACATTAGTTCTCCAGATGCGAGGAATCGACTTGGCAGATATTGGAGGTCTCCATTTTTTCATGGCAGACAATTTCCATCTTTACCAATTTATTTCATATCTTTTCCTTCACGCAAATTTCATGCATATTCTTTCAAACATGTTCGGATTGTGGATGTTCGGCTGTGTAATTGAAAATGTGTGGGGACCGAAGAAATTCCTTTTTTATTACATTACTTGTGGAATCGGTGCAGGATTATTACAGGAGATAGCCCAGTTTGGCCAGTTCTATTATACTATCGCAGAACAGGCTCCAGGCATCGGATTTGGCGAGCTCATCACTGTAGGACATCAGCTGAGCCATCAGCTTAATGCATGGACCACCATCGGTGCTTCAGGTGCTGTATATGCCGTCATTCTGGCCTTTGGTATGACCTTCCCCAACGAGCGATTATTTATCATACCCTTCCCCTTCCCTATCAAGGCGAAGTGGTTTGTCTTGGGATATGTAGCCATCGAGTTTTTCTCTGCCCTTGGCACTTCTGGCGATGGTGTGGCCCACACAGCCCATCTGGGAGGCATGCTCTTCGGATTCCTGATGATACATTATTGGAACAAGCATCCCAACTCGGGTTTTGATCGTAGCCGCGGACAGCAGTTCTTCGAGAATCTCAAACGTAGCTTCGACCAGCGTCAACACAACAACAGCAGCCAGAGCAGTCAGCGCAGGAATCCTAACATGCATGTAGAACAGGGAGGTTCCAAGGAAGCCGACATGGAATATAATGCCCGTAAGCGAGCTAACCAGGCTGAGATTGACGCTATCCTCGACAAGATCCGCAAGAGTGGCTACGACAGTCTGACAAAGGAAGAGAAACAGAAACTCTTTGAAGCCAGTAAGCAATGATCAAGCAACTCAAGGCATTTACTATCAATCTTGTGGCGGGGGCAAATATAGCAACCGTCATTTTGATGTTATTGGCAGGCTACTCCGACAGGTTTAACCCTGCCGACTATCCCATGCTCTCCTGTCTGAGCCTGGCGTTCCCCGTATTCCTGATAGTCAACCTGCTGTTCCTGTTCTTCTGGCTCACGTTCAAATGGAACAAAGTCTGGATTCCCGTCTTAGGATATCTGCTTGCATATCTGCCAATAAGCCTGTATATGCCGCTCAACTTTCATCAGGAAGTGGCAGAAGGGTCTCTGAAGATCGTATCCTACAACGTATGCCAGTATGGAGGCAACTACAAATACGAGCAAGGCTTCGATACCGTCTACAACTACCTTAAGCGCCAGCAGGCAGATATCGTCTGTCTGCAGGAAGATGCCGACACCTGGCGGAGATTCGTGATGCACAGATATAAGAAGATTTACGAATACAACGACACCACCATCTTCTGTAATACAGCCCAAAGCATGAACGGAGTTGGCATCCACACCAGATTCCCTATTCTCAAGAAAGAGCGAATTGCCTATAAATCAGAGGCTAACGGTTCGGTGGCCTACTATCTCAAACTTGACAATGGCGATACCCTCCTGGTAATCAATAATCACCTTGAAGGTACGCACCTCTCAAAAGAAGACCGTGTCAACTACAAACGTATGCTCAAGGGTAAGATGGAACGTGATACAGTCCGCGAGGAGTCAGCATTGCTATTCGGAAAACTTGCCAGTTCTGCTGCCAAGAGAGCTCCTCAGGCGGATGCCGTACATGAATATATCGAGAGTCATCGCCAATACCCCATCATTGTGTGTGGCGACTTCAACGAATCGCCCATCTCCTACTCTCGCAGAACCATCGCTCAGGGGCTTCATGACTGCTTTGAGGAGTCAGGAAAAGGCATCGGTTTGTCATATAATCAGAAAGGATTCTTCGTAAGGATTGACCATGTTTTATGCTCAGACCACTTCGAGCCCCAGAAATGTGAAATCGACTCAGAAATGGACGCAAGTGACCATAATCCTGTGCTTTGTTGGGTCAAAATAAAGAGAAATCCTTAAAAAAAGTGCTTTTTTCAGCAAGAAATTTTCCCACGTGCAAAAAAAGTACTATATTTGCACGCTAAAATATGCGCGAACAGAATTAAATAACAATAAATAACATCAAAAATTAAAATGCAAAACAAAGGAATTGTAAAATTTATCGCAGTGCTTCTGGTTCTCGTGTGCTGCTTCTACCTTTCCTTCTCATTCATGACACGCCACTACGAAAGTAAGGCTGCCGCTATGGGTGAGGAGGCAGGTGCGGAGTACCTCGACTCAATCAACAACGAGAAGGTGTATATGGGCATCTATTCTCTGAAGCAGTGCCGTGAGATGGAGATTGGCCTGGGTCTTGACCTGAAAGGCGGTATGAACGTTATTCTTGAGGTTTCAGTACCTGATGTGGTTGACGTACTTGCTGACCACAAGACAGATGCTACTTACAAGAAGGCAATGGAACTGGCAAAGAAGGAAGAAGAGACCAGTCAGGATGATTTCATCTCTCTGTTCGTGAAGTATTGGAAACAAGAGGCTCAGGGCCGTCCCCTCGCTGCTATCTTTGCTACTCAGCAGATGAAGGGTAAGGTAAGCACCCAGAGCACCGACGCCGAGGTAGAGCGTGCCATCCGTGATGAGGTGCAGTCGGCTGTCGACAACTCTTTCAACGTAGTTCGTAACCGTATCGACAAGTTCGGTGTTGTTCAGCCGAACATCCAGAAGCTCGAAGGTCAGGCTGGCCGTATCATGGTCGAGATGCCTGGTATCAAGGAGCCAGAGCGTGTACGTAAGCTCCTCCAGGGTTCTGCAAACCTCGAGTTCTGGGAGACATACAACTCTCAGGAGATCACTCCTCTCCTGGCTCAGCTCAACAGCCGTTATGCCGCTCAGGGCGGTGAGGTTGTCGACACTGCAGTTGTAGAGCCTGTAGCAGAAGCTGCTGATACCGTAAAGGCCGATACAGCCAAGGCTGCCGCTGGCGACCTCGCTGCAAAGTTGGCTAAGAAGGACACTAAGGCTACCGACTCTAAGGCTATGGAGCTTGCAAAGAAGCAGAATCCTCTCTTCTCTGTATTCCAGCCCACACAGGGTAACACCCTCGCTGTAGTTGGTTATGCTAACGCTCGTGATACCGCTGAGGTCAACAAGATCATATTCTCAGAGCTCGCGGGCCGTATCTTCCCTGCAGAGCTGAAGCTCCGTTGGGGTGCTAAGCCAGAGAACTTCGGAGGCGAGACCAAGGGCGATATCTTCGAGCTCTATGCTCTGAAGATCACTGAGCCTTCAGGCCGTGCTCCACTGGAGGGTGACGTAATCACCAACGGTAAGGACGACTTCGATCAGATGGGTCACCCATGCGTATCTATGCAGATGAACTCTGACGGTGCTCGTCGTTGGAGCCAGATCACAAAGCAGAACATTGGTAAGGCCGTAGCTATCGTGCTCGACGATGCCGTTTACTCTGCTCCACGTATCCTCACACAGATCGACGGAGGTAACTCTCAGATCACCGGTAACTTCACCATCGAGGATACAAAGGACCTTGCAAACACTCTGAATTCAGGTAAGATGCCTGCTCCTACACGTATCGTTCAGGAGGAGGTTGTAGGACCATCACTCGGTGCTCAGTCAATCCAGCAGGGTATCATGTCATTCATCGTTGCCTTCGTACTGCTGATGATTTACATGATTATGCTTTACGGCTTTATCCCTGGTATTCTCTCAGATATCGCTCTGCTGTTCAACCTGTTCTTCACACTGGGTATCCTCACATCGTTCCAGGCTGCCCTGACAATGCCTGGTATCGCCGGTATCGTACTGACACTGGGTACTGCTGTGGATGCTAACGTGCTTATCTACGAGCGTATCAAGGAGGAGCTGAAGAAGGGGCTCAGCGTTAAGGAGGCTCTCAACAAGGGTTACTCTAACGCTTTCAGCGCTATCTTTGACTCTAACTTCACATCTCTTATCACTGGTGTGATCCTGCTTTACTTCGGTACAGGTCCTGTAAAGGGATTTGCTACAACATGGATCGTAGGTATCCTCGTTTCATTCTTCACCGCTGTGTTCATGACCCGTCTGGTTTACGACCACATGCTGAAGAAGGATAAGTGGACCAACCTCACCTTCGTTACAGGCTACTCAAAGAACCTGATGCAGAATGCGAAGTACAACTTCATGGGTATGTACAAGAAGACCTACACTCTGTGGGGTGCACTTGCACTTATCTGCGTTATCTCATTCGCTGTTCGTGGTCTGAGCCAGAGCATCGACTTCACCGGTGGTCGTAACTACGTTGTTACTCTCGACAAGGAGACACCTGTTGAGACTGTCCGTCAGGCCATGGCTGGTGCATTCATCAACACCATGGGTGAGAATCAGGGTCAGGAAGCTAACACATCAGTTATCGCTCTAGGTGCTGACGGTAAGACCGTACGTATCTCTACCAACTGGGATATCGAGTCAAACAATCCTGATGTTGACGACCAGGCAGAGACAATCCTCTTCAACACTCTGAAGAAGGCTGGTCTTGTTAGCCAGGCAGATGTTGATGCCTTCAAGAACCCAGACGTTCGTGAGGGTGGTTCTATCATCAGTTCTGCCAAGGTAGGTCCTTCAGTGGCTAAGGATATCACTTACGGTGCTATCATCAGTGTTATCATCGCCCTGATCGGTATCTTCCTCTATATCCTGCTCCGCTTCCGTAACCTCGCATTCTCTGTAGGTGCCGTTGTAGCTCTTGCTCTCGACGCTCTGCTCGTAATCGGTGTTTACTCTATCTGTTGGGGCTGGGTACCAATGTCACTCGAGATCGACCAGGTATTCATCGGTGCTATCCTTACTGTGATCGGTTACTCTATCAACGATAAGGTGGTAGTATTCGACCGTATCCGTGAGAACATCGGTCTGTATGGCAAGCGTGACCGCCAGCAGCTGTTCAATGATTCACTGAACCAGACACTGGCTCGTACCATCAACACCTCTGTAACGACTCTGATCGTGCTGTTGGCTATCTTCATCCTCGGTGGTGATAGCATCCGCTCGTTCTCATTCGCAATGATCCTGGGTGTTGTATTCGGTACACTCTCTTCAATCTTCATCGCTGCTCCTACAGCTTACCTTACCATGGGTCGCACCATCAAGGATGAGGAAGAGAATAAATAATAAGATAGTTACATATCCACAATAAAAATATCGCGGCTCACCATGAGTCGCGATATTTTTTATCTTTCTTTATTATTAATAAGGATACTTTGCTGCAGCGATACCTTTCTTGATTCCATCCATCATAAACCAGTTATTCACTTTCAATGTCTCGCGATTGAAAAGTGTCATATTCGGATATCCGGCAGTATAGTTAATATCCCAGAAGAAGGGGATACAACCATTTGAAACAGAGAACTCAGCAACAGCCTTATACCATGCCTTTATAGAAGCATTGTGCGCCTCATCGTTAGCAAATCTGTAATCTGCACCACATTCGCCAATGATTACAGGATAGCCCTTATCTGCGAAAAGGCTCTTCATCTTACCCAAAAGGTCCTTCATCTCCTCTTCACCGGGTTTACCATTCCACCTATAATAACGCGTAGCATCTCGTGTGTCATTACCCTGTCCCCAATAGTACATCGCCTTACCCCAGGACTCATCCTTAGTCAGACCACAAAACAGCCATGGCGTATAATAGTGAACTTCAACCATTAAGGCATCTTTTGCAGTATCCTTAAGGCGACCAAGGCTGTAGTTGTTTGATTCCTTACAAGTCTGGGCAATGTCTGTAAACGGGCCTTGAACCACAAGGATACGATTTGAATTGTTGCCACCCGTTGCGCGCACTGCATCTATAAACACCTGCTCATATTTCAAGAGAGCCGACGTCATCTCGGCATTAAACTCTCCACCATTCATTCCCGGCTCATTCAGTCCTGCAAAAAGCAGATGTGCGTCATAATCACGGAATGTCGTAGCTATCTGAGTCCATATCTTATGCAATTGCTCAGATTTCTTGGCAACAGTAGCATCGCTGATGTCACCGAAGGAGTTCTCCAGCCAACCGCCATCCCAATGATCATTGAGTATCACATATAGCCCATCATTGATACAATAGTCTACTATCTCCTTTACTCGCTCCATCCACGCAGGATCAATCTTCAACTCGCTCTCATCAGTAATATGACCCATAACCCATGCTGTAGGAATACGAACCGACTTAAAACCCAGTGATTTTATACCATCGATAACGGCCTTAGTCGTTCTTGTCCCCTGCCAGCTGGTCTCTGTACCTACTCCTGCATTCTTATACAAAAAGGCATTATCGCCACCCTCCATTGTATTTCCGAGGTTCCACCCTGGATACATCTGCTTCGCAATATCCCTGGATTTTACTGATATACTACTCTGCTGACAAACAGCAAATGAAGGATTGAGCACAAAGGTCGCCAATAATAATAGTTGTTTTAACTTAGATCTCATAATAATATTTTTAAAATATAAATTTTCATCGCAAAGTTAATCATTTTATTTCAATTAAATACAATAATAGTAGATTACTTTGCGTCTTTCAATGACTTTTTGTCTTCTTTTGCTAACCTTCTTTCTACCTTCTTTACATCTTCATCAGCAGGAAGCTCCTCAGGAACAATACCTCTTTCAAGCATAATTTTTCGAACTGCAGTGTTGTTTTCAATATGCTCTTCAGATATAGGATCAACACCGTACAAGTCTTTTGTTTGTACATTCACGTTTGTCATTTCAGCTGCAAAGTCCTTGGCCTTGATATTTACAGTAGGAAGAAAATCTGCAACTGGGCGTTTCTCTGGAATACCAAGCTTCTTCTTGAGTTCGCTAGTGCTTAATCTGAACAATGCCTGATCTCCTTTTGAGCGAATAACCGCAAAGCCCCTGCTGTCAACGCCTCTTTCATAAAGAATACCCGACATCTTCTTCTCTGTTTCTTGTAGCTTAGCACGAGCTTTTACACGCTCACGTTCATAAATCCTTTGTTCGATTATTTCCGCCTTACGTGTTTGGACGGCAAAATAAGTCTGAGCAAAGGCTACTTGTTCTTTTTTCGGGTCTCCATTTTGCGCAATTAGGTAACATGCGTAACGGGTCAGACTGTAGTCAACTATCTGTCTATCAGCGCGGCTACCAACTTCGACCATTTTCCCGACGTCGGGAAAATGGTCTTCAATGCTCTGCCCGGCATTTTTACAAGAATCCTTTGCTTTTTCAATAACTTTTGTAAAGTTATCCCACTTACTGTAGCCGAGTAAAACCTGTAAATCTCTCGCACTCCAACATTCTACACCCTCAATGTGCATAGCTGCCTCTTCGAAACTGCTATACATCTTTTTGATAATTTCTTTTTTCATAGTCATAGTACTACATTTATTGATTTCACTCTGCAAAGGTAAGCATTATTTCTTAAAACTCCAAATATTTCACCGGATATTTACGAAAGGTATTATAGATTTGCTTTTTCAATTAATACACCTATAAAACTATCGCGGCTTATACGGGCCGCGATTGTATTTTTGTATAACTCACGACGAAAAGTGTTAAATAATGGATATTATTAGCTAAAAAGGAAAATAATTTGTATCTTTGCGGAGCTAAAACAAGAATGATTATGAGTAAGAAATTCCTTTTTTTAATATGTACGTTATTCGTTTGCGGAATGCAAGCGATGGCAAAGGATTTTGAGAATGCTACAACAGCAGTAAAAAACATGGGAGTAGGTTGGAATCTGGGTAACACCCTCGATGCCAATGATGCCACGAAGACATGGACTACAACGGACCAACACGAAACCTGTTGGGGGCAACCCGTTACAAAACCAGAACTTCTAAAGATGATGAAAGAAGCTGGTTTCGGAGCGATAAGAGTTCCTGTAACTTGGTATCAGGAAATGGATGCCAATGGCAAAGTTAATGAAGCCTGGATGAAACGTGTAAAGGAAGTTGTTGACTATGTTATCAATAACGGCATGTACTGCATACTTAACGTGCATCACGACACTGGAGCCGATGGCGGTTCTTTCAAGTCGTGGATCAAAGCTTCTACAGACAATTACAATTCCAACAAGGATAAATACGAATATCTTTGGAAACAAATAGCCGAGACTTTCAAGAACTACGACCAGCATCTGCTTTTCGAAGCCTACAACGAGATGCTTGACCCTTATAATTCCTGGTGTTTCGCATCTTTTGCTACTTCGGATAAGTATGATGCCCAAGTTGCTGCTTCAGCCTATGAAGGCATCAACAGCTATGCACAGAGCTTTGTGAATACCGTTCGAGGAACTGGTGGCAACAATGCTAAGCGCAATTTGGTGGTAAATACTTATGGATGCTGCAGTGGCGGTGGTACATGGAATAGCCATCTTAAAGATCCTCTTAAAGAGATGAAACTCCCAACCGATGCAGCCGGCGAGGGTCATATAATTTTTCAGGTTCATGCTTATCCTTCTATAGTCAATACCAGTAATGGTAAAATCACAGGCAATCGTACAATCGACAGTATACAGAGTGAAATCGATGACATGATCAATGCTTGGAAAGAACATCTCGTTAGCAAGGGGGCTCCCGTCATCCTTGGCGAATGGGGTACTAGCAACGTGGATGGCGAAGTAACAGATTACGATGCTCGTCGCGACTTGATGTTCCAGTTCTGTGAGTATTTTGTAAAGCAGTGCAAGGCCAACGATATTGCAACATTCTACTGGATGGGGCTTACCGATGGCATGGCCCGTTTCTTCCCTGCCTTCTCACAACCAGATCTTGCAAAGACATTACTTCAGGCCTATCATGGAACCGATTTCAATCCTGTACTACCAGATGCTCAAAAATATAGCATATCGTGTACGGTCGACTTTACGAATCAATGGGGAGAGTTATACCTTTATAACGGCAGTAGTTTCACGTCAGCAGACTATAGCAGCATCGTCTTAGAACTTGAAGAAGCTCCATCTTCCGGATCAGTTCAGTTTAAGGTATATTGCTCCAAATACTCCAATGGTTATTCAAGAGATATAACTGCAGCTGAAAGCACATTGCCTTTTGCAGCAACTATGGGTACCATCAAATCCATTACTTTACAGTGCAAACAGAATAGCGCGCGTGTAAAAGTAAAAAGCGTAAAACTCAAAAAGAAAAATGGCGAGGTGCTCCTTTGTAATCCCAGTGTGGCCTGGAACTGCACTATGAGCGATATTACTGTCACTACAGGCATAAATAGTGTAAAGTCGGATGTACCATCAGATAGTAGGATCTACGACCTTATGGGGCGACAAATTTCAACCCCCACTAAGGGAATCTATATTAGGAATGGAAAGAAGTATATTGTGAAATAATATATAAAGAATCACGGGGAAGTCCTCGTGATTCTTTTTCTTTATTACCATTATTTGCAAAAGCCCTACTTCTTTACTACTTTTCTACCATCCTTTATATATAACCCCTTAGAAGGTTCTGACGAGATACGGCGACCTTGAAGATTATAAAGAGCCTGACTTTGAGAAACATTGATATTATCAGCAGGCGATCGTACACCAGTATAAGTTCCCCAACCTGCAGAGCGGTCTTCGAGGGTTATCACTCGTTCGTCGCTCATGCACTTAGTCCACACAGCGTTGCTTGTCTTATTCACAAACTTGCCTTCCCATGTTTGATACCAAGGCATCCACCACGACCATACGGCCTCTTCTTCAAACTCCTTGTCGATATCGGGTATAGGGCCGTTCTCAGAAAGGGCGATGATCTTCTTACCACCAGAGAGGGTCTTAAGTTTGTCAAATGCTGCGTAGTTGCTGGAGTGGTCATTGTCATCATTATAGATGTCGATAGAGATGACATCATAGTATGATTCACCAGGATTCCAGTCGGAATCTCCAACAGCGTTAGGATTCCAAACCCAGATAACGTTATGCACACCCTTAACCTTGACCATCTCATCGAATATCAGCTGATAAAGCTTTACACAAGGCACAGCGCCACTGGCACCCCACCAGAACCAGGCCCCGCTTGCCTCGTGTAAAGGACGGAAGATGCAGGCTATGCCTTTATTCTGTAGTGCAAGGAAATGATCGGCAACAGTGTCAATGTCCTTGATGATATTGGCATAGAGACTGGATGCTGTGTTCCAACTGCCATCAGCATTCATGGCATCGGTAATCCTTGTGTCGCACAAAATTTTGTCATCTCTTTGGCAATAGAAATCACCGGATTTGCGGCTGGGGTCGCGCCAATGCCATGTAAAGGCAGGCAAACCGCCACGCTTGTAGGTGTCCTCTGCCAGTGCGATGCAGCTGGCCGTATATTCTTTGTACCATGATTCAGATTCATACTTCCCTGTGGCATTCATAAAGTCGAATCCTATAAGAGCAGGATATTTTCCTGAAGCCAGATAGACAGCTTTCACGTCGTCGTGCTGGGTAACATCACCATTGGCAGTAGTCATGTCGCCAGTCATGACACCCGAGACAGTCTTCTTGCCGAAATTATCACGAAGGAAAGTATAGATCGTCTTGGCACATTCGGATGCGTCAGCATCAACAGGGGCAGAGGCAATATCAAACTGCACGGTGCTGCCGCCCTTCTCAAAACGTATATAGTCGATACGGAACCAAGTCCAGTTTGGGGTGATGACAATGGTATTGTCGCCTTTCGTCATGATGAAATTTCCAGCAGACAGTTCTTCCAACTTATTCGCCCCTTGTATTGGTGTGGTCTCGCCATTCACTCCGATATTAACCACCTTGGCACCATAAAGTCCGTCGTAACACACATAGACGGCATACTTGCCAGCCTCAGAGGCGGTATAGGTAAAGGTTATCTTTGCGTTACTCTCCGTGAGTTCCAATGCCTTACCGCCAGAATACTTATTATCTTCTACTAATTTGCAGTTAGTATAAGCTGCGCTCTCTGCCTCAAGTTTCACATCGTTTTGTGCATATGCAGATGCCATGCCACAGACAGACAAAAACAGGAATAATAAATAACGTTTCATTGCCTTGTTTTGTATTAAAAAGAGCGCCCGCCATAACAACGAGCGCTCTACTCTTTAATATCTAATCTACATTTCAGGGCACGATAACAATCTTGGTAACTGTTAATCCATCACCCTGTAGGATGATAGCAGTATTGCTCCATCCGTCTGTTATTTCACCATTAATACATTTTAGCATATCTTCGGTGACAGGCACTTCAATTGTTTCAGCACTGCCATCCCAGTCATTACATGAAACACCTTCGAATGATGTCCAGTTTGGGTTGTTCCACTGTATCTGGCCAGTAGTGCCTACTTCCTTATAAACTACGAACTTAGAGTTAGTAGTCAATCCAAGTGACTCAATAGCAGGATTACCACCACGCATAATACGCCACTTTCCCTTGTCATCTCCCCATGACGGATAGAATGGATATTGTACGAAATCGCTCTGATCCTGATACATTGTAAATGGAGCTATGTCGTACTCTGATGGATTGTTATTTGGTCCAACCCACATTTCTTCCTGGAAGTATAGCTCAAGTGGTGTGTAACCATTTCCTGTAAACAGAAGATGCTGGGCATCGATGGTTTCAAGAATTGCAGGATCTTCGGCGAAGTCCACCTCTATGCTGAATGTTCCATCCTCATTGGTAAGTAGAACTTTTCGCTCTTTAGTTTCTCCCAAATCTCTGCTGGGAAGGTAGCGATACATTCGTTGTTGCCATCATTGCCGTCATACGTGAATCTATATGTACCATTCCAACTAATAGCGCCGTTTCCATCAGGATCACCATTCGTCCAGAATGGAGTCTTTACTATTTCCAAATGGCCTTCTCCTCCAATCCACACATCTTCAGTAAAGTAGATTTCAAGCGGTGTGTAGCCATTTCCTGTAAACAGAAGATGCTGGGCATCGATGGTTTCAAGAATTGCAGGATCTTCGGCGAAGTCCACCTCTATGCTGAATGTTCCATCCTCATTGGAACCTGATAGGAGTCACCAGCAGGCTTATAACGTAAGTAGAACTTTTCGCTCTTTAGTTTCTCCCAAATCTCTGCTGGGAAGGTGGCGATACATTCATTGTTGCCATCATTGCCCTCATACGTGAATCTATAAGTACCATTCCAACTAATAGCGCCGTTTCCATCAGGATCACTATTTGTCCAGATTACATTCTTCACAGTCTCCCAGTGACCATCGTCGGCAGCGGGCTTGTAAGCCAGTTCTGGCATAGAGAAGCTCTTTCCGTCGTAAGTATGTACAGTTCCTACCCATGTACCTTCGAAGATATTCTTCGTTGGAACACGGAAGATAAGGTTGTTGGTACCCTTGCGATAGAAATCCTTATGGTCAATCAACTGCGGATTGCCCTCAGCGTCGAGCAGTTCAATACTGTTTACGAACTCCAGATCAGAGCCATAGACAGTAATCTGATCACCTCCAGTGATTTCGTCACCAGGCTGCTTGTCGAAACCTGTCACGTTAGTATTACCAATAGTCAAGGCAATGCGTGACTCTGCCTGTTCGCTTGCTGTGCGCACGATAATATTACCACCTTCTGATGCGATACCTGCAGGAGCATTAACTCTGATCATATCGTTACCAACAAGCTCAAAACCGGTTGCTTTCACACCACCGGGGAACTCAATTTCTGTAACAGCATCGAAGCCAGATCCATTGATTGTCATCGGCTGGTTGGTGACTACCTTCGTTGGGAAAAACGTTTTGATGCCCAAACCAACGTTAGCAGATTGAGCGTCGTCATCAGCACAGGCCGTGAAAACGGAACCAATGAGAACCACAGCAATCAATGCACTTAAATAATTGATTATATGCTTCATAATTCTTTCAATTTTCAATTATCAATTTTCAATTTCCTATTATTGCCAACCAGGATTCTGAGTAAGATTAGGATTCTTCTTCAGTTCCGACTGAGGAATAGGATAAAGATTGAACTTATCATCCCACTGACGGGTAACAGTAGAGCGTGTAAGTACCAACTCAGGACTGATGGTAGCCACCTTGATTTCCTTGAAATACTTAGCACCCTTCTTCCAGCGGCGTACATCCCAGAAGCGATGATTCTCAAATGCCAGCTCTACAAGGCGCTCGCGCTCATAGCGCTCAACCCATGCCTCACCATCCTCAGTGAATTTAGGCATCTGGATGTCAGCACGGTTACGCAGTACGTTGATCGCCTCATTGGCTGTCATGCCGTAAGTAGCATCGTTTGCGCTGCCTGTAGCATTATATACAGCCTCTGCATAGTCAAGATAGAACTCTGCAAGACGGAATACTATCCAAGTATGGCGACGAGTGGTCTGGTTATCGGCTGTGGTAACACATGATCCGTCAACATACTTTCTCAGATAGTAGCTTGTAGGAGTCGCTCCATACTTAGGAGCAGCGTTGAATCCTCCTGTGTAGGTTTCTATCACCTTCTTCTGGGCACCATTGCTGGGCCATTCATCACCGTTCTTTACGACAGTAAGTGCGAAACGTGGATCGAGGCCTTCGTATGGATCAACCTCTGTAAGGTCGATACTCTCAGGATAGCGTTGTGCAAATGTCTCACCATTGTCCTGATACTCATACTGGTCAACCAGGCTCTGTGTGGGGCAAGTGCCGGAAGAACCATTCTCCACTCCGATGGGGTAGTTGGCCATCTCGAAGGAATTGCTGTCACCACGACCAAGACCAAGAATCAGCTCTGTATTGTTCGTGAATGCATCATGTCCCCAGAGAGTGCTGTAAGAATTAAGCTTCAGACCCCACAGTGATGCATTGTCGAGGATATACTTACAAGCCTCGGCAGCCTTTGCCCACTTAGTCTTGTCACCATTTGGATTATGAAGTGGTGATGCAGCATAAAGCAATGTACGAGCCTTAAGGGCAAATGCGGCAATACGTGTGACACGACCTATCTCTGCTCCATATTCTGTAATATATGTCTCAGGCAGATAAGGTGCTATGGCATCACACTCGTCAACAATAAACTTAACTATCTCATCGGCAGACGTACGCTGTACGCTGTTTGCCTGAGCATTAGTAAGAGTTGTCGTTACCAGAGGAACACCACCGTATGCCTTAAACAACTCAAAATAGAAATATGCCCTTAGGAATCTTACTTCGTATGGGAAAAGCTCCATCTGAGCCATCCAGTTCTCATAGCTAGTGTTGTATTTCCAGTCAGACAAATCTGCCTCGTCCAACTTCTCAAGGAACATGTTGGCATCAGCAATAGCGGTATACGACTTCGTCCAGAACCTGTCGTTTGGATTGGCAGGACTCCATCCGCCATTCACATAGCTATTGATTGCGCCTGTTTCAAGTGCATACTGCGCCTCATCGGTAGCACCAGCAAGGAAATAGGCGCTATTGTCATCAAACTCATTAGTATAAACCTGAGCATAGACAGCTGATACCAAGCCCTTGATACCTTCGTTGAAATATTCGAAAGTCCACTTCTCGTCACGGGTAGATTCCTCAGAGTAGTTAAGATCTACACAAGAGGATAAAAGTAAAAAGGTAAAGAGGTAAAAAGGTAAAACCTTCCCCATACCTTTGCCCCTGAAAAATATCTTTGTTCTCATATCTTTTTCTAATTTAATATTTACCTTTTTAGAACGTCACGTTGAGACCAACATTCACACTCTTCATCACAGGATAGCCAGTGTTGAGATTCTCTGCATCCATAGCGTCAATATTATCGAACGACAGGAGGTTCTGTCCCTGTACGAATACTCTTACGCCAGTAACCTTGAGAGGCTGTATGAGCGAAGCTGGCAACTTATAGTAAACCTCACAGTCGCGCAGTTTGAGCCATCTTGCAGTGCGATACCAGATGGTAGAGTTCTGAGCATTGTTGGCTACGCTCTCAGTCGAAAGACGTGGGAAGAGTGCGTCAGCACCGAGCACATCGAAACAGTTGTTGTAATAATCCTGAGATAGATTACGGTTACCGGAGAGTGCTCCCCACACACCGTCAACATACATCAGGTTCTTTGTCTGGTTGTCAGCACCCTGGAATGTGGCATTAATACCGAAGCCTTTATACTCTGCACCGAGATTGAATGCATAGTTGAAGCTTGGGTATGTTGTGCCGTAGTCAAATGTAACATAGTCATTCTCATTGATGACACCGTCTTCATTGACATCCTTATATTTGATATCACCAACCTTTACCTGACCGAACTGCTGAACAGGACTCTTGTCAATATCTTCCTGGTCCTTGAAAAAACCATCTGCGATGAGTCCACGTGCAGCATCAGCATATCCACCTAATACCGACAGGTTCTCATAAGCAGGAGTTTCAATCCACTCAAGGATTTTGCTCCTTACCATAGAAACATTCATTCCCAAGTTGACATTAAGCCCGTTGCTGAAGGTCTTTGCATAACGCAGACCTACTTCGGCACCCCAGCTTGCCACGCGGCCCTTGTCATCATACGATGACTGGATACCAACTACAGCAGAGTTGAGCGAGCCGGCACTTACCAGGATGTTACGACGCTGCTGATAGAACGCATCGATTGTAACATCAAGACAGTTGGCGATTCTCAAATCTGTACCGATATTTGCCTTGTAAGCAACCTCCTGTGCGAAATCCTCTGTTGGGAACTGGGTAAGGAAATTACCCCAAGAACTAGTGAAATTGGTGCCATACCAGAAGTTGCCATGTCCACTATTCCATGAAGCAAGCCAGAGACCTGCCTGTGGCACATAGTCAGTGTGCTGGATACCTCCTGAAACACGTACCTTTCCGTAGTTGATAAAGCTGCTCTCAGGCTTGTTGATATAGATATATCCCAGACCCAGTGTTGGCGAGAAAGCCCACTTGGCTGGATAGCTGCGGTTAGAGCCGTTAGCTGCCAACACTACATCAGCAATCAACTTGTTAGCATGATCATAATGAAGAGCCAGCTGCCAGTTGGTACGATACCACGTATTACTCTGACCGTCACGAATCTCGCCCTTGATATTATAGTTCGCATTGGCTCCGATGTTGTCACCGTTGTTCAGCTGTATTCCATATTTGAATCCGGCATTAAATGTAGCGATACGCCACTGTGAGTCAACCCAGTGGTTGAATGCCAGCTTATCTTCCACAGTACCCATGACTGTTTCCTGCATAGCACCTGCTGCATCATACCAGTTCCAGCCATACTGATAACCCTTCGAACGGGTTTCGTAAGTATTGGAAGAGTTGTCGTAAGATGCTCCAACGTAGAACTGCAGACCCTTTGTGATGACATCAAGATCTTGCTCCAGTGTAATGTTAGCCCAGATTTGACGCTGATGGGTCTTCATAAAACCTGCACCCTGTGACTTTGCCAGGAGGTTAAAGTCACCGTATGTCTGGCTACCGCCCCATACACCGCCTGCGGTCTTGATTGGGAATGCCAGTGCAGGCACCTTATACAGATGCCACCAAGCATCATTGGAGTTCACATTAGGCACACCGTTGGTCTCCATCAGGACACCCAGAATATTTGTCCTCACTCTTGTAGTCTTGCTTACTTCGAAGTCTACATTGGCACGAATATTAGCTTTAGAATACTTCAACTGCGAATTGAAGTCACCCTGGTCCGGATTCTTATAAAGTCCGCGTGCATCAGTATAGTCGAGCTGTGCATAATACTGTACTTTCTCTGTACCGCCATAGAAAGAGATAAATGCATTCGACTCATGGGCTGTTTTCTTAAACACCTCGTCCTTCCAGTTTACATTTGGATACACATACGGATCACTGTTATCCTGGAACTTCTGAAGTTCTGAAGCAGAATATGCCGCAGCAAGACCATCGTTTGCACGAGCAGTATTCAGAGCCTTGGCATAGTCGTATGCGCTTACCATATCTGCCATCTGCGGGTCGAACTGGAACTTATGTGAAGCGCCAACCTTAAAATGGTACTTGCCGTCCTTTGTTCCATGCTTGGTCTTTACCAGAAGCACACCGTTGATTCCCTCATGGCCATATAGAGCGACGGCAGCAGCATCTTTCAGCACTGTAACGCTCTCCACCTCCTCAACAGTCAGACGGTCGAGCGGACGCTCAACGCCGTCAACGAGTATCAGGATATCCTTCTCACCAGTGGTCTGGACACCACGAATGTTGAAAGTAGCACCACGACCTTCTTCTCCCTTGAAACCAGTATTCTGATAGGCATTCAGTCCGAGCAGTTTACCATACAGGGCATCTGCAAGGCTGATGGCAGATGTACGGCGGAGCTCTTCAGCTGTGATGGTTGTTGCAGCCGCTGTAGTAAGAAACTCCGACTGCTCAACACCATAGCCTAAATCTACCTTCTGCGACTGTTTATCGCTCAGCGTCACCTGGGCACTCACTACCATAGGAGCACCGCATAGACCAACTAAGGTATATAGAAATATATTTTTTATTTTCATAATCTTCATTTTTTCATTCTTTCATTCTTTCATTCTTCAGAAGAATTACCATCCAGGATTCTGTGTAAGTCCATATCCCTTCTGAATCTCTACACGGGAAACAGGGTCAAGATACCACTTGTTTGTCCAGTAGCCTGCATCCCACCAACGGCGGGCACCGTTAACAATCTGTGGCTTCTCGTATTCGAACTTCGGCCAAGGAGTGCCTTCCTTCCACTGAACATCCTCTGTTACATTTCCTGCATCGTCGACACCCATACGGTTGCCATTGTCATCAAGGCGATATACACGGATCTCATGTAGTGGCTTGGTAAAGAGATCCTGACGCATACGACGAATCATATCATATACGCGGTCACCACACTCTGCACCTATTTCACAGTTGCGCTCACGAAGAATCTCATTTATCAGGTTCTCTTTGTTGCTTGTCAGGTTCAGACTTGGGTTCATCGTCTCAAGACGCCCCAGACCCACACGGCTACGCACTACATGCAAATCATCCAAAGCACCCTTGAGATCGCCTGTCTCTGCCTTAGCCTCGGCACGGATAAGGTACATCTCTGCGAGACGGATATAAGCAACACCGATATACTCATCTTCCATCTTTGATGAAGAATAATCGAGCATCCACTTGAACTTCCTGTATCTGGAAGCAGCATCGTCTTGTGTTGCATCACCAAATTTATCCTTGTTGTAATACATTCCGCCACCTTCCCAGAGATCTGCATAGTACAGTCCGTTATAATCGAATCCTGCAGGTAATGACTGTCTTGGAACAGATATTGTCTCATACAGACGCGGGTCACGATCTGCAAATATATCGATACCATCAGGATTGTTACCCTTGCCATAAATATTCTCGTATGGGAAATTGCGACCATCCTGCATACCGAAACACTCCATCAGTTCATTGGTTGGTACGGCACCTCCCTGACGAAGGCCATCAAGACAGAATCCTTCCCATCCCCAGCCCCAGTGATTGACACGGGAACCATTTACCACATCGTCTGACAGGTATACAGAAGGCTGAGCATCGAATATCTTCTCATGATGTGTTGCATCATTACGATAGCGGTATGCGCGGCGGAAAGCCTTACGATAACCGGCTTCATTCTGAGATTCAGGCTGAATCAGTTCATAATAGTTGCCATTTGCCGCATTGTCGTTGAAGAAATCATTGCAATACTGAAGGCAGCGCTGCCACAATGAAGGATCCTCCTTGCCGAACCATACATGCAGCTCATCCTCGAGACCTGTTGGTTTCTTGGTATATGTAATGTATGGCTGACTGTTGTTGAACAGCGGCGAAGCAGCATGCATCCACAACTTAGCTCGCAGTGCGCGTGCAGAGGCCCTTGTCAAACGACCTGACCACTGGCCAATATCCTCATTTGGAACATTCCAGATGAAACCAGGCTCATTGATTGCGCATTGGAGAATAGAGTCGATGAACTCCACGGTCTGGAAAGCAGTAGCACGTCCCTCCTCAAAGCCTTCTCCAACCGCGAAAGCCTTCTTTACGAGGCAGAGTCCACCGAAATTACGGAAAGCATCGAAATAACGGCTAGCCATGATTGTATAAGCCTCACCGCGCAGACGGCTCTTTTCGCTATCCGTCATGTCGGGCACTTTCTCAAGATTCTCGACAAGTTGCCAGCATTTGCGCACAGTTTCATATATAGAAATTCGGCCGTCACCATCTGGATTTCCTGTCTTGTATGCAAACTTTCCCTGATAGTTTCCGTTAGGGTTATCCTGGCTGTCTTCTGACATATTTCCTGTATAATAAGTCTGCTTAGGTCCACCCCATCCACAATAGCACTGATAGGAATCAGAAAGCGCATCAATAGGTGTAGCATTCATCATGTTTCCTGTAGTGTATGTACAGTAAATCTGTCCATAAGCACTCCAGAGGAAATTGCGGGCATATTCCGCCTTAGAGAACACGGTGTCGACATTCACATCCACACCTGGCGACTTCTCCAGAAAGGCGTTACCAACATTGAATTCGTCGACGCAAGCCGTGAATATGCTGGTAGTCAACCCTAAAGCCAATATGTAATTAAATATCTTTTTCATAAACTTCATTATTTCATTATTTCATTATTTCATTTTTTAGAAGTTCACTTGGAAACCAAAGTTATACACGCGTGTCATAGGATAACGCATACCGAGGTCGAGGTTTGATGAGCCGGGAGCTTCGGGGTCGTTACCCTTGAAGTCGGCAAATGTCAACAGGTTCTGTCCTGACGCATAGAATCTTATGTAGTTAAGAAGCGGCAGGAACTTTGGCTTGTTGATAGTATAGCCAATCTCCATATTCTTCAGACGCACATACTTAGAATCGATAATCCAAGCCTGCGAGTCACGGTTATTATGAACGCGGTTGGTGAACGAGATACGTGGTAGGATAGCATCACGGTTATCCTCTGTCCAAGAGTTGTCTGCAACCCACTGTACCAATGCGGAAGTATTAGTAGAACCGAACTGATCACGGAAATATCCGTTCAGCGCACGGCTTGTGTTGTCGGCACCTACCCAAAGCATTGAGAAGTCAAGACCCTTCCAGTTCAGGCTGGCATTGATAGACCAAGTGATTTCAGGGTTATCAGTATAGCCGAGAGGCTTCTGGTCGTTCTGGTCGATGATACCGTCGCCATTGAGGTCTACATATACGCTATCACCATATTTCAACTCAACATTCTGGTCTGGCAGATCTACTCCATATACCTCTTTATAATGTTGTGCAGTGTTCTCATTATAGAACTCGAAGAGATCGTAGCCGAAGCGCTGTCCTACAGGCAGACCTGTCTGGCTCAGATAGTCATACATTGGCGGTACTTCAAGCATCTCGATAACCTTATTGCGTGCAAATGCCAAGCTTGGACTAATGTTGTAACGGAAGTCTCCTATCTTGTCGGACCACTTCAAAGTCAGTTCATAACCGTGATTCTTTACTCGACCCTCATTGACATAGCTTGATGGCAAGCTTGTTACTGCCGGCAGCAGAGAAGCGTTGGATACGAGGATGTCCTTACGGTCTTCCCAGAACATATCAAAGTTAACAGTCAAACGGTCGCCGATGAATGCTGCGTCAACACCGACATTAATCTTCGAAGCAGTCTCCCATGTAACATCAGGGTTACCCGCAGTAAGCTCTTTTACAGCCTGAAGCCAGCCACCACTGGTACCAAAGTTCGCACCACGATTTTGTGCGTTTGAAGTCATTGAGCCGGTGTAGAACTGCCAAGCACCTGGCAGATAGAGGAATCGTGCACCATTGGTATAGTCATTACCTACCTTACCCCACGATCCGCGGAGTTTCAAATAGCCGATATATTTCTTGATGGGCTCCCAGAACTTCTCGCTTGATGGTATCCATCCCAAAGAGAAAGAGGGGAATGTACCATAGCGCTTACCCTCGGCAAAGTTCTCAGAACCGTTGTAACCGATATTGAAATCGATCATGTAACGTGTGTCGTAGTCGTAGGTTACACGGCCAACGAGTCCCACATAGCCTTTAGGAATTGACTGGTAGATGCTATTGTCTACGTCCCATGGATAATATGTCTTACTCTGATTATAAAGTACGAGCGCGCCCACATTATGCTTGCCAAACTTTCGGTTATAGTTGAAACTTGCCTCAGCATACCAATTACGGTTACCCCACTTGCCTTCTGAGTAAGGCAGGGTCCAGGTGATGTTCTCCTTGCGGAGCACTTCCTGACCGTCAACGATTGTTGCCACGTACGTAACACCGGTACCGAAACCGTTGTGGCGGTCTTTCTGGGCAGTATAGTCGGTATTGTATGACCCCTTGATCTTAAAGTCAAGACCTGGGGTAATGAAACTCATGTCGAGTTTATACTGAAGGTCTAGATTCAGCACGTTGGTGCTCTGGTTCACGTAACCCAAGTCGTAGTAGTTAGACAGGGCATCGCGGTCGTAATTACCTACTATATTCTTATCGGCGATGATATGACGGCCTTGGTCGTCAACACCGATACCTGCATATGGAGTAGCTCCCTGCAGATAGCGGAAGATGAATGCCTCACCGCCTCCGAGGATGGTACGGTTTTGCACGCGGCCACCGAGTGTCAGCGACAGCTGGCTATACTTCGACACATCAATATCAAGGTTGGCACGGTAGTTGAAGCGCCTGTATCTGAAGGTCTCATCTTCATTCTTCGAGAAGGTCTCAAAAAGAGAATTCTGGTTGAGGAAACCTGCCGATACAAAGTATCTCATCTTTTCTGTACCGCCATTCACATTCACATTCACCTGTTCTTGCCATGCGGCATCCTTCATCATATAGTCAATCCAATTAGTATTGGGGAATGTTGTAGGCATGTCGCCTGTGCGGAAATGCTCCATAACATCCTGACTAAACTTAATACCAGTGTTAGAGTATGGTGTGTAGTCTGTAATATTGGCTGTACCAGGCCACTGGCTCATGGGCAGAGCGTCGGTAATGGCCGAGTAGTTCCACATCTTTCCGTATGTGTAAGAGTCAGCGAAATCCACGAACTTTGATATCTGCTGTACGGCAGCACTTGCAGAAACAGTTACCGATGCCTTACCAGGAGTACCGCGCTTTGTGGTAACAAGGATAACGCCGTTGGCACCACGCACACCGAATACAGCTGTTGCAGAAGCATCCTTCAGGATTGAGATATCAGCAATTTCATTTGGGTCGAGCTGTCCGAATGGGCGCTCAACACCATCAACGAGCACCAAAGGATCTGCACTATTCAGAGAACCAGTACCACGCACACGGATCACAGGCTCATCCTCACCAGGCATACCTGAACGCTGTACTACCGACATACCAGGCAGTTTACCCTGCAATGCATTGGCCACGCTGGCAACTGGCGCCTTCAGCAGTTCATCGCCATTGACAGCAGATACAGCTCCTGTTATGGTTACCTTCTTCTGCTGACCATAGGCAATAACCACAACCTCCTCAAGATTCTGAGCGTCGGGTTTCATGCTCACCGCCATCTTACGGCTCGCCTTCAGTTTCTGGGTAACATAGCCGATGTAAGAGAACTCCAGCGTTGCATTCTGCGAAACAGAAGGCAACACGAAATTACCATCGAGATCGGTGATTACACCAGTTCCTGTGCCTGCCACTTTAACGGAGACACCGATCATGGGTTCACCTGTCTCATCTTTCACCTGACCTTCCACCCGGATACCCTGGGCAAAAGCCACACTGGGCAAAAAGCACAATAGTGCCAATAGCCCAAAGAGATAAGATTTACATTTTAATTTCATACAAAAATTAGTTGGTTTATAATTAGTTTTGATACTTCCTTGTTAGCTACTATTGTTAGTTACTTCGAGATTATTGCATTAATAATCGTTTGCAAAGATAAGATAAATATTTAAATTATTGCAAATTTTTCTTGATAAATATTGATACTTTTTTGCAAAAGTACGCGTTTTCGCGTGAAAATAGTACATTTTTAACAAAAAAATGCGAATAAGTGTAAAAAGTACAATATCGAAATTTAAGCTATTTTTGCAATAAATGTACTTAATACACTTATTCTCTCCCATAGGGTTTATTTCATCCGCTGACAGACATCCTTACGCAGCTTATCCGCAAACTCTTCATAATAGCATTCGTCAATTGGTCGCCGCAGGTCGCGCTGATGATACCAGAAGGCACGTGCCAGCCAGTAGAGAATATCTTCTAATGGCGGCACTGAGAAACGCAGCCAGCGACTAAGCCACCAGGAGATGAAATACACACAATCGTCATAACTCTCAGGACATCTCTTATCCTTTTCAGGCAGAGGAAGCTTCTGGGCTATAAGGGTCACCTCTTTAGCAAGCCCCCAACCACAAGATAACTGTTCATAGTTTATCATAGCTAAAACACGTCTAACAGGTTTGACTCAAGGTTATTCCAGAACATCTGGTCATCTTCGGGTATGCCATAGTCATTGCGAAGCCAGAGAGCATATTCGAGCACGATATACCGCACCATATTGTCGAACGAACGAGCCTCACCCTTTCTCAGATAGTCAGACAGTTCAAAACGAGCTTCCTCCCACAGCTGATTATCGGTAAACACACGGATATCATCGACATCCTCGTCAAACACCTCACATAGCTTTACCGGTTCGATATTCCTCGCTATACACACCACTTCGCCAGTGTGCAATGAGTCGGAGGCATCGAGCATGCCGATAAGATATCGCGTGGCCGGGCCAACGCAGATGAAATAGTCATCACAGAGTCTCTCTGCTGCCGTACGTACGAACTCATGCAGACCGGGCATCGGTACGATACCGAATGGATCCATTACTTTTCTGAAACTGATCTCGGATGCCTTGCATCCCACTTTGATTTGATTGACTGTAAACATAACTTTTTGATTTTTAATTGTTTAATGACATATAAAGTCAACGACATCTATCTTCTGTTGTTTTTGTTCCGGTGTGGCATGGTCTTCTAAGAGTCTGCTCACATATATGGGGTAGATGAAATCTTTCTGAGCCTCTGCCGCAACTTCACTCCATCGCTGGAAGGTCTTCCCGTCGGGATCAGTATCGGGAAAGAATATCACCTTTTGCTCACGCAGCGGTTTCAGCAAATGGGGTTGGAGCATGCTGAGACCGCCACTGGCCATCCAGAGATATTCTGGTCTGCGCTGCGACATGATGACGGCAGTCTTCTCACTCTCCACCACGGCAACTGGCTTATGGCGCAGATATGCCAACGGCAGCTGATGCAGTCCGAAAAGACAGCGTTGGACATTGAGTTCACCATTATACCCCGACCATGCCTTCAGCCGTGCCGACACCCATGTGGGATGTTTACCAGGCGATTTGTCGCGATGACAGTCATCGCGGTAGAACATGATCTTGCCATCGCGTGTCACCCCATGCTCGTCGAGCTGCCAGAAGACCACTCCCCCATCCCGGCTCTTGCCAAGACGGAATCTCTGCGCTGCATGAACCATCTGCTCATAGGATAAATAGTTGCAGTTTACGAGAGCCTTACAGAACGTCGTTTCTGTACTGAGGCAACTATACCACATAGGTAAATGTTCAGGGGAATCGTCATCCCCATATATTGCCCCCCATATATATAGGGGGGCATAATTAGGGGTAAGGCTATTCCCCTGAAAAATCGATACTTGTTTCTTGTCCGGCGACGGGTTTTGATTCTGTTTCATCTTTCTTTTCTTCTTTGGGTTTCTGTTTCGATTTCTTTTTGAAGACTTTCTTAGGCTCACCCACCTGTTGCGGTAGTCCGTGCTCATCAACTGTAAAGTAGAGTTTGTCAATGATGTCATGTTTTCTTGTAAACCTCTGTTCAAGTGAGAATACTCGGTTGGCATCCTTGAATGTTGAATATACCTCGAATGCCTTGTCGGTGAGTACCGTGCCGAGCCATCCGCGAAGAGAGGAGTCCATCGTACTTTTGTTTTCGTGAATCACGCAGGCGATGCAGCACTTGCCAATGGTTGCTGCCTTTAGCAGTTTCTCTACGGCCATCTTCGACTCCACAGGATCGTTCACGTTAGCCACCTCATCGGCAATGCCGTCGAGAATCACCAGGTCGGGCCTGTACCATCCGATTGCGCCCTGCACCAGTTTCAGTCGCTCTTCCCAACTCTCCAGACGGATGTTGATGATATCATAGAGTGAATCAGGAAACTCCTCCATATCCACCAGTGGCACGATGCGGTCGGTAAGAATCTCCTTTGTCGACTGTATGCTCTGTTCCGTGTCTATCCACAGCACATGTATGGGGTTTGGCGATGGGCGTCGGAAGGCCAGCACCTCCTGCCTAGCACAGCAAGCCATGATGATTGACAGTATAAAGGTCTTTCCTGTCTTCGCCTTACCGGTAAATGCCACCAACTCCCCACGGGGTAATATCGGTTTGCCGAACAGCCGCAGCAGAAACTCCATCTGTGGCACATCCATCTCACGGGTGACGCGATGCGCCTCGATCCTACGTGCCATTTCCGGATCAGTGCCGGCTAGCAGCAGTTCTTCGTTTAAGATTCTCTCATTTTCTTGCATGGCAATCGTTGAATTCGTCAAAGTGATTTTCCGCTATATCGATAATCTGGTCACGGATGCCATCGAAGAAGTCAGCGAAGTCTTCCTGTCCCATTTTATATGCAATATTCACAAGAATACGCAATAAGATGGCGGCACTTACCTTCCAGATATACTCTTTCTTGAAATAGCGGTTGTCGATATGAGCAATTGACTTCATTTCTTGCAACTTTGTCTCCTTCCTTGCTGTGTCCATAATCTTCAGGATTAAGCTTTCTAATCGTTGGTTATTCATCTCAATGTTTGATTTTTTCTACAAAGATAATGTCTTTATGGGAAAGTGCTCACGCAGCTACGTTGCGTAAAAACGGGCACGAAGAGACGAATTTTTAAGTATTTTTAGCAGGCTGCGCATGATTTTGCGAACCCAAGGCTTTTATAGAATATTAAGAGCCAAGTATGTTCAAATAAGTGGCTCTTATTATTCAATAAGTGCCACTTATTTACCAAGAAGAAAACATTAGTTTATATTAGTTAATTTTGTAAAAACATTTGGAAAAATTTGAATCCGTGTGTAACTTTGCATCTGAAAACAAACTTAATCAATATCCGGCAATGATACAACATGAATTCAAGATCCGTTTCTACGGACGCACGGAACTGGCACAGGAGTATTTCCCCAACATGCATCCGATAGCAGCATGGGCAAAACTGAAGCTATGGCTGAGCATCAACCCCGACCTCTGCTATCTGACAAAACAGAAGCAGCGATCCTTTACCTCGGCTCAGGTAGAGGAGATCGTCAAGATATTAGGAGAACCGTGATAATAGTGAATAGTGATTAACGAATAGTGAAGAATTATGGAAAAGGTTAGTATTGACAACAAAGCAAAGCTTTCAGAGCATTTCACACTATGTGAGATGACCAAGACAAAACACGTGACGAAGGATGGTAACATACCTTCGCGAGTAATAATTGAGAATCTGCGCAGGCTCTGTACAGACTGGCTGGAAGAGTTACGCAGACGCTATAACCTGCTATATGGTGGCGACAGCGATAAAGAGAAACCGATAATCATCAATAGCGCATATCGTTCACCCGAGGTAAACCGTCTTGCCGGTGGAGTGGCAAGTTCTAACCACCTTACGGGCTGCGCTGTCGACATCCGCTGCAACGACAAGGTACAACTGCTCCGCTATGCAGTCATCCTGATCGACATCGCAGAAGAGCATCAGTATAGTCCAGACTTCGACGAACTCATCCTCGAAGCTCGCAGCACATCACTGTGGATACATTTTGCCGCCAGACCATCAAACAACCGCCGCAAAATAACATGGATTTAAGAAAAACACGAATAAGTGTAATAATTACATTTAATGCAATTATAACCTTAAATTCAATATTGTACTTTTTACACTTATTCGCACTTTTATGCTAAAATTATACCAATTTTGTGTTAAAAAGCCAATTTTAGCAAAAAAGTATCAGAATTTGTCAATATTTGTTTGTGCTTTTTAAGAAATTTACAATATCTTTGCAACCGATTTAGTATGTTTTCGAACGACTATAGACTGATTATATAACTAATAAAAGCGTATGAAGATTAACAACTCAACCTAACAAAGGCATGTGCCATGACTTGGTGCATTACTAACGAATTTTCGTTTCTAATTTTTAATGTGAATCAACAACAATATTATCTAAGTATAACACTTACGTATGAATCAAAACTTTAGAAAAACTGCGCTGATGGTGGGTGCATTCTCCCTTTTGGGACTTTGTTACTCTCCTAAAGCCTATGCCGCTGAAGCACCACAGGATGTTCAGCAGGCAACGAAGAAGATTACAGGTACTGTAGTCGATGCAGAAGGTCCCGTTATCGGAGCCAGTGTTATTGAAAAGGGTACCTCGAACGGTGTTGTAACCGATTTCGATGGTAACTTTACTCTTAATGTGAAGCCAGGTGCTACAATTGTCATCTCGTACATTGGCTACAAGACTCAGGAGATTGCTGTTGGCAATCGCTCTTCTTTCAGTGTAAACCTCAAGGAGGACGACTCAGTACTCGAGGAGGTTGTAGTTATCGGTTACGGTGTCCAGAAGAAAAAACTGGTTACCGGTGCTACAGTTCAGGTAAAGGGTGACGACATCGCCAAATTAAACACTACAAATGCCCTGGCAGCCATGCAGAGCCAGAGCCCTGGTGTACAGATCGTACAGTCATCAGGTCAGGCAGGTTCAGGATATAAGGTAAACATCCGTGGTATCGGTACTATCGGTGACTCTTCTCCTCTGTACGTTATCGACGGTGTTGCAGGAGGTGACATCAACTCACTGAACCCCAGCGACATTGAGAGCATCGACGTGCTGAAGGACGCTGCATCAGCAGCCATCTATGGTGCTCGTGCTGCCAACGGTGTTATCTTGGTTACCACTAAGCAGGGTAAGAGCGGCAAGGTTGAAATCAGCTACGACGGCTATCTTGGATGGCAGTATCTGGCAAAGAAGCCTGATGTACTGAACGCAAAGGAATTCATGTACGCCCAGGATCTTATCGCCTTCAACGACGGACAGGATTTCAAGAACTGGCAGGCAATGCTTCCTGCTGACATTTATAACAGCATCCAGAACGGCACATGGGAAGGTACAAACTGGCTCGATGAGTCATATCACAAGGGTGCAATGGTTCAGAACCATGCAATAGGTATAAACGGTGGTAACGACATTTCTGCTTTCTCTGGTGGTGTTGCTTATACCAACCAGAAGGGTATCTTCGGTGGCAAGAACCAGTCACAATACCAGCGTTATAATGTTCGTTTGAACTCTGATCACGCTATTCTTAAAGTAAAGGATTTCGATGCCATCAAGATTGGAGAGAACATTACCTTCAGCCATACCACAAACCAGGGTATTGACACAGGTAGCATGTATTGGAACAACATGCATGACCTGCTCGTTGGTAACCCATTGATTCCTGCATACGATGCAAACGGCAACTATATGACCAATGCTGAGCAGCTGGCTGCAGGCTATAATCTCGGAACATATCCTTCTAACCCACTGGCAAACGCTGACACAAGAGGACTCGGTTTGCACGCCAGCAAGGGATGGAATCTGAATATGTCTGCATATCTGCAGATTCAGCCAATCAAGGACTTGGTTTTCAAGTCTCAGTTCGCATATCGCTACTGGAGCAGTTCTTATCGTGCAATGACACGTATCCACGCTAATGGTACTGACGTTGCCACACAGGATGGAGCAAGCCAGAGCCTTAATATCGGTTCACAGATTTCTTGGGAAAACACATTGTCTTACACCAAGACATTAGGAGTACATAACTTCAATGTCGTGATTGGTAACACCATCCAGAAGAATACATATGGCGAGACACTGAATGGTGAAGGCAAAAACAATCTTTTCGAGAGCGATTGGGACCGCGCTTGGGTTGGAAACACACAGCCAACAAAACTTGTTGATGTTTATAATGTAGAAAATTGGGTAAAAAGCCAATATCAGGGTGACTGGTCGCTTGCATCGTTCTTCGGCCGTGCAAGTTACAACTATAATGAGAAATACATGGCACAGTTTACACTCCGTGCCGATGGTTCTTCTAACTTCGCACCAGGTCATCGATGGGGTTATTTCCCATCAGCATCTGTAGGTTGGGTTATCACCAACGAGAAGTTCATGGAAAAGACAGCTAGCTGGCTCGACTTCTTAAAGCTCCGTGCTTCTTGGGGTCAGAACGGTAACCAGAGTATTAGCAATTTCCAGTACCTGATGACTTTCGGTTTCTCTGCCGCAAGTGGATACTTCTATGGAGTTGGAAATCACGAGGCTCCTACAACTGGTGGATATGCCGATGTGCTCCAGAACCCCGATGTAACATGGGAAACCTCTGAACAGATTGACCTCGGTATCGATGCCCGTTTCCTCGGTGGACGTTTAGGTCTGGCATTTGACTGGTATAATAAGAAAACAAAGGACTGGTTGCTCCGAGCTCCAATCCTTAGCGTATATGGTTTGAATGCGCCATACATCAATGGTGGTGACGTTGAGAACAAGGGATTTGAGGTTGGTTTGAACTGGAATGACCACATTGGCAAGGATTTCACATACGGAATCAACTTTAACCTCGCATATAATAAGAATGAGGTAACCAAAATTAACAATGGTGAAGGTATCATCCATGGTCCTGGCAGCGTGCTGATTCAGGGTTCTGATGAGATATTCCAGGCAAAGGTTGGTGAACCTATCGGTTACTTCTACGGAATGAAGACTGCTGGTGTATTCCAGAATCAGGCACAGGTTGACGCATGGAAGGCCCAGTATACAGACAACATCCATGGTGGAAACCCACAGCCAGGCGATTTAATCTTTGTCGACACAAATGGTGACAATATCATTGACCTTACAGACCGCTGCAATATCGGTGATCCTCACCCAGATTTCACAGCAGGTTTGAACATCAACCTCGGTTACAAAGGATTTGACTTCTCTGCCACAGCAGCTGGTGCATTCGGACAGCAGATTCTACGTTCTACAAACAACGACTCTAACATGGCTGATAACCTGAGCCAGAAACTCGTTTACGGTTCTTGGCGCGGTGAGGGAACATCAAACTTCCTGCCTAAACTGAACAACCTGAAGAACATCAACTTCATGACTATGTCTGAGATCTGGCTTGAGAATGCTGACTATGTTAAGATCCAGAATATTACTCTTGGATATGACTTCACAAGAATCTGGAAATCTACTCCATTCTCTCAGCTCCGTCTCTATGTGGCAGCTAACAACCTGTTCACCTTTACAGGTTACTCTGGTATGGATCCTGAACTGGGTTCTGATGGTGGTAATAGCAGTTACAGTTGGGCTGCTGGTATCGACAACGGTTTCTATCCTACACCACGCACCTATATGGTAGGTGTAAACATCAAGTTCAAGGACAAGTCAGAGAAGAAGGCTGCCGCTGCTCCAGTAGCACCTGCACCAAATACTGCTGAGATTGACCGCCTGAACGATGAGATCAACCGCTTGATGGCAGAGAACGAACAGCTCCGCAACCAGAAGCCAGAGAAGGAAGTTGTTGTGAAGAAGGATATCGTAACATTCCCATATCTGGTTAACTTCACCGTAAATACTACTGACGTAGTAAACCGCGAGAAGGTTAATCTTGAGACTATCGCCAACATGATTAAGTCAACTCCTGACAAGAAGTATAGCGTTGTAGGTTATGCTGACATGCAGACCGGTACTGCTGAGGGTAACGCTCAGCTTGCTCAAGGTCGTGCACAGAGCGTATATGACATCCTTGTTAACCAGTATGGTGTATCTCCATCACAGTTGGTTAAGGACTCTAAGGGTGGCGTTGACTACATGTACTTCAATGATGAGCAGCTTAGCCGCTCAGTTATCATCTCTGAGGTTAAGTAATCAAATGAAATTAGAAACTCAGATATTTATAGTATAGAAAGAATATGAAAAAGATATTTATATATGGTCTGACTGCTATGCTCGCACTGACAAGTTGTGAGGACTTCCTTGATTCAGAGAACTACTCTGGCAAGGACAGCAGTAACTTCCCTAAGACCGAGAACGATGTAAACCAGATGATTGCTTCTGTATATGAGGCATCATTCTATCAGCCATTCAAGAACAATGACGTAGGCCAGTATCTGACATGGGCAAACCTTGCTTCTGATGATATGTATGGTGGTGGCGGATCTGACGATAAGCCGACTCAGGCCCTTGACCACTTCATGTTCAACAACAACACTCAAATGGAGTCTCTTTGGAAAGCTGCATATATGGCTATTGCCCGTGCCAACTCTGCTCTGGCAGCTGTTGACAATGTTGCCGATGAGGACCTTCGCAACCAGTCAAAGGGCGAGCTGCTCTTTATGCGTGCATTCAACTATTTCGACCTGGTGAAGTGCTTTGGCTATATTCCAATGGTAGAGTCAGCTCCCGCTAACGTTGAAGAGGCGCAGACTGCTCCTGAGCAGGTTCAGCCTGAGGTTGTTTATTCAAAGATTGGTGCAGACCTCAAAGAGGCTTGGGAGATTATGCCAAGCTATGCCTACGACGGATGGAACAAACTTGCATACGGAAAGGTAAGCAAGTGGGCTGCCGGTGCGCTGCTCGCACGCGTGTACCTTTTCTATACAGGCTTCTTCAAGCAGTCTACACTCCCTGCTGGTGACAGCTCTGTAGATGAAGCTTATGTCAAGAAGGTTCTTGACGATATTGTTGCAAATTCAGGTCATGGGTTGTTGGATGACTATCGTTCACTCTGGCCATACTCTAACTCTGCTACGAAGGCTGACTACGACTTCGTATCTGATCTCGGAGAGACATGGAGCGAGGGTAACAAGGAAGTACTTTTCGCCATCAACTATCTTTACCTTACCGACTGGAGCGGCACTCAGCTTCACCAGAGTAACCAGTATGCTCTCTTCTTCGGTATCCGCAACGGCGGCTGGGGTGACGGCGATTGTTTCCTGAAAGACAAGCCTGGTAGTGTATATCCATTCGGTACAGGCTGGGGCTGCGGTCCTGTAGCACCAAACTTCTATAATGACTGGAAGGCAGCTGAGCCAAGCGACAAACGTCGCGCAGCTTCTGTGCTGGAATTCCCAAGTGACTTTGACTGGAGCAACACAGCAAACTGGATGGAAGCAACTGGTCTGCATCAGAAGAAATTCTGTGCTGTTCGTTCAAGCGGTGGCGAACGTAAGTCGTTCTGCGCCGAGGTATTCGGTGGCGACGAGTCTGGTCACTTCCAGGCATCTCACTGTCAAAGCCTTCCTCTTATCCGCTATGCCGATGTGCTCCTGATGCGTTCAGAGCTCTATCAGGATGCTTCAAAGGGTATGGATCAGGTTCGAGCACGTGCTGGTTTGAGTCCTAAGCCATATAGTCTTGAGAACCTTCAGAACGAGCGTCGCTGGGAGCTGGCCTTTGAAGGCTATCGCTGGGACGACATGCGTCGTTGGGGTATTGTTGAGCAGTGCCTGCCTAAGCAGGTTGGTGGTGCAATCCATAATGATGGTGCAGCTACCACTATGAAAGAACAGGGTGATGGCTACGTAGCTCGTTACAAAGCAACTAACGGTTATTATCGTATCCCACAGGCACAGATTGACCTGTCTGCCGGTGCTTACAAGCAGAATGCTGGTTGGGAAGGTACAACAGGCTACTATTCTCAGTGGCAGTAATAACATAATTAAAACGTAAGAAGAATATGAAAAAGATATTATTTATGTCACTTCTGGCAGGAGCATTCGTATTGACTGCTTGCGATCCTGCACAGGAAAAGGTTGACAATAATACAGTAACTGCATCCGAAAATGATCTCCTCAGCGGAATTACTTTCACGCAGTTTTCCGATGAAGCTTTCACAACGCCTGCTGCCGATGGTAACTACATCAAATACACAACCAATCCCGGTCGTCAGGTGCAGATAATTGCCTATAGAGGCGACGGCAGCCTAAACCTGATGGCTTCCGGTGCTTCTGGGTCCTTCAGTATTAAGCCTGGACGTGGATCTGATCCTAATCAAGTCTTTTACGTCCGTCACCTGAATTCTGATGGTTCCGTCACAACAGCTCAGACATCACTGACCGTATTCGTTCAGCAGGAACTCGATCCTGAAATTAAGTATTTTGCTTCAAATGCATATGGAAGTAAAACATGGAAATGGAATGTAGGCAATAAGACTTCAAGTGGCCACGTATGGGGTAACTTTGGATCTGATGCAAGTTGGCGCGGAGAGACTCTTAACGACTTTGTATGGTGGGGTGTTGATGATGCTGCAGATTTGATTGAGCAACTTGGACACTCTGTTACTGGTCAAGCTACTGGCGAAGAGGACAATGATGCTTCTATGGTTTTCACTGAAGACGGTCTGGTGAAGTGTTATGACGCATCAGGCAAGGAAATCCGCTCTGGTAGTTATGAGGTAAAAGAATGGACTGGCGAGCTTAACGGATTCAGATATGGTATTCTCCATACCACTGAAGGCGCTACACTCTTCCCATTCGAAATTAATGCCAAAGATAATGGTGGTCAGCGTTATGTAACAGATTATTGGATTTACGCTCTGAGCACAGATGAAATGATTCTGGTATATCCTGACAATGGTGCCTTCAGTGGTTGGTCTGAAGGAACATATTGGAACTTCAAGAGCACTACTGATATTGACGGAATGTTCAACGGCTATGGAAGCAAGACATGGACATGGAATGTTGGTTGCGAATCAACAGGCGGTCGTGTCTGGGGTAACTTCGGATCTGATGCCAGCTGGCGTGGAAGTAACCTATCAGATTTCATCTGGTGGGGAGTTGATGACGCAGAAGGTCTCCTTGATCAGCTAGGTCATTCAGTAACTGGTGAAGCTACAGGTGAGGAAAGCAACGATGCGACAATGGTATTGTCAGATGATGGTCTTGTGAAGTGCTATGACGCTAATGGTACAGAGATTCGCTCTGGTACTTATGAGATTGACCTCTCTACAGCTAATAGTTGGCAACTTGGTACATTCAAGACTTCATCAGGTGCCACACTCTTCCCATTCGAAATTAATGCCAAAGATAATGGTGGTCAGCGTTATGTAACAGACTATCAAATCTGGAGTATCTCTGATTCCGAGATGATACTCACCTATCCTGACAATGGCGCATTCAGCGGCTGGTCAGAGGGTACATATTGGGCTTTCAAGAAAAAGTAACTTGGTATTAAGCAAATATTTTAACGCCCCGTAGCATGAATTTGCTACGGGGCGATTTATAAGATGCAAAAAATAACCATATTTTAGGGGTTATTAGAAAATAAAGTTGTAATTTTGCAGCGAATATGAAAAAGGAAAGGCTGAAATACTTTAATTGGGGGATGTCGGTACTCGCAGGAATCGGCATTTTCGTATTCTGGTATGTTATTTATCCTCATGCATTATCGTATCAGGAGCAGTATCAGTTGTTTCTTTGGACAAGCGACTATCTATTGGATAAAATGTGCGTTCCAGGTGGCTTTTCCGACTGGTTCGGAGAGTTTATAGTGCAAAATTACTATATTGAATGGCTCGGAGCTTTACTCTTGGCATTACTCTTTATGACCTTGAAATGGAGCGCCGGATGGATTCCTGTTGCTCTGATGCTTTGGTTAATTGGTGATCCCAGTGTTTTATTGGGTTACCTGGTGGCATTGTTAATAGCAATTGTTTGCCATAGGATAAATAAGGTTGTATGGTCATTTCACGCATTATGCGAGTTGCTGATTATACCAGCCTTATATTGGCTTACGGGCCCTTTGGCATGGGTATATGTTTGTTTGAGAATCATTCGCTATGGTTGGCATAGTTGGGCTTTGGCGCTGTATCTTCTCTCGCTCCAATTGTTTGCATATCACTGGATATTATCTCAATGGACTTTACAGATGATCTTTACACCAGCCATCTATTATCGAACGCCAATGATGATGCCAACCTTAATGTATCTTATTCCGTTGGCGACAGTTGCCACCATTACCATACGAGCTCGATGGAATACGACAAATTTGCTCATACTTCCTGAGTTTGCTGTTTTTATCCTTTTATGCTTTCTTGCTACAACAAAAGGATATGACAAAGATTTGTATGAACTAATACACCAGGACTATCTTGTACGTAACGAGAGATGGGATGAAATCGTGAAACGAGCTCAGAATTATCAGGTAAAGACAGAATTCAGTTCGGTGTGTGTGAACTTAGCACTATCACAAAAGCGTTTGTTGGCAGAACGCATGTTCGACTTCTATCAAAGTGATGCTAATGCCTTGATAATGCCACGTATTAGAGACTTAACTTCAATGTTACCGTCTGCAGAAGCATTCTGGCGTCTCGGTATGGTTAATTCCGCACTCCGTTATTTCTTTGACACACAAGAATCCATCTTGAATGGCAAGAAGAGCGGACGCTGCACAAAGCGCATTGTAGAATGCATGATTGTCAATGGACATTATAAAAGTGCAAGAAAGCACCTGTCTTTATTGGAAAAAAGTCTTTATTATAAGGATTGGGCAGAAAAGACTGAACAACTAATAGCTAATGAGAATGCTGTTAATACTCATCCTGTCTATGGCAGGTTGCGCCAACTCCGATTTAAGAATGACTTCCTATATAGCCATTTCGAACTATATAAGATGCTTGGTCTACTGTTCATGAATAATAAAGAAAACAAAATGGCGCTTGACTATTTTATGGGACAAATGCTTTTGGACGGTCAGGTAAATGGCTTTCAGAAGTATATGCCCTTAGTACAGCAATATGGTGGATATTCGATTATGCCTATTGGGTATCAAGATGCATTACGCTGCATTCAGATGCGAGGTAATGTACAAGATTCTCCATATGGTGAATATGCAAAGCGTATTATTACGAACATAAAGAAAAAAGAAGAGAATGATGAAGCTCACTAATTATATTATTGCAAGTATGCTTCTAGTCTCATGCGTATCAGGTCCTAAAGATCCTGTCAAGACAGAATTGTTACCCAGTATCTATCCTGATTATATTGGTGTTACAATCCCTGTGAATATTGCTCCACTTGATTTTAATTTCGCAGATGATGACATTGATTGTATGGATGTTGTTATAAAAGGTAGTAAAGATGGGGAGATACATTGCAACGGAATAGAAACAGATTTGGATATTGATGAATGGCATGACCTGACTGCTCAAAATGCCGGAGGTCACCTTACATTTACTGTGTGCATAAAAAAAGACGGGAAATGGAAACAATATAAAGACTTCAAAATATACATAAGCCAGTACCCACTTGAAGAATATGGTGTAACTTATCGCCGCATTGCTCCAGGATATGAGGTCGGTGGTGACATTGGCATCTATCAGCGTGACATACATAACTTTACAGAGACTGCAATATTGCAAGAAGGAATAGTTCCTGGACAATGTATGAACTGTCATGTGGCAAACCGTACTAATCCCAGCACATTCAACATGCAGTTTAGAGGTTCGAATGGTGGTACAATGATTTATAAAAATGGTAAGCAGACATGGCTATCCACAAAGACTGATAGTACTGTAGCTAACACCAGTTATTCCTATTGGCATCCTGATGGCGACTACTGCGCGTTCTCAACAAATAAGATTCATCAGAGTTTCTTTGTGGGGACAGGTCAGAGGATTGAGGTTTACGACACTTTCAGTAATGTGCTGGTACTAGATACGAGAACCAACGAGCTTTTGCTAAGTCCCTTGCTGCAAACAGATGACTGGGAAACTTATCCTGCATTCTCCCCAGATGGAGCTACACTCTATTTTTGCACGGCCAAACCATATCGGGTTCCGTTGGAATGGGAAAAAGTGAAATACAGCCTATGCAGAATATCATTTGATGCAAAGACAGGAACTTATGGGAACAAGGTCGACACAATTCTTAATGCTAGAGTGCTAGGCAAGAGTTTTACCTATCCCCGTCCCTCATATGATGGAAAATGGCTTATGTACAATGTCACAGACTGCGGAAATTTCCCTGTAAACCATCCTGAAGCCGATTTATGGCTGATGGATCTGCAAACAGGTGAAAGTCACCCTATTATAGAAGCTAATAGTAAAGATACGGAGAGTTTTCACAATTGGAGTCTCAACAGTCATTGGTTTGTATTTTCAAGTCGTAGAGAAAATGGTATATATAGTTTACCATATATTGCATTTCTTGATGATCAAGGACATGCTGGAAAACCATTCTTATTACCTCAACGAAATCCAAAGAAATACTATCTTCAGGATATGGATTCATATAATTGCATTGACTTTACCTGCAAAAAGGTTGAATTGGATGCACGCGACGTTCACCGACAGGTGTTTGATAATAAACGAGAACAAGTAAAGATTAGATAAAATGAAGAAAACTAAACTATTTATTTTTTTATTGCTGGGTGCTATCACACTTTTTAATAGCTGCCAACAGAATAACGTAATTGAAATTAAAGGTGTTGTGAATGGTGAAAAGTATGAAGGTAAGCGTATTTTTCTGATACCACTAAATGGGCCAAAAACGGCAGAGACTGTTGATTCCGTAGAAATAAAGGATGGAAAATTTTCATTTATTGCAGACACGGCAAAGATGTACAAAATATTGCTCGACTTACGTTTCAGATTTGGTGTTCAGCCACTTTTAGTAGTTGGAGAGCCCGGTGTCATTAAAGTAACAATAGACAGTGTAAGTCATGCTGTTGGAACTCCTCAAAATGACTCGCTAGAACAATGGAAATTACAGACAGAAATGCACAATATTCAGCTAGGCAGGATGCGTAATAACATTGCTAACCTACAAAAAATGGGTGATACCATTCAGGCCAAATACCTTAAACAACGAGCCGACAGTTTCCATCTTGCATATAAGAACTACACCCGCCAAATGGCAAAAAACCTTGAGGGTACTGTATTAGGCACATTCCTGAAGGAACGTTTTCCACTGACATACAAGAGACAGTTTCCTGACGGACGTATCGTAACGATGAATGCCGATACTAATGAAGAAATTCCTGAGTAAACATAGTCGGCTGTTGCTGACACTGGTTTTCGGCATTTGCGTATTCATCTTCTGGAGAATGCGCTATCCCTTTGCGCTGACATTCCAAGAGCAGTTACAGCTGTTCCTCTTCGACGATGACTATTTCCTTGAGCGCATTGCCGAGCCAGGAGGACTGGCAAGATATATAGCAGAGTTCCTGGTACAGTTCTATAATAGCACCACTATTGGAGCAGCCATCATAGCCATTCTGATGATGCTGTTACAG
>CACWLC010000015.1 GCA_902761605.1 uncultured Prevotellaceae bacterium
TTAGCAAACTGCTGGTTTCAGCCACTCACCCATCCTTCCAAAAGGACCCTGGAGTTCGAAACCGTGGGGTTATCTCCTTGATTGCGGGTGCAAAGGTACACACTTTTTTCGAACCCACCAAATATTTCGCGAACTTTTTTCAAAAAATCTTTCAAAAACCCGAAAATAGCAGCTCTGGAGCATGAAAATCATCGTATTTTTGAAAAAAAACGGCACCTACACATAACAATGAGAGGCATCCCGCAAAAGGAATGCCTCTCTCAATAACCTAACCAATAACCATTATTTAGTCGAGTCCGAAGAGAATCTTCAGACCTCCGTCGACTCCAGAGAATCCCATAAAGGCGAGGCTCAGCAGTCCGGCTGAGAGCATCACGATGGCCATACCCTGCATGCCCTTAGGAATCTTAACCAGCTCGAGCTGCTCACGCATACCGGCAAAAACCGTCAGAGCCACTCCAAAGCCAATGGCTGTAGAGAAGGCATAGACCACGCTCTGAAGAAGGTTGTAATCCTTCTGGATACAGAGGATGGCAACACCGAGCACAGCACAGTTGGTGGTGATCAGAGGCAGGAAGATGCCGAGAGCCTGATACAGCGCTGGTGAAACTTTCTTAAGCACAATCTCAACCATCTGCACCAGCGATGCGATGACTAGGATGAAGGCTATCGTCTGCAGATACTGCAGTCCGAAGGCATCGAGCACATATTTCTGAACCAGCCAGGTAACGATGGTAGCGAGTGTAAGCACGAAGGCTACCGCTGCCGACATACCCAGTGAGGTATCAATCTTCTTTGATACGCCAAGGAACGGACAGATGCCGAGGAACTGTGACAACACAATGTTGTTCACGAAAATGGCGCTAATGAAAATCAAAATATATTCCATAATCTACATATTTTGGAGATTTCTTAGGAAATCCTAGGCATTCCTAAGTTTATTAACTATTGCAATCAGGAAGCCGAGGGTGATGAAAGCACCTGGAGGCAGCACGAAAAGCAGGATGTTGTAAGTCTCGGGCAGGAGGGTTGCACCGAAGATGCTGCCATTGCCGAGAAGCTCACGGCAGATGCCCAGCAGAGTAAGACCCAGAGTGAATCCGAGGCCTATACCTATACCGTCGAAGAGAGAAGCCACGGGCGAATTCTTGGCTGCGAAAGCCTCCGCACGTCCGAGGATGATACAGTTAACAACGATCAGAGGGATAAACAATCCCAGCGACGCATCGATGTCAGGCAGATAAGCCTTGATGACCATCTGAAGGATTGTCACGAAGGCAGCGATAACCACGATAAACACAGGGATGCGCACCTTGTCGGGAGTTACCGACTTAAGGCATGATATAACGACATTGGTGCAGATGAGCACAGCCATAGTGGCAAGACCCATCGACATACCGTTCATGGCTGAGGTGGTAGTGGCCAGCGTAGGACACATACCGAGCATCAGGACAAACGTAGGGTTCTCCTTGATGATGCCATTCTTAATAATCTGTATAGCGTTCATATACTAATCCTCCTTTACTTGTTTTGTGGCACCTGTGGCTGCATCGGCAGCTGGGGTGGCCTTGTAGGCATTATAAGCATTGTTCACTGCGAGAAGGAAAGCACGGCTGGTGATGGTAGAAGCTGTGATAGCATCAACCTTTCCACCGTCCTTGGATACTGTCAGAGGCTCCTTCGGGTCCTTGCCGATGATATCGCCCTTCTCACCCTTCTGGAACCATTTGTCGGCCTTTGCACCGAGTCCTGGTGTCTCAGCATGTTCGAGCAGGGTGTATCCGAGGATCTTTCCCTCAGTATCGAAGCCCACGAGAACCTTCAGGTCGCCACCGAAACCACCTGTGGTGCTCTCGACAGCTGCTCCGAGATCCTTACCCTGAGCGTCCTGAGTCTGATATATAATATATGTAAGTTCCTTGCCCTTGGCATCGTTCTGGCGAACGGTATCGGTCTTGGCCACCTTAAGGCCATCGACACACATCACCGACTGGATACCATCGGCCAGAGCCTTCGCCTTCTGGTCGTTGATAGGACCTTCAGTAAGATGGTTCACATAAGCAAGGATACCACCCATGATGACTGCTACTCCTGTGAGCACAAGCACCATATTCGTCAATGTAGATTCGAGTTTCTTTGCCATGATGATTACGATTTTGCAGGCACCTCACCGAAGCGCTTGGGTTTAACATAATTATTAATAAGAGGTGTAAACGCATTCATGATAAGGATAGCGAACGACATACCCTCAGGATAAGCACCCCAGTTACGGATCACTACTGTGAGGAATCCGATGGCGACGCCATAGATAATCTGACCCTTGGCTGTCATCGGAGAGGTGACATAGTCGGTAGCCATGAAGATGGCACCAAGCATCAGGCCTCCGGAGAGTAATACAGAGATAGGATCAGCATATGCAGGATTAGCCAGATGCAGCAGACCTGCGAAGACGAATACTGTGCCGAGGATGCTGACTGGGATATGCCAGGTGATGATCTTCTTCCAAAGCATATAGAGCAGTCCGATGATAAGTGCAAGGGCACAGATCTCACCCATCGCTCCGGCTCCGTCGGGATGGTTACCGATGAAGAGGTCAAGGGATGAAGGAAGCTGCTCGAGCACAGAGGCATCGCCACTCTTGATGGCCCACTTCATAATAGAAAGAGGTGTGGCACCTGTCTCAGCATCGAGGTAACTACCCCACTGCCCTACCTTTGGCCATGTGGTCATCTGAGCAGGGAAGGCCACAAGCAGAGCTGCACGACCTACCAATGCAGGGTTGAAGAGATTATTTCCAAGACCTCCAAAGGTCATCTTGGCAACACCGATGGCGAAGAGGGCACCGATGATGATGATCCAGATGGGGAGGTTGGAAGGAAGGTTGAAAGCCAGGAGCAGTCCCGTGAGGATGGCAGAGCCGTCGAGAACGGTGTTACGCTCCTGCTTCAGAATATACTTGCTGATAGCCCACTCGAAGAAGACGCAGGCTGCCACACTCGTTGCCGTTACGACAACAGAGCCCAGTCCGAAGAAATAGAACGATACGAGCAGCGCTGGCATCAGGGCGATGATAACACCGTACATGTTGCGCTCTACGCTGTCAGTTCCGTGGGCATGTGGCGATAATGAAACAATTAATTTACCCATATTCTTTTTTTATTTATGAAAGAAATTTGAATAATACGCAGGAATTATATCCAGAAATTTTAAGAAATATATATTATTCTTATTTCTGAAATAAATTATTCACATTATTCCTATTTCTTTCATATATTAATTATTTTTTTGTATTTCTGCTGCGTATGATTCCCATGACCGTGCTCTTTCCCTGACGGATATTGTCGAGCAGAGGACGATGGGCAGGACAGGTGAACTGACACGAGCCGCACTCGATACAGCTGACGATATCCTCACTCTCGGCACGCTCCCAGTTCTTGACCTCAGAGATCTTGGCAAGGAGATAAGGCTCGAGACCCATAGGACAAGCACTGACGCACTTGGCACAACGGATACAAGGCTGTGGCTCCTTACGACGGGCTTCATCGTCGGAGATAATAGTTACAGAGTTGGTTCCCTTACAGATGGGCACCTCAGTAGATGTGAGGGCCTTACCCATCATAGGACCACCTGCCAACAGTTTGTTATCACCCTCAGGCATACCGCCACAGGCATCGATAAGATCCTGCATAGGTGTTCCCATACGAACGAGGAAGTTGCCTGGATTAGCAAGGCGCTTACCTGTTACGGTGGTGTAACGCTCAAAGAGAGGCTTGCGCTTCATCACTGCCTCATAGACAGCGAAGGCAGTACCTACGTTCTGAACGATGGCACCCACATTCACTGGGATGGCTGGAGGTGCAGGAACCTGACGACGGATAACGGCATCGACGAGCTGTTTCTCACCGCCCTGAGGATAACGCTGCTGCAAAGGAACAACCTCTACTTTGAACTTCGAACCTCCGAACTTCTCTGCACATTTCTTTGTGAGCAATTCGATGGCAGCGGGTTTGTTGGTCTCGATACCGATATAACCCGTGGTGACCTTAGCGCCTATCATCAGGAGCTCAAGACCAATGAGAATCTCATCGGCATGCTCCATCATCAGACGGAAGTCGGCAGTGATATATGGCTCGCACTCTACGGCATTGATAATCACGCACTCTGCCTTTGCCGTTGGCGGAGGAGTGAGTTTTATGAAGGTGGGGAAACAAGCACCACCCATACCTACTACACCAGCGTCCTTGATACGACTGACAATCTCCTCGGTAGTGAGCTCTGGGTGAGCCTCTACTGTCTCGAGCTTATCAGAACGGTCGATACTCTCTTCCCACTCATCACCCTCTACATTAATAATAATGACTGGCTTACGATAGCCTGTAGCATCGATAGCGGTATCTATCTTAAAGACTGTTCCGCTGACAGATGAGAAGATAGGCGCAGAAACGAATCCGCCGGCCTCGGCAATCATAGTACCTACCTTAACTTTATCGCCTTTCTGGACAACAGGCTTGGCGGGAGCACCGATATGCTGACTCAGTGGGAAAATCGCCTGCTTAGGCAGTGCTGCCACCTGAGTTACAGCCTCGTGAGTGAGTTTGTTCTCTTCTGGGTGGATTCCACCTATTCTAAATGTTCTTGCATTCATAATGATGTCCTCCTTTATTTAATTGAAATACTTGATTCTGTGTCGAGCATTGCTCCGCGTGAGGGCTTTGGAGCCTCTACCTTTGGTACTTCCGCTTTTGGTGCGGCTGGCTCCTTTGGCTTTGGAGCTGGTGGCGGAGTTGGGAAGTTGACATCGAGAATAGCGTGCTTAGGACATACTGTGACGCACTTACGACACAGACGACACTTCTCGAAGTCGATATAAGCGAGGTTGTTCTCTACGGTGATGGCACCAAAGTTACACTCCTTCTCACATTTTCCACATCCGATACAGCTTACCTGACAGGCCTTCATGGCTACAGGGCCCTTATCCTTGTTGACACAAGAGACGAAGACTCTCCTACCCTTCGGACCTTTCTTACGGAGCTCGATGATGTTACGAGGACAAGCCTTGACACACGCACCGCAAGAGGTACACTTCTCTTCGTCGACCTCAGGGATACCTGTCTCAGGATTAACCTTGATGGCATCAAACTGACAGGCAGCCTCACAGTCGCCACATCCAAGACATCCGAAGCCACAGGCTGTCTCACCGGCTCCACAGGCGTGCATCGCAGCACAGGTGCGAAGTCCGGCATACTCGGCAATACGAGGACGATGCTCGCAAGTACCATTACATCTCACTACGGCTACCATCGGCTCGGAATTGGCAATAGCCATTCCCAACAGATCAGCAACCTTACCCATCGTCTCGGCACCACCAACGGGACACATCAGTCCGTCGAGGCTTCCGGCATCAGCACCCTTGACGAGGGCATCAGCCATACCGCTACAACCTGGGAATCCACATCCTCCGCAGTTGGCACCAGGAAGGAGCTCTCCCACCTGAGCTATACGGGGATCCTCATAGACAGCGAACTTCTTGGAGGCGGCAAACAGCACTACAGAGGCTATCAGGCCGATGGCTCCTAAGACAATCACTGCAATTAAGATGAAATCCATAAATACTTAATTTGTTTTAGTTTATATTATTTATCTTCAATCTTCTATCTGAAACGAGATATGGCGCTGTATCCTGTCGCGCATCAGCCAGATGGCGAAGTAATAAGGCACCAGCGCACCTAAGGCTATCAAAGCGGCTATACCCTCTTCTGAAACAAACCTCAAGGCTATCATCAACACACACACCAACAAGAGAAACGGCACTCCAAACCCCAACAGCAGGGCTCTGTTTGCCACATTCTTTGATGCCCATACTGTGACATCCTGGCCTACGCTGTAATCAGATGAGTTACAGCAGAATACATCCACAATCTTCACCTTCGACTCAGCAGCATTACAGTGAGATGCGACCTTACATGCTGCACATGCAGAAGTCTGGATGATACGCACTTTCACACAACCATCCAATATGCTCTCTACTACTCCAGAATGTGATATCTTTTGACTCATTGATTTGTAATGTAGACCTTACAATTTGCAAAGATAATACATATTTATTAAAAAAGGGACGATTTTTGCGAAAATTTACGTAAAAAAGTCGTAATCGTTTGCGAGTAGTAATATCGCGGATTAGTAACTTTGCAGACAAAACAGGATAAAATCATGATATTTTATTTCTCAGGAACAGGCAATACCCGATGGGTGGCAGAGCAGATTGCAGAGGCTCTGAATGAGGAGCTGCTTTATATACCGGACCTTATCAGAATGGAGAGATTTGAGTTCCAGCTGAAGGAGAATGAGAATATCGGATTCTGCTTTCCCACACATGGCTGGCAACCTCCGAGGATAATGAGATCTTTTATCCAGCATCTGTCGCTGAAGAATAGAACATCAAACTACTGTTGGGCGCTTACAACATGTGGCGACAATATGGGCGAGGCGATGACGATACTGAATAAGGAACTCAGGAGCAAAGGTCTGGAGGCAGAGACGCAGTTCTCAGTGATTATGCCTGAGAGCTATGTCTGCCTGCCCTTTATGAAGACCGACCCTGAAGACAAGGAGCACTGGAAGATAGAGAATGCAAGACATCAGCTGCACCATATCATCAGCATCCTGAAAGGCCGGAAACGAGGTATCGTGGAACTCGAGAAAGGAGCTACTCCCCGACTCTATTCATACATTATCGGTGGTTATTTCAATAAGAAGATGATAACCGATAAAAAATTCACTGTGGATGCTGATGTGTGTATCAGATGCGGGAAGTGTGAAAAGCTGTGCCCGGTAGATAATATAGCAGGTACACCTCCCGTATGGTTACATAACGGAAAATGTACCTGTTGTCTGGCTTGTTATCACTATTGTCCCGTGCATGCCATCAACTACGGCAAGATTACGAGAAAACGCGAACAATACTATTTCAATAGACGCGGGGACCAAAGATAGAGGTTCCTATGCGCACCATCGTTGAACCCGTCTCGATGGCGATGAGATAGTCGTCGCTCATGCCCCATGAGCGTTCGCAGAAGGCAGCATCATTGGCAAAATATTTCATCTTTACCTCATCGAAGAAATCACAAGCTGTCTGCATCTCACGACGTATCTGATCTTTGTCATCCACGAACGATGCCATCATCATAAGACCACAGATCTCAACATTCTTCATCTCGCGCCATTCATCATCTTCAAGAAGTTGACGACAGGCATCGAGGGTAAGACCATATTTTGTTGATTCCTCAGCGATATGGAGTTCGAGAAGCACTTTTATCACTCTTTCACAACGTTCTGCCTGACGATTAATCTCTTTTAGTAGCTTTAGAGAGTCAACTGCCTCTATCATAGTTACATAAGGAGCGATGTACTTAACCTTGTTTGTCTGCAGATGACCTATAAAATGCCACTCGATATCTTTTGGCAACGACTCATGTTTCTGGCGCAGTTCCTGTTCATGACTCTCACCAAAGACACGCTGGCCTTCGGCATAGGCAGCCTCGATATATTCGTTGGGGTGATACTTAGAGATTGCCACAAGGCGTACACCCTGTGGCAATGTGTCGAGTATCTTATGCAACTTACCTTTTACGTCGTACATAGTGTTTATTGTTCGTATTCCGGCTTGTCGTCTGTTTTCGCAGACTTTCCATGTTCGTAGACATCCATGATAGTAGTCTCATTAACAGCTGAGATGACATAGTCAATCATAGTACCGCCCATTACCTCCTCAATGTTCTTTACAGAACCATTGAAGGATCCTGCATTAACAAGGTAGCTGACAGTAGAACGCTTCTCTTTGTCTGTCTTCTCGTCGATGGTGATAAACTGCAGCTTTGCCTTATACCACTTGTCGGCCATATCCTGATCAGCGAAGAAGATCTCCTTATAGGTAGCCTTCTTGATATCCACGACATCAAACTCACCACTGATATATGATGACATCTCCTCGATGATACGTTCCTCAGCTTCACTGAAACTAAGGGCATCGACTACATAGTTCTCATTTACACGTTTCTGCATGCCATCTTCCATCACCTTTTCGTAACGGATCTTGCACTCAAACCATTCTGCTGTTCTTGATCGCATTGAATTATTCTTTATTTTTATTTATACTTGACTCTTCTGCTTTAGCCTTCTCAATCTTCTCCAGATCCTTCTTTTTCTTCTCTGTCAGCTGCTCAATAATCTCTGAGGCAATTCGCTGGGTTGTGGCATCACTGAGAGAGGATTTTGAGGCGAGCTCCTTCTGTTTCTCCACGAGTTCCTCCATGACCTCCTTACTGCTGGCCTTGAAGTTCTTCTCGCTATTGTTCATACGTTCATTATTGTATATCTTAGAAAGAATAAGGTCGGCAGCCTTAGTATACTGCTTACGGAAAATCTGCTCGGCCTTTGCCTGAAACTCACGCATCTTCTTCTCGTCAACCTTATCAGAGTCGTTACTCATATAGTCTTGTATCGCCTTTGCGATAGTGGCAGAGTCAGCATCAGGGCCCAGTTCCGTAAGAGGGTTGAAGCCTTCGTCGAGAAGACTCTCGTTCACAGGCTCTTCAACAGGTTTCACGAACTCTATAGGTTCAGTGTTCGGTACAAGATCGAAGAAAGTGTTAACCACAAAGAGTGCAATAATCACTGCCGCGATACCTATGGTGGAAGTCTTACGGATATTTGTGCGCATCTTCATGTCCGAATACATTTCAGCCACAGAGGCATAGCGATTCTCGGGTTCTTCGGCTATGGCCTTGCGGATAACTTTCTTCAGTTCGAAAGGCAGACCTGAGGATGTGTACAGATGCTCGATGAACTTTCCCAGGGAATAGACATCGCTGCGATCTGAGCACTGAGCCTCAGACATCACCTCGGGGGCAATGAATCCTTCAATATCCTCAAAGAAGGTGTCCTGCATCTTCGTTGGCAAGAAGAAAGAACCATGAAGCAAGAGACGTACCTCATTGTCGCTCTTACGCACGAGGATGTTTGAAGGAGCGAAACAGAGGTGCTGGATACCCAAACTGTTCAGTTCTGTAGTTATTTCCACAAGATTGCGGATAGTGGCGTTGATGAAGTCATCCTTAGCCACAATGGCAGGATTATCATTCAGCAACTGCTCAAAACTGATATAATTGCCTGGCTCAATAGCTACGGCATACACACTGTCATCATCACCACCCTCGTTGGGAGTGAAGTGAAGCTGATACTTACTCTTAATCGTTTTCAGGGCATCACACTGACGACGTATACACTCGCTGAAGAGGATATTGTCCGTCAGCTCGTCATGAAACTCGACAAAGTTACTGTACTTGTTGTTGATGATACGTTTGTAGAAGTATCCGTAAGGCAGACGGAATTTGCCTGTCTTGCGTTTGTCACGACTCTCTATTAATTCCTCGTAGTTCACTTGCTTATCGTTAATTCGGTTGCAAAAGTACTCAATTTTATTGAAAAAGGGAAACGAATGGATAAAAATTAATGTAACTTTGCTTATTTTTCTTTTTTCATTCTTCATTTTTCAATTTTCTTTGTACCTTTGCACGCAAAATTATAAACTAGGATACGATGCCAGAGATATCAGTACGCGGTCTTGAGATGCCAGAGAGTCCTATCAGGAAACTCGCACCATTAGCCGCAGCAGCAAAGAAAAAAGGTACAAAAGTATATCACCTTAACATTGGACAGCCAGATCTCCCAACACCTCAAGTAGGTCTTGACGCACTCAAGACGATAGACCGTAATATCCTTGAATATTCACCATCACAGGGTTATCTGAGCTATCGTGAGAAACTCGTGAGCTACTATGCGAAATACGATATCAATGTTACGGCAGAGGATATCATCATCACCAGCGGAGGTTCTGAGGCTGTGCTCTTCGCATTCCTCTCATGTCTGAATCCTGGCGACGAGATTATCGTACCAGAGCCGGCTTACGCCAACTATATGGCCTTCGCCATTTCTGCAGGAGCAAAGATCCGTACTATAGCAACAACCATCGAGGAAGGTTTCTCTCTGCCAAAGGTGGAGAAGTTTGAGGAACTCATCAACGAGCGCACTCGTGCCATCATGATCTGTAACCCCAACAATCCCACAGGATATCTCTATACCCGTAGGGAGATGAATCAGATACGTGACCTGGTGAAGAAGTACGACCTCTATCTATTCTCCGACGAGGTATATCGTGAGTATATCTACACCGGTTCACCATATATCTCAGCATGTCATCTTGAGGGTATCGAACAGAATGTCATCCTCATCGACTCTGTATCTAAGCGTTATTCCGAGTGTGGTATCCGTATCGGAGCCCTTATCACAAAGAATGCCGAAGTACGTAAGGCTGTGATGAAGTTCTGTCAGGCACGTCTCTCTCCACCACTTATCGGACAGATTGTGGCAGAGGCATCACTGGATACTCCAGAGGAATATCTGCGCGACGTGTATGATGAGTATGTTGAGCGCAGGAAGTGTCTTATCGATGGCCTGAACCGTATTCCCGGAGTCTACTCTCCTATCCCTATGGGAGCCTTCTATACAGTAGCCAAACTGCCCGTAGACGATGCAGAGAAGTTCTGTCGCTGGTGTCTGGCAGAGTTTGAATACGAGGGTGAGACAGTGATGATGGCACCTGCTGCAGGATTCTATACCACTCCCGGAGCCGGTATCAATCAGGTACGTATCGCCTACGTCCTTAAGAAAAAGGATCTGGAGCGTGCCCTCTTCGTCCTCCGCAAAGCCCTCGAATCATATCCCGGCCGCGTCGACGAAGAATGAACCTACCGTTTTTCATAGCAAAGAGGATATACAGTGATCAGGGCGACAAACGGAAAGTGAGTCGTCCGGCTATACGTATAGCTACTCTTGGCGTGGGGATAGGTCTGGCGGTGATGATTGTTACTGTCAGTGTGGTTCTGGGATTCCAGCATACCATAAGGGATAAGGTGATTGGTTTCGGAAGTCACATACAGGTGCAGAACATCATGGCCTTCAATTCCACAGACCGTTATCCTGTATGCGTCGACGACAGTATGATGACTGTGTTGAAGGACCTTAAGGGTGTGAAACATGTGGAGCGCTACGCCATCACACAGGGAATACTGAAGACAGACGAAGATTTCCTCGGCGTACTGTTCAAAGGTGTGGGACCAGAATACGACATGACATTCCTCATGCAACATCTTGTGGAGGGAGAAATACCACAGTTCAGCGACTCTACGAGTACCAACAAGATACTCATCTCAAAGCTCATAGCCGACAAGCTACAGCTGAAAGCAGGCGACCGCATCTTTGCTTATTTCATCGACGAGAATGTTAGGACCCGAAAATACACTATCAGTGGCATCTATCAGACAAACATGACACGTTTCGACGAGTCGCTCTGTTTTACAGACCTTTACACAGCATGTAAGTTAAACGGATGGGAGGAAGGTCAGGTAACAGGTGCTGAGATCCTAGTAGAGGATTTCGAACAACTGCAGGCCACTGAGGATGAAGTAATAGCAAAGGTAAACCGTACAACAGACAAATACCTCAACACCTACTCATCACAGACTATCTATGAAGCCTATCCCCAGGTGTTTACATGGCTGGAACTTCTCGACATCAATGTATGGATTATCCTTGCGCTGATGGTCTGTGTGGCAGGATTCACAATGATCAGCGGACTGCTTATCATCATCCTTGAACGTACGCAGATGATTGGTGTGCTCAAAGCTCTGGGAGCTAGAAACAAGACTATCCGACATACATTCCTTTGGTTTGCCGCCTTTATCATCGGACAAGGCCTCCTTCTGGGAAACATCCTTGGAATGGGAATCGTCATCCTGCAGAATGCAACAGGAGTCATTACCCTCGATGCTCAGACATATTACGTCAGCGAGGTGCCAATGGAAATAAATATTCCATTGATCATACTACTTAACGTCGCAACACTTCTTATCAGTATCTTCGTACTCATAGCACCAAGTTATCTTATTTCGCACATTCATCCAGCGAAATCCATGCGATATGAGTGAAATATGTTCATTTTTACTTCTTTTATACTAAAAATTGTATAAAAGCACGAATTATTGCACACTTATATTTGGTAGTGTGCAGAAAAAGCACTATCTTTGCACAAAAATTTGAAATTTGTGCAATTCTATAATGGAATCTTTTAGCAGTTTTAATGCTTATATACAAAGAGCGATTATCGACAACTGGGATCAGGATGCCCTGACAGACTACCAGGGAATCACTCTCCAGTATCACGATGTTGCCAGAAAAATTGAAAAGCTCCACATACTGTTTGACAACAGTAATGTAAAGCCAGGCGACAAAATAGCTCTCTGTGGACGTAACTCAGCCCATTGGGCAGTAGCATTCCTCGCTACTCTCACATACGGAGCAGTAGCAGTGCCTATCCAACATGAGTTCAACGGAGAGCAGATACAGAATATCGTAAATCACTCTGACTCCAAGCTTCTCTTTATCGGTGATTACGCCGTAAAGACCATCGATCCAGAGAAGATGCCTTATCTCGAGGGCATTATCAACATCCCGGACTTTTCACTTATGATCTCCCGAAAAGAGGCTCTCACGTATGCGCGCGAACATTTAAATCTTATGTTTGGCAGCAAATATCCGATGGCATTCAGAAAGGAGCATATACATTACCATCAGGACGACGCAGAAGAGATGGCACTCATCAACTACACCAGTGGAACAACAGGATTCTCAAAGGGGGTGATGATACCATATCGTGCCTTATGGAGCAATGTGGAGTTTGTGATGCAGCAAATGAAGGGAAAGGTGAAGCCTGGCGACGAGATGCTGAGTATATTGCCTATGGCTCATACTTACGGTATGTCGATAGAATTCCTCTTTGGATTCTGTCAGGGATGTCATCTGTCTTATCTCACACGTCTCCCCAGTCCTGCTATCATCGCAGAGGCTTTTGCAGAGATAAAACCGACCCTCATCGTGACTGTACCCTTGGTTCTTGAGAAGATCATACGTAAACGTATCTTCCCGAAGATAGAGAGTCTGCCAATGAAACTGCTACTGAATATGCTTGTAGTCAACAAGAAGGTAAAGGAATACATCCGTAACGAGGTAAGCAAGGTGCTGGGAGGTAATTTCTATGAGGTAATCGTAGGTGGTGCCCCACTGTCAAGAGAGGTGGAGAAATTCCTTGTGAACATCGGATTCCCCGTGACAGTGGGTTACGGTACAACAGAATGTGCTCCACTTATCACCTTCAGTGACTACAAGGACTTCAAACCTCGTTCATGTGGTACACCTGTTGACCGCATGGAGGTTAGGATAGCCAGTCGTGACCCACAGTTCGAAGAAGGAGAGATTATCACCCGAGGCACAAACCTCATGCTTGGATATTACAAGAATGAAGAAGCCACAAACAACGTTATAGATAAAGACGGATGGTATCATACCGGTGACCTCGGAACAATGGATACCAGCGGACATGTTTTTATCCGCGGACGACTGAAGAATATGCTTTTAGGCAGCAACGGACAGAACATCTATCCTGAGGAGATTGAGGATAAGCTCAACTCCATGCCTTTAGTTACCGAGAGCATCGTCATACAGAGAGGCGACAAGCTTGTGGCTCTCGTACACTCAGAGAATGATGAGATGATTAACTTCTCACAGGATGAGCTGCAGAATATTATGGAAGAGAACCGTAATAACCTCAACAAGCTCCTTCCTGCATATAGCCGTATCTCGGCAATTGAACTCCACGATGAGGAATTTGCCAAGACCCCGAAGAAGAGTATTAAACGCTACTTATACAACTAGCATATGAAACAAGACGTAAACAAAGCCTATATCCCTAGCAAGGACATCCCCAGCTTCAATGCGATGATACAGAAGAGTATCCTCGACAACTGGGATCGCGATGCTCTGACAGATTTTAAGGGTCAGACACTACAGTATCATGACGTAGCAAGAAAGATCGAGAAAGTACACATCTTATTTGAGAACAGCGGTGTTACCAAAGGAGACAAAATAGCCCTCTGCGGAAGAAACTCCAGTCAGTGGGCTGTGGCATTCCTCGCAACTCTTACATATGGTGCCATCGCAGTACCTATCCTGCATGAGTTCAACGCAGAACAGATCCATAATATCGTTAACCACTCTGAGGCAAAGCTGCTCTTTGTGGGCGATCATGTGGCAACAATCATCGATCCTCAGGCAATGCCGGGATTGGAGGGTATCATCAATAACCCCGACTACTCACTGATGGTTAGCCGCACAGATAAACTCACCTATGCCCGCGAACATCTTAACGAGCTCTATGGCAAGAAGTTCCCGAAGTATTTCCGTAAGGAGCATGTGAGTTACTATATGGAGCAGAGTCCTGACGAGCTGGCACTCATCAACTATACCAGCGGTACCACAGGATTCTCAAAGGGTGTGATGATTCCATATCGTGCATTATGGTCGAATACCGACTTTGCAAGTCATGTATTAGGCAATGTCATCAAACCAGGACATAAAGTTATCTCTATGCTGCCGATGGCTCATATGTATGGAATGGCCTTTGAGTTCATCTATGAGTTCCTTGGCGGATGTCATGTCTATTACCTCAACCGTGTGCCATCTCCGGCTATCATCGCTCAGGCACTACAGGAGGTGAAGCCTATCATCGTTATCGCTGTTCCTCTCATCATTGAGAAGATCATACGTAAAAAGGTATTCCCGAAGATACAGAACAACCGTATGCGACTGCTGTTGCAGATGCCTGTCATCTCAAAGAAGGTTCGTGAGATGATCTGCAAGGAGGTGCTCAATGCCTTTGGAGGAAACATGTACGAGGTAATCATCGGAGGTGCCGCACTGAATCAGGAGGTAGAACAGTTCCTTAAGAAAATTGAATTCCCATATACAGTTGGCTATGGCGCCACAGAGTGTGCTCCTATCATCGGTTATGAAGACTGGCATTACTTCGCTCAGGGGTCTTGTGGTAAGGCTGCCTATCATATGGAGGTAGAGATCGATTCTCCAGACCCGCGTCATATCCCTGGTGAGATCCTCACACGTGGTCTCAACGTGATGCTCGGATACTTCAAGAATCCTGAGGCTACGGCAGAGACAATCGATAAGGAAGGATGGTATCACACAGGAGACCTCGGTACGATGGATGAAGATGGTAACATCTATATCAACGGACGTTCTAAGAACATGCTCCTTGGTCCTAGCGGACAGAATATCTATCCTGAGGAGATAGAGGACAAACTCAACTCAATGACTCTCGTTTTAGAGAGCATCGTTGTACAGCGCGACACTAAACTGGTTGCTATCGTTTATCCTGACTATGAGGAGGCCAAGAACATGAACTTCACTGCTGATGACATCCGCAATGTGATGGAACAGAATCGCAATGGTCTCAATGAGATGATTCCTGCATACGAGAAGATATCTGAGATAGAGATACGAGAGGAGGAATTTGAGAAGACTCCTAAGCGTTCTATCAAGAGATACCTCTACAAATAAAAAGAAACCTCCCACATCCGATGGGAGGTTTTTCTTTTTTCATTCGTATTCGTAATAGTACCAGTAGGTCCCACGGTACCTCTCCTCTACCTTACCCTTTCTCTCCACCTTGTCAGGATACTTGGACTCAAGTTCCTGAAGGTTGTTCCAGTCTTCATCCATAACACTGTTATGATACACCTGTATGGGATTATAGCGCTTATGGGTGTAGAGTGTCATCGCCTCACGGTAATGCTTGGGAAGATTGTCAATGATAAGTGTGTCATTAGCAGAATAATGAATCCTAAGTTGTCTTACAAACTCATCAAGACTCTTATCTAACAGAAGTCCGCAAAGTTGATAGTCGGCTATCTTCTTGTCATCAGTACTGTCTCTCCTCTGCATCAGCTCCAGATACTTTGCCATCGTCATTTCACCTCTCGGTCTTGCTCCTAAGGCCTTATAAAGACTGTCAGCAGGATACATAGCAAAACGAGACTTTCCTCCTATCGGAAGCATTACATCACTCTTTCCCGGAGTGGGATAATTAAAGAGTCGCTCTCCGAGCTCACCCCTCATGTTAAGGGCAAACATACGGATCATCTGAAGGTTATAATCACTCTCCAGAGATTTCTTTCCCTGATCCAGAGCTCCGGCATAATCGCCCTTCAGAAGACATGACTCTGCCCTCATACGATAATGGAACACAGCATTGGTATTACTGATACTCACAGTACCTATAATGAGTAAAGCCATCAGCAGCATAGTCACCCACATCGGTCTTGAGAGGAGTCCTAACGACTCATTGTCGGGTTCTATCTCCTGAAACTGTTTTGCTATGAGCGATACTCCCAGCCATATCAACATTACCAGAGGGAACAGCCAGTACCAGTATCCAATGGAATGGTGAAGGTCGATGTCGCTATTGATATCCGTAAGGAATCCCAGGACAAGCATTGAGGGAAGATACGTGAGAGCATGGAAACGTTTTCTAAGCTGTATTAGTGAATAGATCAGAAGTTGTAGTATCTGTAATACCAGCGTTATGATTATAGCTCCCGTGAGAGGTTTATAACTTGTCAGTCCATTACTCAAAGCATGCTGTGCAGCTGCCAGGATATCTGACTGAAAGAGATACAGGAAACAAAATGAGAACAGACAAAAAACAATAGCACACATCAGTCGTATGCTGAGCGTGCTACTGTTTCTTTGGGGATGATTATAGTTCATCTTAGTTTTTCTTCAATACTACTGCAGAACGAGCAGGGATATACAGTTTCAACCACTCCTTCTTGTCTTTTACATAGAGTGGATCGTAGTTGGTGGTGTGGGTCATGCTGTCATCGGCAAAACCATTACCTCCGAAGTCCTTCGAATCGGTATTCAGGACCACATCATATGAACCGGTAGGAACAAGGAATCCATAATCAGTGTAACTACGTGTCGGAGAGAAATTGAATACAAACACAAGGTCACCTCTCATAAAGCAGAGCACCTGATCACCATTATCATGCCAGATCTCTGTCACAGGAGTATCCTGGAAATTCTTCTGACTCTTGATAACCTTCAGCATCTCTCTGTCGAAGTCTCCCAGCCAGTGATAGCAGAGGTCCTTATTGTCAACGAGGTTCCACTGACGACGTGCATACTTATAGCTCCAGCCATTTCCTTCACGTGGGAAGTCAATCCATTCCGGATGACCGAACTCATTACCCATGAAGTTCAGGTAACCACCATTGATGGCACCGGCTGTAACCAGACGTATCATCTTATGAAGGGCGATACCGCGCTGGGCCATATCGTTGACATCCTTCTTTGCGAAGTGCCAATACATGTCTGCATCGATAAGACGGAAGATAATAGTCTTATCACCAACAAGGGCCTGGTCGTGACTCTCGCAGTAAGATATGGTCTTCTCATCAGGACGACGGTTCTTTACCTCCCAGAAGATAGAACATACGTTGATATCCTCATCACGTACCTCCTTAATGGTCTTGATCCAGTAGTCGGGGATATTCATTGCCATACGATAGTCGAAACCATATCCGCCATCCTCAAACTTAGCTGCGAGACCAGGCATACCTGATACCTCCTCGGCAATTGTGATGGCATTAGGATTAACCTCGTGAATAAGCTTGTTGGCGAGGGTTAGATAACAGATGGCGTTATCATCCTCGTGGCCGTTGAAGTAGTCACCATATCCTCCGAAAGCCTCTCCAAGACCATGTGAGTAATATAACATCGATGTCACACCATCAAAGCGGAAACCATCAAACTTATACTCCTCAAGCCAGTATTTACAGTTAGAGAGTAGGAAGTGGAGCACATCATCCTTACCATAGTCAAAGCAGAGAGAGTCCCATGCGGGATGCTCATGACGGTCACCGGGATAGAAGAACTGATTTGGATCACCACAGAGGTTACCAAGACCCTCCACCTCATTCTTTACTGCATGAGAGTGAACGATATCCATGATCACAGCCACACCATTCTTATGGGCAGTGTCAATGAGTTCTTTCAGTTCCTCAGGAGTACCGAAACGTGAACTTGGAGCAAAGAAGCTTGAAACATGGTATCCAAACGATCCGTAATAAGGATGCTCCTGTATAGCCATCACCTGGATACAGTTATATCCGTCCTTGATGACACGTGGCAGTACATTGTCCTTGAACTCAGTATATGATCCTACCTTCTCTGCATCCTGACTCATACCTACGTGACACTCATAGATCAACAGCGGAGCCTTGTTTGGCTTGAAGGTCTTTTTCTTCCATACGTAAGGCTTCTCCGGATTCCATACCTGTGCAGAGAAGATCTTGGTGTTGTCATCCTGTACCACACGACGGCACCATGCTGGGATACGCTCGCCTTCTCCACCATTCCACTTCACCTTCATCTTATAGAGTTGTCCGTGTTTAAGGGCCTTCTCAGAGAGTTTCAACTCCCAGTTGCCTGTTCCCTCAATACGCTTACAACGGTATTTCTCATCTTCCTGCCAGTTGTTGAAGTCACCTACGAGATAGATGTCTGTGGCATTGGGAGCCCACTCACGGAATACCCAGCCCTTGGCGAGTTTATGAAGCCCGAAATAAAGATGACCAGAGGCAAAATCAGAAAGGGTCTTCTTTCCATTCTGTGTTAACTGACCGATCTTCCATAGAGCATGATCATGACGCCCACGAATAGCTCCCTCAAAAGGCTCCAGCCATGAGTCATTCCTGACAAGCCCTATATGCTGGGGCTCTGTACGATCGACAATTTTCTCAACTTTCTTGACGGCTACTTTCTTGGCGGCTACTTTCTGGGTCGTAGTCTTCTTGGCAGATGCCGTAGCCTTCTTTGCAGAAGTTTTCTTTGCTATTGTTTCTTTCTTTGCCATAAACCTTATCTCTTTTTACTTTTTTACCTTTTTACTTTTTTACCTTAAATATCGCCTTCTTTATCTCAGCCTCACCAGATATACATGGTGCATGACCATCCTGTGGGAAGAAGATAGCCATCTGTCCGGGATTGACTGTCACATATGTCTGAGCCATTGTGTCACCATACTTCGTGATGTCCTTCTCTGCATTATACTCAAAGTCAGGAAGGTCACAGAGAGGTGTGTAACCGAAAGTCTCAGCGCAAGAGATAGGTATCTGGATGTCGATCATCTCGATATGTGTTTCCAGGACAGCAGCTTCTTTTGTCTTACCCTTAGCTGAAGTAAGATTCAGAAACAGATCCTTGTCCTTGATGGGATACTTGCCAGCCTCCATTGTATTGAGGTCATGACTTTTCAGAAATTCAACCACATCTGCGAAGAGTGGGTTAATGGCTGCATACTTGCAGAGATTGTCGATAGTGTCAATGATCATACGATTATATTTTTAAGAGTTGTAATTAATCTAACTGTCTGTGTCCACGGGTGTAAGTACCACTGGCGATGACCTTACCGTTACGATCTTTCTCAACGAACTTACCGTCACGTATATCATCCTTATATGAACCTTCAAAACGTTTTCCGTCCTTATCTTCCTCTATGGCTGCTCCATTACGCTTTCCATTCTTGAAAGAGCCCTTGAACTTAGAGCCATCGGCATATCTGGCGATACCCTCACCTTCGATATTTCCGTTCTTGAACATACCCTCAAAGGTGTCGCCAGCCTTGGTGGAGAGCTTGCCTTTACCATTTGGCTTATCTGCCTTCCAAAAACCTACATACTGGTCACCATTGCTCCATACCATAGTGCCCTGACCTTGTTTGTCACCCTCAAAGAACTGGCCTGTATACTTGTCGCCATTGGCATATTTGGATATTCCCTGACCAGTACGCTCACCATCCACATATTCACCTTCGTAGACATCGCCATTCTGGAACTTGTAAATACCCCTGCCATTCTGAACGTCATTCTTCCAGGGACCAACATACATATCACCGTCAGCATAACGGAACGTGCCTTTTCCAGAACGCATGTTATTTGCCCATTGTCCCTGATACGATGAACCGTCGCCCCAGTCAAAGAATCCCTGACCATGTTTCTGGTCATCCTTCCATTCACCTTTATAATATGCGCCATTTGAGAAGGTGTACGTTCCTGTGCCGGAACGTTTGTCCATCTTCCACTCTCCATCATATTTGTCGCCATTGAAATAGTACATTATCCCGTGACCATGCTGGTAGTCACGGAACCACAGACCTTCATAACGATTATTGTTTGAGAAATAATATGTGCCCTTTCCATGCTGCTGGTCCTGGAACCACTCTCCTTCATATTTCTCTCCATCGAAGAAGATGTATGTGCCATAACCCTGACGCTTTCCTTTCTCATATTGGCCCTCATAGGTATTACCGTTTTTATAGACTGTACGACCTTTCCCGTGAGGCTTTCCCATCATTATCTCTCCCTGATATTGTCCGCCATCTTTTGTCTTAACAGAGCCAAGTGTAATTTTCTGTGCTGCCATCGAAAGAGGCATCATCAGTGTTAGTATCGCAAGTGTATATTTAAGTATGTACATTATTATCCAAATTAAATTTCTTTGCAAATTTACAAAAAAAACGCGAACCAAACAAAATATCACCGATATTATTCTTAAAGAAATGCGATTTTTACATTTTTTTTCTTTATCTTTGCAGCCGTTATGACATTTATGGCTATTATACCTGCCCGTTACGCATCAACACGTTTTCCGGGCAAACCTCTGGCAGTTCTTGGTGGAAAGACTGTCATTCAGAGAGTGTACGAACAGGTAAACAGTATCCTCGACGAGGTGTATGTTGCTACCGATGACAAGCGTATCTATGACTGTGTCACTGGTTTTGGAGGACGTGCTGTGATGACTCGTGAGGACCATAAGAGTGGTACTGACAGAATCGAGGAGGCTGTAGAGAAGATACAGTCTTCTGCCGATGTTATCATCAACGTTCAGGGTGATGAACCATTCATCCAACCATCACAAATAAAGACTTTAATGAAATTGTTTGATACTCCTGATACACAGATAGGTACACTCGGCAAACCTTTCGAGAGTATCGAAGCAATAGAGAATCCGAATTCTCCTAAGATTGTTACTGACAATCGTGGATTCGCGCTCTATTTCAGCCGTAGTGTCATACCATATATCAGAGGTAAGGAACGTAGTGAATGGTTTGGTGAATATCCATTCCTGAAGCATCTCGGCATCTATGCATATCGGAGAGAAGTACTCAAAGAGGTGACCCTGCTGCCACAGAGTTCTCTTGAGAAAGCAGAGAGTCTCGAACAACTTCGCTGGCTCCAGAATGGCTATCGCATACGTGTTGGTCTCACTGATGTGGAGACTGTAGGTATCGACACACCAGAGGACTTAAAGAGAGCTGAAGAATTTCTGAACAAATAATAATATGTCTATGAAAAAACTGTTATTGTCAACTATTACATTTGCCATGATGCTGACAGCTCAGGCACAGCCAGCCAACAAGACTGTAAAGATCAAGGTCATAGAGACGAGTGATGTTCATGGTCATTTCTTCCCATGGGACTTCATGGAAGGCAAACCTATAAAGGGAACTCTCACTCGTGCCAACTCGTATATCAGACGCCAAAGGGAAAAGTATGGCAATCACATGTTACTCATAGACAATGGTGATATCCTCCAGGGACAGCCATGTGTATATTGGTCAAACTACGTCATGCCTGAGGATGAGAACCTCGCTGCATCGGTAATCAACTACATGGGTTACGATGCAGAGACAGTGGGTAATCATGATATCGAACCAGGCCATAAGGTATACGACAAATGGATACGTGAGGTACGTTGTCCTCTGCTTGGAGCCAACATGGTAAAGGAAGGCAGGAAATATGGCGAGGCTCATCCACACAATATTTACGATGGTCTGAAGCCATACTCTGTTCACTATATCGATGGCGTAAAGATTTGTATCATCGGAATGCTTACGCCTGCGATACCTAACTGGCTCAACCAGTCTATATGGAAAGGTATGGAGTTTGAGGAGATGACCCGCTGTGCCAGGAAATGGATAAGATATATTAAGGATTATGAGCGCCCCGACCTTATCTTCGGACTCTTCCACTCCGGCCTTAATGGTGCCATCAAGACTGACGAGTATGAGGAGAACGGTACTGAGTCTGTAGCCCGTGAAGTGCCTGGCTTTGACATCATATTCTTTGGTCACGACCATCAGGTGCACAACGAATGGATTACCAACAGAAACGGTAATAAGGTGCTCTGCATCGACCCCAGTTGCTATGTAAACAACGTAGCTGAGACAGAGATAGAACTCACTTATAAGAACGGACATCTTGTAAAGAAAGATATCAAGGGCGAGATTATTGACGTAAGAGATGAGGAAATTGACCAACAGATGCTCAGTCACTTCAAAGCAAAGATCGATGATGTCAAGAAATATGTAGAGCGTGAGATAGGACGTTTCGAGAATCCAGTCTACTCTCGTGACGGATTCTTCGGCAACTCTGCATTCACTGACCTCATCCATAACCTTCAGATGCAGATCTCTGGAGCAGAGGTGTCATTCAACGCTCCTCTGGCATTCAACAATGTCATCAAGGCAGGTGATGTCACCCAGGCTGACATGTTCAAGCTATATCGTTTTGAGAACCTTATGTTCGTGCTTCGAATGACTGGTGAGGAGATACGTAAGCATCTCGAATTCTCTTACGACATGTGGACAAACACGATGACCTCGCCAGACGACCATGCCCTGAGACTTAATGACAACTCCAAAGGCGACCAGCAACGTACAGGTTTCCAGTATTACACATTCAATTTCGACTCTGCCTGTGGCATCGACTATGAGGTAGACCTCACAAAGCCCGACGGTCAGAAGGTCAGGATCCTCAGGATGTCGAATGGTGAGCCCTTCGATGAGCATCGCTGGTATAAGGTGGTGATGAACAGCTATAGAGCCAATGGCGGAGGTGAACTCCTCACCCTTGGCGCTGGTATTCCGAAAGACTCTCTTGAGAGTCGTGTGCTGTGGCATACCGACATGGACCAGCGTCATTATCTCACCGAGGAGATTCATCGTCAGGGGACCATCAATCCTCAGCCTAACAACAACTGGAAGTTCGTACCTGAGGAATGGACAAAGCCTGCACTCGAAAGAGACAGAAAGAAATTATTTGGAGAATAGATAAGATGTCAAAGAAATACTTTTTTGTTTTCTGCAAGGAAGACCTGCTGTTGGAGAAGACCTCCGATGGTAGCTATACCATTCCATGCGGAGAGGAGCCCCCGACAGAAGTAAAGCCCTGGACTCACGTGATGAACATCACTCCTATGGACGACGGTACTGAGGTTAGGACATATCGTATTGACTCTCCAGTCACTGATTCCGGGAGATATGAGATGTGTGGTCTACGTCAGTCTTTTTATCAGCTTCCTGAACCGTTATATCTCAAGGCAGGCAAATGTCAGGAACTACTCTATTGGGACTCTAACACCAAGTATTGTGGTGTCTGTGGTGCCCCTATGCGCATGGATACCGACATTTCCAAGAAATGCACAGAATGTGGTAAAGAGATATGGCCACAACTGGCTACAGCTGTCATAGTACTTATCCATCGGGGTGACGAGGTTCTTCTGGTAAGGGCAAAGAACTTCAAACGTGACTATTACGGTCTGGTGGCCGGTTTCGTAGAGACAGGTGAGACTCTCGAAGAGGCAGTGGCCCGTGAGGCCATGGAGGAGACAGGTGTGACAATCACCAATATCCGTTATTTCGCCTCTCAGCCTTGGCCCTATCCTTGTGGTCTGATGGTGGGCTTCAATGCTGACTATGTCTCTGGAGAGATACACCTCCAACAGTCTGAGATAGCAAAAGGAGGCTGGTTTCGGAAAACCAACCTCCCTGATATCCCTGGCAAGATGTCTATAGCCCGCAGACTCATAGACGCCTGGATGGAGGAGTAACATCATTTTCCGATGCAGTGGTACTCGAAGCAATTCTCTTCAAGTTCCTCTGTATCGAAAATGTTCCTTCCGTCAATGACAAGCTTACGTTTCATGGCCTTGCCGATGACTCCCCATCCTGGCAAACGGAACTCCTTCCACTCTGTCAGAAGCAACAGGGCATCAGCATCAAGCACCACGTCATACATGTCACGACAGTAGGTCACCGTATCCCCTATCCTACGCTTACACTCATCCATGGCGATAGGGTCATAGACACGGACGTTACATCCCGACTTCAACAGCTTGTCGATCATAACGAGGGCAGTAGACTCACGCATATCATCTGTCTCGGGCTTGAACGACAGTCCCCACATGGCGATGGTCTTGCCCTTCAGGGCCTCCTCACTGCCATATGCCTTGACAAGCTTCTCAAAGAGAACACTCTTCTGTTTCTCGTTTACTCGCTCTACTGCCTTTAACACCTCCATAGAGTAACCGTTCTGATCGGCAGTCTTGATGAGGGCCTTCACATCCTTGGGGAAACAGCTACCGCCATATCCGCAACCTGCATAGAGGAACTTTCTTCCGATACGTGTGTCAGAACCGATGCCTGCACGAACCATATTCACGTCAGCACCAACTCTCTCACAGAGGTTGGCGATATCATTCATGAATGAGATACGTGTCGCCAGCATAGAGTTGGCTGCGTACTTTGTCATCTCTGCGGATGGAATGTCCATGAAAATCACACGGAAGTTATTTATCAGAAAAGGTTTATAGAGCTTTGTGAGCACCTTCTTAGCATGCTCACTCTCTACACCTACGACAACACGGTCAGGCGACATGAAGTCCTTGATGGCATTTCCCTCTTTCAGGAACTCAGGATTAGAGGCCACATCAAACTCGATGTCAACACCACGTTTGGAGAGTTCATCCTCGATGGCCTTACGTACCTTCTTGGCGGTACCTACAGGAACAGTCGACTTAGTGACAACGACAACATATTTCTTCAGGTTCTCACCGATGGTCTTTGCCACCTGAAGCACATACTTAAGGTCGGCACTTCCATCCTCATCAGGAGGGGTTCCTACAGCAGAGAATACTATCTCTACGTCATCGAGCACAGAGGCAAGGTCGGTGGTGAATTTCAGACGACCAGCTGCCACGTTCTTCTTTACAAGTTCGTCAAGACCTGGTTCATAGATGGGAATCTCTCCGTTCTTCAGTCTTTCAATCTTCTTCTCATCAACATCCACACATGTCACATTAGCTCCGGTATCAGCAAAACATGTACCTGACACCAAACCGACATATCCGGTTCCTACAATAGCTATATTCATATTTATTTATAAATGATAAAAATTCAGAAATGAGTAATAATGATAATAATGTTAGCTGAGCTTGTGGATTACCAGTCCGGAACGCAGCTTTGGCTCAAACCAAGTAGCCTTTGGTGGCATGATCTTTCCTGAGTCGGCAATATCCATAATCTGTTGCATGGACACAGGATAAAGGGCCAGGGCTGCACGCATCTCACCACTGTCTACACGACGCTTCAGCTCGCCCAGTCCACGAAGACCTCCTACGAAGTCAATACGCTGACTGCTGCGGAGATCACCAATATTCAGTATCTCATCGAGGATCAGACGACTGGAGATATCCACGTCGAGCACTCCGATAGGATCATTGTTATCGTATGTCCCTTCCTTGGCCTTCAGACTGTACCAATGCTCATCCAGATAGAGTGAAAACTCGTGCAACTGCTGAGGCTTGTATATCACAGTGCCCTTATCCTCAACCTCGAAATTCACCTGAAGTGCTGCGAGGAACTCCTCTGATCCCAGGCCATTGAGATCCTTAACCACACGGTTGTAGTCGAGGATGGTCAGCTGTGATGCCTGGAAACATACTGCCATGAAGAAGTTATACTCCTCATCGCCCTTATGATTGGGGTTCTGCTTCTGTTTCTCAGCACCTACGAGGGCTGCAGCAGCAGAACGGTGATGTCCATCGGCAATATACATCGACGGCATTTTTGCAAACTCATCGGTGATGGTCTGTGTGTCTGCATCGTCGTTGATTACCCAGAACTGATGACGGAAGCCATCTATAGGTGCGATAAAGTCATACTCTGGCTCTGTGGCTGCATAACGCATAATGAGCTTGTCGAGCACAGCATTGTCGGGATAGGCAAAGAACACTGGTTCGATATTGGCATTGTTAACACGTACATGCTTCATTCGGTCTTCCTCCTTATCACGACGTGTGAGCTCATGCTTCTTGATACGACCTGCCATATAGTCATCGGTATGTGTACATACCACAAGACCATACTGGGTCTTACCGCTCATCGTCTGAGCATATATATAATAATGTTCGCGCGAATCCTGAACGAGCCAGCCATTGTCCTGGAACTTCTGGAAGTTCTCTGCGGCCTTCTCATACACTCGAGGGTCATACTCTGATGTCCCCACAGGGAAATCAATCTCGGGCTTGATGATATGATAGAGACTCATCTCATTGTCACCAGCCTCTGCTCTTGCCTCCTCACTGTCGAGCACGTCGTAAGGACGACTCTCTACCTTCTCCACCAAATCCTTCGGTGGACGGATTCCTTTAAAAGGTTTTATTATTGCCATTTTTTACTTTTTACTTTGAACTTTAAACTTTGAGCTTTATGATTTGACCACCAAAGATTTTAAAGGTTGGCTTTGATTTTTGCAATCATCTCTGCGTATTCAGCATCAGAGAGATATACCTTGCCGGGATTCATCTGGAACGTGCTACCATAGTCGGGACCATCCACATACTTTGGAGCCAGGTGGAAATGCAGATGCGACAGCTTATCGCTATATGCGCCATAGTTGATCTTCTCGGGATTGAAAGCCTTCTGCATTGCTCGGGTCACCTTGGCGACATCGGCCATAAAGGCATTACGGTCTTCATCGGAGAGCTCGTTGAGGTCATTGACATGATCCTTGTATGCCACGAGACAACGTCCGTGATAAGTCTGCTCCTTAAACAGGAAAGCACGTGATACTGACAGCTCACAGATCTCGATCATCAGGTCGTGGAGCGTCTGATTGTTGGTGCAGTACAAACACTGCTTTGGGTCACTTTGCATAATCTTTGATATTTATGGATTAAAATATTATCAGAACACAGGAAGGGAAAGAAGCTGATAAATGATGGTCAGGGCCATACGCCTGTGACCTTCGTCATTGGGATGAAGACGGTCATCAGCAGCACTCTTGAAAAACTGTGCATGCTCATCCATCAGAGGGTAGAGTCCACTGAGGGCATTGAGGTCTATCACAGGCACAGCCCAGAGGTTACCGGCCTCCTTTACAGACTGCACGTAGGCATCGATATATTCACCACAGAGGTTAGTGTAGTCCTCTCGTGGCTGCCAGTTGGTTTCGCTGCGATAGAACTCAGCTCGATGGAGAGGTGTCATCAGCACGATATGCTTAGTGGGATAAAGACGCTTCACGTGGTCGAGGGCTTTGTTTATCCGGCCTCTATAGGTGGAGTCGCTCATCACAGGATAACGATGGATACGGTCTACCATGTGTTTCTGCTCATGGATACCTGCCATCACCTGTTCCTTCTTCTCAACAAACCACTCTCCGACGGGCACACCGGCATTATAGTCGTTGGTGCCGATGAAGATGATGATGGCATCCACACTGTCACCATGTTCCTTCTTCAACTGGTCTGCCTGACGGGGGATATCATTCCACTGACGTCCGCTGATACCATATACGTAGGGTTCTATCTTCAACCAATCGTTGAGGAATCCCCAGTATTTTATCTTCGAACCGCTATTTCGTGGATCGGTGATAGAGTCACCGAAATATGCCACACGCTTACCCTGCCAGGGATGGGTTATCACTGTCTGAGCCAACGATGACACCACCGTAAGCACACATACAACTGTCGTCAACAGCCTTCTGTTTCTCATCTTTTTCTTATTATTCTTACTGTTATAAGTATTATTAGGTTGCAAAGTTACAAACAAATAATCAAATAAACAAGAATCAGGCCCCAAAACTTTATTCTGAAGCCTGACTCTGATATAAAAACGGGTGTTATTACTTGTTCACCTGGAACTTTGTATCACCATCCTTGAAGAAGGCATTGATCTGCTTGGCAGCAGCGATACCTGCGTTGATGTTGGCCTCAGCTGTCTGAGCACCCATCTTCTTAGGAGTAGAGAAATAACGGCCCTCGAACTTAGCAAACTCGTCGTTAGCATCAGGCATGATGTCTGTAACAAACTTCAGATCCTCACGCTCAGCCATCAGCTTAATCAGCTCTGGCTCGTTGATAACCTCCTTACGGGCTGTGTTAACAAGCACGCCACCCTTCTTCATCTTACCTACCAGTGCAGCATTGATGCTCTGCTTGGTCTCAGGAGTAGCGGGGATATGGAGTGAAACGACATCACAGGTCTCAAAGAGTGCATCCTGGTTAGCTACGGCATGAACACCAGCAGCCTCGATTACCTCTGCTGGACAGAAAGCATCGTAAGCATATACTTCCATTCCGAAGCCCTTGGCGATGCGAGCCACATTACGACCTACGTTACCGAATGCCAGGATACCCAGTTTCTTACCCAGCAGCTCAGAACCGCTCTTACCATTATAGAAACCACGTACGGCCATCACCAGGAGACCGAACACCAACTCGGCAACTGCGTTAGAGTTCTGACCAGGAGTGTTCTCGGCAACGACGTTGTGGGCTGTGGCAGCAGCGAGGTCGATATTGTCGTAACCTGCACCTGCACGCACCACAATCTTCAGCTGTTTGGCTGCGTCGAGTACCTCTGCATCAACCTTGTCACTACGGATAATCAGTGCGTCGGCATCCTTCACGGCATCCAGGAACTGAGCCTTCTCTGTATATTTCTCCAGCAACACCAACTCATTGCCTGCTGCCTCTATCTCTGCCTTGATACCATTGACAGCTGCTGCTGCAAATGGCTTCTCTGTTGCAACTAATACTTTCATAATAATTAATGATTTGCTTCAAATTCCTTCATGCATGCTACGAGGGCATTGCAGCCTTCGATGGTCTGGGCATTGTAGCAAGATGCGCGGAAACCACCAACTGAGCGGTGACCCTTAACACCAACCATTCCCTTTGATACTGCGAAGTCGAGGAAGTCCTTCTCAAGCTCCTTGTACTCATCAGCCATCACGAAGCAGAGGTTCATCAGTGAACGGTCCTCAGCCTTGGCTGTACCCTGGAACATCTTGTTGCGGTCGATCTCACCATAAACGATCTCGGCACGCTGCTGAGCCAACTTGTCCATAGCCTCTACACCACCCTGCTTCTTAATCCAACGGAGGTTCTCAAGAGCACTGTAGATAGGTACTACTGGAGGAGTATTGAACATACTGCCCTTGTCAACATGAGTGCGATAGTCGAGCATGGTAGGTATCTCACGAGGAGCCTTGCCCAGAGCATCGTCCTTTACAATTACGATTGTTACACCAGCCATAGCCAGGTTCTTCTGAGCACCAGCATAGATAGCATCGTACTTAGCTACGTCAACAGGACGGCTGAAAATATCAGATGACATATCAGCAATCAGACGTACGGGAACGTCAAGGTCCTTACGGATCTCTGTACCGTAGATGGTGTTATTTGTTGTAATGTGCAGATAGTCGGCATCTGCAGGAACTGTCCAATCTTTAGGGATAAAGGTATAGTTGGCATCGGCCGAAGAAGCCACCTCTACTACCTCACCGAAAAGCTTTGCTTCCTTCATTGCCTTCTTTGCCCAAACACCTGTGTTCAGGTAGGCAGCCTTCTTAATAAGGAAGTTATAAGGAATCATGCAGAACTCGAGGCTTGCACCACCACCGAGGAAAATCACTGAGTAACCCTCAGGAACAGAAAGGAGTTCCTTTACAAGAGCCACAGCCTCGTCAACTACAGGCTGAAAGTCCTTTGCACGATGACTGATCTCCATAAGAGACAGACCAGAACCGTTGAAATCAAGACACTGCTGAGCGGTCTTTTCGATCACCTCACGTGGGAGCATCGATGGACCTGCATTAAAGTTGTACTTCTTCATTTTTAATGTTATTTTGAAAGTTTGAAATTTACTCGTTTTTGAAAAACGCTGCGAAATTACACTTTTTATTTCATTCCACCAAATATTTGAGCAGAAATTCACAGAATTAATCAATTTTCTTTCATTTTGTCAATTGCATCTGTCAATTTTACAACGATTTGAGATTATTACACCTCATTATTTATTTATTGACGTTGCAAAGATAATGAATAATTTCTGTATTTTATGCAAACGGAAAAGATTTTTTTATTATCTTTGCAATCGTTATGACTAATAAAGAACATCACGTAATCATCAGCCTGGCCTCGAACCATAATCAAGAGGTTGCACTGGCTGCAGCAAGAGAACAACTCACACAGTTGCTCACCGACGTACATTTCACCTCTGCAATATGGACTGAACCAGTAACCGTTCATAATTCACCATTCACAACAAACCATTCATCCTCCAAGTATCTCAACCAGCTCTGTTATGGCACTACGGCCTTGGGCTGTGGACTGCTCGGAGAGGTGCTTAAGGAGACAGAACGGCGACTGGGACGTACGCATAATGAAGATGGTATCGTCGTATTAGACCTCGACCTGTTGGAATACGACGATAATCGTTTTCACCTTCGCGACTGGGATAGAAACTACGTGAAGGAACTGTATGAAAATGAAGTCAGAGGGAAGTTACAATGAATTTGAAGGGAAATCTACCTTCATACGGTAGACATTCTCTGAATATAGGATGTTCATGACAGAACCCGAGTGACAATGCTTTGAAAGCTCAATGGCTACATGTCCCATGGTTCGACGGAGATTGATCTCTACACAGGGATTAAGTAAGAAATTTACATCCTCATTACCTCTCACAATCATAAGGTCCACACCAAACGGACCTTTATATCTGCTTTTATATAAAGGGCCAAGACAAATACAAATCTTTTCTTTAACAGAATCAAGTCTCTCACTTGAAATATAATGACTTATCATCTCTATCTTTTCCTCTTCTGTTGCAAGGATATTACCTGTATAGGCACCTTTCTGAGTATGAAACAACGAGAGTCCCAAGTAGCGTATTCCACCCTCACCATCGCTTTCAAACTCCATACCAAAATCCTTGACTTTATTGTTATATTTCTCTACGATGATATTCCCTTGGCGCTCGATGGTCTTATTTACCCAACTGCTGAGATGTTGGTCAATTTCATTGTCCACGAACCGAATTCCCCTGCCACTACTGCTCCAGGGTGCCTTGAGCACAAGATGCCTATGTTCAAAGAGCACACCCATCACATCATAGAGTGAGTCAAGACACCATGACCTTCCCACAGTACCCTCGCCTTGTAATTCTCCCAACAGCCGGACGGCATGTTTACGATGCGAGAGGTCGCGAATCTCAGATATCTCCTTCTCCGAAGGAACGGCATCAACTCCATATCTCAACAGGAAACTGCGCAGAGCCAGGTCCCACCCCCAGGGTTCAACACTGTCGATGTCCAGATGTGCAAGCATGTGCTTATCTACAAACCTGTCGAAGGTCTTATGCATAAGCCTCGAGTAACCCCTCTGGGCATCGTCGATATCTTCCACCAGTACATACCCTCCCTCTGCCCATATCGCAGGCAGGTAACCCAGGTCATGACGTAACCTGCGTCCTGCATGAGGGGCGGTGAAATTGCTCAGGTTGGCAGCCAGGGCAATGTCGTGTTCGGGGTTAAATATATGCAGTTTCATCTTTTCAACCCGCAAAATTAAACAAATTATTTCTTTTTTCATCGTTTTTTTTGGTATTCTTGACATTTTGTGTTATTTTTGCATCCAAAATAAGAATTATAACTAAAGAATTATGCCAGTAAAGATACTTAGTGTAGACGATGAGATGGATCTCGAGCTGTTGCTCACCCAATACTTCAGACGTAAGATACGTCATGGCGAGTATGAGTTTAAGTTTGCCCACAACGGACTAGAGGCACTGACGATGCTCCTCAAGGAGAAGGACTTCGACATCATCCTCAGCGACATCAACATGCCCGAGATGGACGGACTGACACTGCTCACGAAGATCAACGAGATGCAGAACCCCGCCCTGAAGTGTATCATGGTCTCTGCCTACGGAGACATGGGAAACATCCGTCAGGCGATGAACAACGGTGCCTTCGACTTCGCCACAAAACCCATCGACCTTGATGACCTCAGTGTGACGATAGAGAAAGCCATCGAACAGATACAGTATATCAAACAGATGGAGAAGGAACACAACCAGCTGGAGTCCATCAAGGGCGACCTCGCTGTTGCACGTGAGATACAACAGGCCATCCTGCCGCGTATCTTCCCTCCTTTCCCGGAGAATGCCGAGGTGATGGATATCGCTGCTTCTATGAATGCGGCAAAGGATGTGGGAGGCGATTTCTATGACTTCTTCCGTATCGACGACGACAGGATAGGCTTTGCCATTGCCGATGTCAGTGGCAAGGGTGTTCCGGCGGCTATCTTCATGGCTGTAAGCCGTACACTGCTCAGGGCTACGGGCATCAAGGGTGCCAATCCTGCTGAGTGTGTCACCTATTCCAATGAACTACTGGCAAAGGAGAGTGTGAAGAACATGTTTGTCACCATCTTCTATGGCATCTATAACATCAAGACTGGCGACATCACATATACAAACGCAGGTCATAACCCTCCCTATATCCTCAAGGCCAACGGAAACGTCGAGACCCTGCCGATGTCGAACAATATCATCGTAGGAGTATTCGACGACTTCAATTTCAGTGAGGAGACATGTCATCTGGATAAGGGCGACACCATCGTGCTCTTCACCGACGGAGTGACGGAGGCTATCGATATCTCCGAGAAAGAATATGGTGATGACCGGCTCAAAGACTGTCTCGCAAAACACTCTGGCAACAGCTGTCAACAGATCATCGATGCCATAAAGGCGGATGTTAGCGAGTTTGTTGGAGAGGCAGAGCAGAGTGATGACATAACGATGCTCGCACTGAAGAGGAAGTAAGAAGGAAGAGGTAAGAGTGAAGACGAGGAGGATTATAGAAGGTGTTGTTGGGGCGCTGCTGGCGGGAGCTGCGGTGACAGGACTTGCTGGATGGTACTTCGAGCACAAGAAGGTTGGTGAACTCGAGGCACAGATGAAAGTGCTAAAACGTCAGGAGATGCGTTCCGCTGTCGACAGAAGTGTCAGTAAACAGATGGAGGAGATAGCCAACGAACAGCGCGAGATCTCGGATGAGAAACGTGAGGAAGCACTCCAACAGACACGTGTCGCAAATGAGATGCGTGCACGTTCTGAATTTGAACGGCTCAACGCCATTGAGGCTGAGCGAAATGCCGTAGCTGCGGAGAAGAAAGCCCGTGAGGCTTCCGTCCTGGCTGAAGAAGAACGGCAGATAGCCGAACATCAGAGGATACAGGCGGAGTTTGCCAAGAGCGTTGCCGACACACTGAGTTATATCGCACTAGGACGTTCGTTGGGGTCCATCTCAACAATACAGTATCAGGCTGGCAACATTGAGCTGGCCAACATGCTCAGCTACACCTCATACCTATATACCAACCGTTACGGTGGAGACATCTATATCCCTGCTGTCTTTAAGTCGCTGATGGAGGCGAGTAAGAGTGTCAAGTCATGGACAGAACATCAGGGAGCAGTGATGAACCTTGAGTATATGCCAGGACAGGTCAACAAACTCGTGTCTGTAAGCAACTACGGTGAGATACTACTCAGTGAACGACATGGCGACAAACTCAACGTCACCACTCTCTTCAAGGATAATCACTTTGACTTCCGTGACCTTCTCATAGATGAACATACGAGTAATATCTATGCAGTAAGTCGCTCAGGACATCTGGTGACTATAGCCAACGACCTGAAGACAGTGAAGATAATCCCTCTGGAGAATATGGTCCACCCGAAGCGTCTCCATTACTTCAACGAAAAGAACCTCTTTATCATCGGAGAACAGAGCATCGCAGTGTTCGATATGAAACGCAATATCATCAACGTCACAAAACAACTGCCTTTCAAGGTGTCGTTGGCATCACGTAAGGCTAAGCTGCCATTGCTCTTCGACGACAAGGGAAATATGCACCTCGTTAACGGACCGGAGAGCTTCGAGACAAAGAAGCAACCGGTACAGGGAAAGGTCACTGCCTATTGTGAGTCGAAGAACACAGGTATCGAGGCTTATGGCATGAGCGACGGAACGATATGGATCAACATCAAGGGAAAGATGCAGAAACTCGTGGGACACAGTTCTCGTATCTCTAAGATGAAACTCAACGGACGACGACTCTATTCCGGAAGCTATGACGGCAAGGTGAACCTCTGGATTGCTGACAAAGGCAAGATAGAGCCTATGGAGCTTATATCAAATGGCACATGGATCATGCACTTCAACTTCGACTCCACGAAGAACACCTTCTGGCTTGGTGACATGAAGGGTCACCTGAAGGCAGTGAACATCTCCGTGCCTCTCATGGTCAGTGAGATAAAGAAACGTATCCACCGTAACTTCACCCAGGAGGAGTGGAACTATTTCATCGGACAGAACGTGCCGTATGAGGCTTTGATGTAAGAAGGATGATGTAAGAAGTAAGATGTATGAGAAAAGGAATGTTGTTTAATAAAAAGGAGTATAGTAAATTTACTACGATGAAGAGAATGCTGCTCGCATTCTTCCTTCTTCCCTCTTTCCTCTTCTCTCTTACTGCTTCCGCTCAAGGTATTCCCTTCATACGCAACTACACCTCCGACGAATATCACGCCAACAACACTAACTTCGATATCGAGACAGATGAATACGGTAACGTCTTTGCTGCCAACTTCGAAGGACTGATGTACTACGACTTTGCCGAGTGGCGTATCATACACACACCTGGCATCACACGTGCCACTGTAGCCTTCAGGGCATCAGACAACACCATCTGGGTGGGAGGATACAACTACTTCGGAAAGATCATAAGGAAACAAAATGGTGAGATAGACCTTAAGAGGATTGGAGGTGACAACCTCTTCCGAGGTGAGGTGAAAGAGATATACGAGGAAGACGGAGAGCTACGGTTCATCGTCAACAACGGTAATATATATAAGGTCAAGGATGACCAGGTGAGCATCGAAAAACAGATTGACAACCAATCCCTGCGAATAGGAATGCTCGACGTGGTCGATCTTGACGCCATCGAACGGGGTGATAAAGATGTAGCGAAAAACGATACCATCTTCAAAGAACAGTTGGGCAACGGCATCACTGTCATCGTGATGAAGAACTCGGGACTGATAGTAAAAGACGAGAAACATCATTCCACCTATACCATCACTGATGCCAACGGTCTCTGTTCCAACAACGTCACCTATGCAGCCTATGACGGACGGGGACACTTCTGGGGGTCTACAAATAAAGGACTCTTCGTCATACAGTTGCCTTCTGCCATCACACGTTTCACTCCTGATGAAGGTCTGACTGGAACAGTCCTAACTATCGAGCAGCTGAATGGTAAGATATATGCAGGAACCGACGACGGACTGTTCCGTCAGGAGGGATATGAGTTTGTCATGATACCAGCTATCCCTCATGCATGTTGGGATCTCAAGAAGAGTGGCAACGGTCTTCTTGCTGCCACTGCCGACGGTATCTTCAGGATTAATGCCGACGGAAGTACACGACAACTGACAAAGGCCTCTTCCATGGCGATCTTAGATGACGGAGATGTGATATACAGCGGTGAGATAAATGGCATCTATTCTGTTCAGACCGATGGTCAGAACCGCAAGAGAGTGTGTAATCTTGAGAACACCAGGAAGATTGTCAAAGACAAGTCAGGCACCATCTGGGCACAGGGCCTCTACGGAAGTGTATGGTTCAAGAAACCCGGCGATACCAACTTCCAGTTATACAAGTCACAAGAGAAGTCGGAGACAATGCTCTCTGTAGTCATGACTGACAGTAAGGCGGTCATCGTGAGTGAGATAGCTCAGAAGCCTTTCCCCTACCCGCTCGTATCATATACCGACGGAAATGGTGTTACATGGCTTACGGATAAGGAAGGAAAGAATATATACCGGTGGAAAGACGGTAAACGTCTCACAGACATGGATAAGTTCCTCATGCCTCTCAAAGACGTTACCATACGTTCTATCTTCACAAGGGGCAATGAGTTATGGCTGGGTAATGACAACGGATTGCTGATCATCGATACCGACGTCACAGACCCCTCGATCAACACTACACCGAAGATGTTTATCCGTTCGGTGACCCTCGGCAGCGATAGTATCCTCTGGGGTGGATTCGGAGAAATGCCGGAGATGTTGCCGGAGCTGAGCTATAACGAGAGAGGGCTCACCTTCACCTTCTCCACCGACTATCCTTCCATCGCTGGAGAGACGATGTACCGTTATCGTCTCAATGATGGTAGCTGGAGTGCATGGAGCTCAAGCACATCGGCCAGCTTCGCCAACCTCTCCTACGGCAACTACACCTTCAGCGTCCAGGCTCTCGACATCACAAACAAAGTGACGGAGACGGCAAGCATAAGGTTCAAGGTCAACCCGCCATTCTATTACAGGTGGTACATGATAATCCTCTACTTCCTCCTGATGATACTCCTGGCCTACGGGTTCTTCCGTCTGCGTCTGAGGAGACTGAAGAAGGAGAAGATACGTCTGGAGAATCTCGTCAAGGAACGTACTTCTGAGGTAGTGCGACTGGAGAAGATGGCTACAGCAGGTAAACTCACCCAGGGACTCATCGACCGAATCCTCAACCCACTGAACTACATCAATAACTTCTCTAAGCTCTCTGAAGGTCTGATAAAAGACGTGAAGGCCAATATCGAGGATGAGAAGGAACACATGAGCGAAGACAACTACGAAGATACCGTTGATGTGCTCGACATGCTCACTGGCAACCTCCAGAAGGTCAGTGAACACGGTCAGAACACCACCCGTACTCTCAAGGCTATGGAGGAGATGTTGAAAGACCGTAGCGGAGGCATAGTACCTATGGACCTCACGTCTGTCATACATCAGAATGAGGAGATGCTCCTCGGATACTACAAGAAAGAGATTGCCGAGAATAATATCAAGACCGTGTTCGACCTGCCTGAGCAGCATCTGCAGATTGAAGGCAATGCAGAACAGTTGAGTAAGGTCATCATGAGCTTGCTCTCCAACTCTGTCTATGCTCTCGTCAAGAAAGCCCAGAAGACCACCTTCTCTCCAGAAGTCAGTCTTAAGGCCACAAAGACAGACAAGGCTGTTGTCATCACTGTCCACGACAATGGTATCGGCATCGAGGAAACAATCATCGAAAAGCTCTTCGACCCCTTCTTCACCACCAAGACCACCAGCGAGGCAGCTGGTGTGGGACTCTATCTCAGCCGTGAGATAGTACAGAACCATGGTGGCGACATCACCGTGAAGTCCGTCAAGGACGAATATTCAGAATTTACTATTACCCTCCCTTATAAAAAATAGTATCACTATGGATCAGATCGAACAGTTACAAGAACAGCTCCATAAGCAGGAAAAGCTTGCATCATTAGGTCTTCTGAGTGCAGGCATAGCCCACGAGATCCAGAACCCGCTGAACTTCGTTATCAACTTCAGTAAGATGTCTGAGAAACTCCTTAAGGAGCTCACTGAGATTGTTGACGACAATGAGGACAAACTCCCTGAGGCTGACCGTGAGGATCTCGAGGATATCGTTACCAACCTCAAGGAGAACATGTCGAAGATTGTCGAACACGGAGAACGTGCGATAAGCATCATCCAGGGCATACTCCTCGTGTCAAGAGGTAAGGAAGGGGAATATCTGCCCACCGACGTGCGTAAGATCACCAAGGAATATGTATGGCTCTCCTATCACGCCATGAGGGCAAAGAACAGAGCCTTCAACGTGAGCATCCATGAGGACTATGCTGATGATCTGCCTATGACGATGGCCATACCTCAGGATCTGAGCCGGGCAGTGCTCAACATCACCAACAATGCATTCTATGCCGTATGGCAGAAGACAGAGTCATTAGGCGAGGACTATAAACCGGAGGTGACGGTAAGGGTGTCTTCCATTGACGACAAGATAAGCGTGAGCATCGCTGATAACGGCATGGGAATGACCGAAGAGGTGAAGCAACGACTCTTCGAGAATTTCTTCACCACCAAACCCGTCGGTCAGGGCACGGGGCTCGGCATGGGTATCACCCGTGACATCATAGAAAACAAACATGGTGGAACACTCACCTTCGAATCCACTGAGGGCGTAGGCACCACATTCACATTCACCATTCCCATAAAGAAGAAATGAAGAGCAGGCTATACCTTATTATAATAATAGCTATCTGTTTCCTGACTCCAGGATCTGTCAAGGCACAGGATAACTCCGTGCGTCAGATATACAGTCAGGCAGAGAGCGACTACGAGACAGGACGTGTGGAACAGGCCCTGTCGACACTGCAGGCAAACATCGCCATCTTCAAGGGCAACCTCCAACAGAGTGCTTACCGTCTGATGGCTCTCTGTCTGCTCAGTCTCGATGAGAACGAGAAGGCAGAGGACTGTACCCGACGACTCCTGGACTATGACCCCTACTTCACCCCGTCATCTCAGGACCCACAGCGGTTTATCGATATGGTGGAGAACATAAAACTCGGACTCACTGCAAAGATCACCACAGCCTCCAGTCAGGCGGAGTCACTCGATGAGGTACCCGTGCCCACCACACTCATCACTGAGGAGATGATACACAACTGCGGAGGCATGAACCTGCAGGAGGTGCTGGCTGCCTACGTGCCGGGAATGAACATCGTTGACTGTAATGACGATATCAACATTGCCATGCGAGGCATATACAGCAATGGTCAGGAGAAGATCCTTTTCATGCTCAACGGCCACCGCCTGAACAACTACAGCACAAATATCGCAGCACCCGACTATAGCATCAGTCTTGAGAAGGTAAAACAGATAGAGGTGCTTCGTGGTCCTGCGTCATCGCTCTATGGCGGTGTGGCTCTTACTGCCGTTGTCAACATCATCACGAAACAGGGAGCAGATGTCGATGGTGTGATGATGAAGGGTGGCATCGGCAACTACCATCAGATGCGTGGTGACCTCCTTTTCGGAAAACGATACTTCGACCTCGACCTGCTCATCTGGGGAAGCATCTACGGCAATAAGGGTCAGACGATGGATGCCCCACCTGAGATGGCTGGTGACGATTACGGAATACCATTCCCCACAGTGTCGATTAATCATATTGGCGAGAAACCGTCGTTCGACTTCGGAGTGCAGATGAAATACAAGAACCTGCAGTTCCTCTACAACACGCATTTCTCACAGAAGATTCCTCCATATAGCATGAGTACGATGGCAAAGTCGTACGATCATGACAAATACATGCAGCTCAACGGTTTCTCACCGAGTTTCTCATCAAAGTCTCACCATTCCGACCTGAGTTACAGCCGCTCACTGGGAAAGGTTAACCTCAAGGGAACCGTGACCTACGATAACAGCGAACTCTCCCACTATCAGATAGTGACCGATTTTCCCTTCCCCGAGTTGGGAAGTTACTATGGTATCCCTGACTCCCTTAACTTCTTCAATTACCCGGGAATATTCAGGTTCCTCAGTGCTGACGAGAAGAATTACGGAGTGACACTGAAAGGCGATTACTCCTATATCGAGAGTAAGAACCACAAGGGCTCTATCTCCTTCGGTGCGGAATGGTCACAGTTCAGTGTCGACAACGTACGTTATGCCTTAGGTTATAACTTCACGACACTCAACAGGGAGAACTCCTTTATCACAGATTCCGGTAAAGGCAGGGAGAACAGTTACAATGCCTTCCTTCAGCTGAAACACCAATGGCGTTCTGTCATCCTCAATGCAGGACTGCGTTACGACCATAAGGAACGTGCCGACAATGAGGTGCTCCGTGAGTACTCTCCCCGTGTGGCTTTCATTTTCCTCCAGCCTAAATGGAACATCAAACTGAGCTATTCGCGCTCGTTTGTTGATGCTCCTTATATGTATCGTAAGATCAATGAACTCCTTCCGATACTCGTTGGCAATGTCTCTTCCAAGACGGACCTCGTTTTTACAAGCCTCGATCCGGAGTTTGTCAACTCTGTACAGATTACATTCGCAGGTATCAACTGGATCAAAGGGCTATCCTTCGAGCTTAACGGATTCTATAATGTTGCGAAGAACCTCATCGAGACTCATGTCATCAGCCATGAGAACAGGGGAACGAACAAGATGGGAGGTCTGGAGTTTCAGGCCCAATACCGCAGCAAACGCTTCACCGGTGACTTCAATCTCACATGGACGCATACATTCAAGTCGAATGTCTTCACGGAAGACATTGATGACAACAACAATATCCCTACCATCATGTCGAATGCTGTCCTTGCCTGGCAGGTGACACCTCGTCTCAAACTCCACTCCCACATCATGTTCGAGGGTGTACAGAGAACATACAATCTGGATGTGGTGGAGATGCTCCGCTTTCTAAAGTTTGCGGATAGTATGACAGAGGGAAGCCTCAATGATCCTGCGTTCTGGGATCAGTATAAGCTCTTGGCGAGTAAGCTCATCATGAACAAGCGAATCCCTTCACGTGTCATCTTCAACCTGGGTGCGGAGTATAAGATCGACAAGTTCACCTTCGGTATCAATGTGCATAATCTCTTCGACAAGTATTATTACCGCAGTGGTATGAACACTAACATCGTTCCACAGCGTGGAAGGTGGTTTATGTTCGATATCGCGTATAAGATCTGAGTAATTACTGCAAAAAAGACCCGTTTTTGTTGATAAATCTCAAAAAATAACATTATTTAATATAGAATTTGCTATTTAGAGTTTGCAATTTGGGAAATTTTTCGTAACTTTGCCGCACTTTTACAAGTCAGAAAACAATTCAAAGGCAAATGGAAGCTTTTCTCAGGACACATAGATACCTCGTAGAGCATGTCAACGCACCTGTTCGTCGTAATCTCATGAACGAGATCAACTGGAACGACAGGCTCATCGGCATCAAGGGTACCCGTGGTATCGGAAAGACCACATTCCTGCTTCAGTATGCAAAGGAGAAGTTTGATATCAGCGACCGCCAGTGTCTGTATATCAACATGAACAATTTCTACTTCCAGGGGCACGGCATTGCCGACTTTGCCGGTGAGTTCTATCATCATGGAGGGCGCACACTGCTCATCGACCAGGTGTTCAAACAGCCTGACTGGAGTTCAGAGTTGCGTAAGTGCTATGACCTCTACCCCAACCTTAAGATTGTTTTCACCGGTTCAAGTGTGATGCGCCTCAAGGACGAGAACCCAGAGCTCAATGGTATCGTGAAGAGCTATAACCTCCGTGGTTTCTCATTCCGTGAGTTTATCAACCTCCTTACCGGAAATGACTTCCGACCATACACCCTCGAGGAGATTCTCGAAGACCATGAGCATATCATAAAGCAGATTCTTCCGAAGGTTTCCCCAAACAGATACTTCCAGGACTATATACATCACGGTTTCTATCCTTTCTTCCAGGAACACCGCAACTATAGCGAGAACCTCCTGAAGACCATGAACATGATGACCGAGGTGGATATCCTTCTTATCAAACAGATAGAGCTGAAATATCTCACAAAGATAAAGAAGCTCTTCTATCAGATTGCCGAGGAAGGTTCAAAGAAGGCACCAAACGTAAGTAAGCTGGCTCACGACATCGAGACATCACGTGCTACTGTGATGAACTATATCAAGTATCTCACCGATGCCCGTCTGCTGAACCTCATCTATCCCATTGGCGAGAAGTTCCCGAAGAAACCTGCCAAGGTGATGCTCCACAACTCCAACCTTCTCTATGCCATCTATCCTATCCAGGTGGAGAAGCAGGAGGCCATGGAGACCTTCTTTGTCAACTCCCTGTGGAAGGACCATAAGGTAAATACCGGCTATCGTGACTGCAACTATATTGTCGACGGCAAGATGAAGTTCCGTATCCTCGACGCTCATCAGATGCAGCGCATGAAGATACAGCCCGACGTGACCTATGCACGTTACAACACAGAGATTGGTCGTGGCAATCAGATCCCTCTCTGGCTATTAGGATTTTTATATTAGTAATATATTTAGGTTTAATTTTATACAACTAAACAAATGGCTAAAGAAAAGAAATTTATCACTTGTGATGGTAATGAGGCTGCGGCTCACGTGAGCTATATGTTCTCTGAGGTAGCTGCTATCTACCCCATCACTCCGTCATCTCCTATGGCGGAACACGTTGACGAGTGGGCTGCCCGTGGTCGTAAGAACCTCTGGGGTCAGAACGTCTCAGTTCAGGAAATGCAGTCAGAGGCTGGTGCAGCTGGTGCTGTTCACGGCTCTCTCCAGGCTGGTGCTCTCACCACCACATTCACTGCTTCTCAGGGTCTGCTCCTGATGATTCCTAACATGTACAAGATTGCCGGTGAGCTCATCCCATGCGTATTCGACGTTTCTGCACGTACGCTGGCTTCTCACTCTCTCTGTATCTTCGGTGATCACCAGGACGTGATGGCTTGCCGTCAGACTGGTTTCGCTATGCTCTGCGAAGGCTCTGTACAGGAGGTGATGGATATGACCGCTGCTGCTCACCTGGCTACTCTTGAGACCTGCGTACCATTCGTTAACTTCTTCGATGGTTTCCGCACCTCTCACGAGTATCACAAGATTGAGCTGCTCGATCAGGAGGATGTTCGTCCTCTCGTAAAGGAAGAGTACATCAAGCGTTTCCGTGACCGTGCTATGTCTCCTGAGCGTCCTATCACACGTGGTACCGCTGAGAACCCTGAGACATTCTTCACACATCGTGAGGCTTGTAACCCATACTACGATGCAGTACCTGAGGTTGTTGAGAAGTATCTTGGCGAACTCTCTAAGATCACTGGTCGTGAGTATCACCTCTTCTCATACTATGGAGCTGAGGATGCTGATCGCATGATTATCCTGATGGGTTCAGCTACTGATGCAGCTCGCGAGGCTATCGACTATCTGAACGCTAACGGTCAGAAGGTTGGTATGATCTCTGTTCACCTCTATCGTCCATTCTCTGTTAAGCACCTGCTGGCAAGCGTTCCAAAGAGTGTTAAGCGCATTGCCGTTCTCGACCGTACTAAGGAGCCAGGCGCAAATGGCGAGCCTCTGTACCTCGACGTTAAGGATGCTTACTACGATGTAGAGGATCGTCCTCTGATCGTTGGCGGACGTTACGGACTCGGTTCTCACGACACCACTCCTGCTCAGATCATCAGCGTGTTCAACAACCTCGCTATGCCAGAGCCAAAGAACCACTTCACCATCGGTATCGTAGACGATGTTACCTTCACCTCTCTGCCTGAGGTTGAGGAGATTGCTCTCGGTGGTGCTGGCATGTTCCAGGCTAAGTTCTATGGTCTGGGTGCTGATGGTACCGTAGGTGCTAACAAGAACTCAGTGAAGATTATTGGTGACAACACCGACAAGTACTGCCAGGCTTACTTCTCTTACGACTCTAAGAAGTCAGGAGGTTTCACC
>CACWLC010000016.1 GCA_902761605.1 uncultured Prevotellaceae bacterium
CCCGTTCGTGGTCAGAGTACCAAGAATAATGCTCGTACCCGTAAGGGAAAGAAGAAGACTGTTGCCAACAAGAAGAAGGCTACGAAGTAATTCTAAGTTAAACCATTAAAGTAGATTAAGAATTATGGCAAAGAAAACAGTCGCTTCTAAGAAGAGAAACGTGAGAGTAAACGCCATCGGCCAGCTCCACGTACACAGTTCTTTCAATAATATCATCGTATCACTTGCCAACGACGAGGGTCAGGTTATCTCTTGGTCTTCAGCTGGTAAGATGGGTTTCCGTGGCTCAAAGAAGAACACTCCTTACGCTGCTCAGATGGCAGCAGAGGATTGCGCAAAGGTTGCTTACGACCTTGGTCTGCGTAAGGTAAAGGCTTATGTAAAGGGTCCCGGTAACGGACGTGAGTCTGCTATCCGTGCTATCCACGGTGCCGGAATCGAGGTAATGGAGATCGTTGACGTAACTCCACTGCCACACAACGGATGTCGCCCTCCAAAGCGTCGTCGCGTATAATAGAAACAATACATTTATATTTTATAGAGAATTATGGCAAGATATTTAGGACCGAAATCAAAAATTGCCCGCCGATTTGGAGAAGCCATCTTCGGCCCGGACAAAGTTTTGTCTAGGAGAAACTTCCCTCCTGGACAGCATGGCAATAACCGTCGTCGTAAGATGTCGGAGTATGCAGTCATGCTGGCAGAGAAGCAGAAGGCCAAGTATACTTATGGAGTACTTGAGCGTCAGTTCCGTAATATGTTTGAGAAGGCTGCAAAGGCCGACGGTATCACCGGTGAGGTGCTCCTCCAGTTACTGGAGAGCAGACTCGACAACGTTGTGTTCCGCCTTGGTATTGCTCCTACCCGCGCTGCTGCACGTCAGCTCGTTGGTCACAAGCATATCACTGTAGATGGTCAGGTAGTAAACATCCCATCTTACGCTGTTAAGCCTGGTCAGGTTATTGCTGTTCGCGAGAAGTCTAAGTCACTCGAGGTTATCGAGGCAGCACTCGCTGGTTTCAACCACAGCAAGTATCCTTGGATCGAGTGGGATGAGAACTCTAAGAGCGGTAAGTTCCTGCACAAGCCAGAGCGTGCCGACATCCCTGAGAACATTAAGGAGCAGTTAATCGTTGAGTTGTACTCTAAGAACTAAATCATTAAATTAATGGCGATATTAGCATTTCAAAAACCTGATACCATTGGTAACGCCCTCCGCCGCATTCTTCTTTCATCGCTCGAGGGCTATGCCATCAACACCATCAAGATTGCAGGTGTTGAGCACGAGTTCTCATCAGTACCTGGTGTAAAGGAAGATGTAACCAACATTATCTTGAATCTCAAACAAGTGAGATTCAAGCAAGTTGTTGAAGAATTCGAGAACGAGAAAGTCAGTATCACGGTCGAGAATTCTACCGAATTCAAAGCCGGTGACATCGGCAAGTATCTGACTGGATTTGAGGTGCTGTACCCGCTGATGAGAATCGCGAGTTCTGCACCGACGTTAACGTAATCGCAATCGACTCTATTTACACACCTATCCGTAACGTGAAGTACATTGTTGAGCCATATCGTGTTGAACAGAAGACCGACTACGACAAGCTCGTGATGGAGATCACTACGGACGGTTCCATCCATCCGAAGGATGCCCTTAAGGAGGCTGCCAAGATCCTTATCTACCACTTCATGCTGTTCTCTGACGAGAAGATTACTCTCGAGAACTCAGAGAATGAGACAAACCAGGAGTTTGATGAGGAGATCCTGCACATGCGCCAGCTGCTTAAGACACGCCTTGTCGACATGAACCTTTCTGTTCGTGCCCTCAACTGTCTGAAGGCTGCTGATGTAGAGACCCTCGGTGATCTCGTGCAGTATAACAAGACCGACCTTCTTAAGTTCCGCAACTTTGGTAAGAAATCGCTCACTGAGCTTGATGATTTGCTCGAGAGTCTGAATCTGTCGTTTGGAACTGACATTTCAAAGTATAAACTGGACAGGGAGTAAGTCTGCGAAGACATGCCGAATGCCCAATAAAGGTAAAAAACAAAAATGAGACATAATAAGAAATTTAATCATCTCGGTCGTACTGCCAGTCACCGTAGCGCTATGCTTGCCAACATGGCCATTTCACTGATTGAGCACAAAAGAATCACTACGACCGTAGCTAAGGCAAAGGAACTGAAGAAGTACGTTGAGCCCCTTATCACAAAGGCTAAGGACGACTCTACGAACTCTCGTCGTGTAGTATTCAGCTACCTGCAGAACAAGGAAGCCATCAAGAAGCTCTTCGGAGAGGTGGCTCAGGCTGTAGGTGACCGTCCAGGCGGATACACCCGTATCATCAAGCTCGGAACCCGTCAGGGTGACGCTGCTCAGGTTTGCTTCATCGAGCTCGTTGACTTCGATCCCGAAATGGCAAAGGATGGCGGTAAGAAGAAGACACGTCGTAGCCGTCGTGGTGGCGCTGCTGCCAAGGCTGAGGCTCCTGCTGCTGAAGCACCAGTTGCTGAGGAGGCAAAGGCAGAGGCTCCTGCTGAGGAGGCCGCTCCTGCTGCTGAAGAGGCAAAGGCTGAATAAGTATAACACTTATCTCATAAATAGTAATCCCCGTTCTCGGAATGAGAACGGGGATTTTTCTTTACTTCGGCTGCAGGTCTGCATATTCATGGACCACATCCTTGATGCACGGACAATCCTTCAGCGGATTGAGGTCATGATGACCTATTATTATCGCGCGGGGATAGCACCGGTGCAAGTCCTCAAGTAATCGTCTCATGGATGCCTTCTGAGCCTCAGTGCGGGTATCGTCGGGTTGACATCTGATGTCGATGGAGGGGGGTAATCTATCGGTCGTTCAGATAGTCTCTTCGTGCTATCCGGATAGTCTCTATGACGTGTTCAGATAGTCCCTATATAGTGTAAGGAATAGTCTGAATGAGTCGTCCAAGACGTCTGAACAAACCATGGAAGCCCCCCGCCGGTTCATCATGCTTACCAGGAGCATGCGCACACCGTGCCTGACCCCTTGTGATGTGGTGTGACGCGAGCCATCTCCGAAGGTATAAGTTCCGCCTAAGCTCGGCCTATGCTACGCCTATCCTACGATATAGCTTGGATATCCTTACGATATCGCTACAATAGTCGAACATCTGAGGTCTGACGAATCACGTGATCAATAAATTCGTTCTAAAAGATTGTTTTTGCGAAATTTTACCTCGAAACATGCGGTTTTCTTGTTCCAATTTTCTATATTTGCACCCGTTATAGTACAATCATCAATGTTTTTGCCACAATGAGAACCAATAAAACAATTACGGTCATACTGACAAGTCTGATTTTGGCTGTCAACGTCAATGCACAGCTGACAAATAAGTTGATCACCACGGCAGCGCACTGGAACTATCAGATTCTTGGTGGCGAACTGAGTAACTCTGCAGCAACGTCGGTAAATGACATTGACGAGGTGTTGCCTCGTATGAAGGCGTTGGGACTGAATACGGTGCTAGTGCCCGTCTATTGGGAGTTCCTTGAACCCGCGGAGGGACAGATGGATTTCACGCTCGTTGACCGCACCATCGATGTGGCTCGTCAACAGGGGCTGAAGATTGTACCACTTTGGTTTGGGGCATGGAAGAACTCGATGTCGTGCTATGTGCCAGCCTGGTTCAAACGTGATGTAAGGCGTTTCCCTCGGGCTGTGACGGCAGAAGGAAAACCGTTGGAGATTGCCTCGTGCTTCAGCGATAACGTATTGCAAGCCGACCTGAAAGCCTTTTCTGCGCTGATGCAGCATATCGCCGAGAAAGACCCGCAGCGCGAGGTTGTCATTATGATGCAGATAGAGAACGAAATAGGTATGCTGGAGTCTGCACGCGACCATTCGCCATTGGCCGAGAAAGCCTATAAGCAGCCTGTGCCACGGGTATTGGCCAAGGCTCTAAATATCGAGAAACAAGGTACATGGAGCGAAGTATTTGGTACTGATAATTATGCCGACGAGAAATTCATGGCTTGGCACTATGCCTGCTACGTGGAGCATCTGGCACAGGCTGCAAGACGTATCCACAACATGCCGCTGTATGTTAATGCGGCGATGAACAGCCGAGGCCGCAAGCCTGGCGAATATCCGTCGGCTGGTCCGTTGGCCCATCTTGCAAACATCTGGAAGGCTGGTGCTCCCAGCATCGACATCCTTGCGCCAGACATCTATGATACAGGCTTCAAATCATGGGCTTCGCAATACGCCATGCCTCTGAGACCACAAGACGGAGGTAAGATAAAGAACCGCCTCTTTATTCCAGAGAGCCGTTGCTGTGAGAACAGTGGTGTTCGTGCTCTCTATGCTTTCGGTGAGCATCAGGCTCTCGGCTTCTCACCCTTCGCCATCGACCAGGCCTCGCCCAAAGAGACGGAGTCAGTAACGCAGGCATATAATCTCTTGTCTCAGGTATTCAAAGTGAAACAGCAGAATACCTGGGGTCTGCTTTTCGATAAGGATGATAAAGAGCGTATCATCGATGATGATGGTGTGGTGATGACTTGCCGTCATTATTACACTTTGCCTTGGGATCCTCGTGCCACTGACGGCTCAACATGGCCAGAAGGAGGTGCCATGCTAATCCGTTTGGGTAAGTACGACTATCTTCTGGCGGGCAGCGGGGTGGTGATTGACTTCAAAACCCGTACGGAGAAACAGCAGGAAAGGCTACGGGTAGGTTTGGGAATACAACAGAAGAAATTAGGCGAAGACGGCTTTGCAGAAGCAGGTACAGCTTCGCAATCGACAGTATCAAAATTCACGGGCTCCCGCCTTGGCCTTCTTTCTGTTGATGAAGTCACTATCGACCATCAAGGACAGATGCTTTTCCTTCGTCGTCACAATGGCGATCAAAGTCATCAGGGCCGTCACGCCCGCATCAGCATCGGCGACTGGAAAATTTTGCATATTCAGCTCTACGAATATAGATAACCCTTTTTGAATCCCGTGAACAAAAATTGAGTTAAAAATTTGCAAATTGTCGGTTATTTGCTAAAAAAAATGTAGTTTTGCAAGTCAATTTGCAAAACGATATGAAACAAGAAAAAACAACGCCCACTTCTGGATATCCCAAGCTGGACGAATGGGTGATGATATGGCGAGAGACACTGCCAAAGTATTTCGGATACCCATTTAACGAGGTCTCTCCGCTACGCGATTTCTATGATTGGTACTATGCTGCAGGCATCAACCTGATGAACCTGAATAATGCCGGCGACCCGTTTACTGACACGCCTTGGGAGGTTTCATCGCAGGTGTTCGAACGCGAGGTCATCGAGTATTTTGCACCACTCTATGATTTCGACGACGACAACCGATGGGGACTCATTACCCATAGCGGATCCGACGGCAATAACCATGGTATCTACTTCGGTGCCAACTACCTGAAGCATAAAACGGGACAAGCCCCCATACTCTATGTGAGCGACGAGGCCCACTACTCGAACATGCGACTGGCTCACCTGCAGAACCTGGACACGCGATTGGTGAAGAGCGACATCATGGGGCGCATGATACCCGAGGAACTGGAAAAGGCACTCGACACATCGCGGCCGGCACTCGTGGTCTATGCCATGGGCTCCACTTTTAAAGGAGCCATCGACGACATGCCCGCGCTGAACGCCGTGCTCCGACGTCACCCCGAACTGCCTGCCGTCTATCGTCATGTCGATGCTGCACTCTTTGGCGGTTACCTGCCGTTTACAGAGCACCGCAATCTGGTGAGCAGCAAGAAGATGGGCTTTGAGTCGATTGCCGTCAGCGGCCACAAGTTCTTCGGCATCGACTCACCGTGCGGACTCTTCATCTGCACGCGAGAAGTATACGACAACCAGTCAGACTTCGACGTGCCTTACCTGAATAAGAACATGCGCATGATCAACTGTTCGCGTGACCCCATCCAGCCGCTTAAGTTCTGGTGGGTGCTCCAGAAAGTGGGTGCCGAAGGGTGGACGCGCCAGGCCCAGCGCATCATGGAGCTTACAGCCTATCTGAAGCAGCAGCTCGACAAAGCAGGCTATCCCGCGTGGGTCAACGAATACAGCAACACGGTTTTTTTGCGGTGCCCATCGCCAGAACTGGCCCACAAGTACCAGTTGGCACAGAACGAGGATACACGTTTCGGAGGCAAACTAGCCCACGTGGTGGTGATGCAGCATTTCACGGAGGAGGCCATCGATGCCTTCGTGGCTGAATTATGTAATTCAAAAATGTAACGAGAACAAAATATCTGGAATAGAATGGCAAACAAACCCTTAGACACCACATTGCTGGACCGTGCCATCATCTTTGCGGTTCGCGCCCATGCCGGGACAGAGCGTCGCGGCAAGGGGTTCCCTTATATCGTCCATCCAATGGAGGCTGTGGAAATCGTAGCCACTATGACACCCGACTAGGAACTGCTGGCCGCCGCTGTGCTTCACGACACCGTGGAGGACACTGACGTCACCATCGAACAGATTCGTACAGAATTCGGTGAACGTGTAGCCTCGTTTGTCGCTGCAGAGAGCGATGAGCCCCATCAGAGGCCTGATAGCGTAGAAAACTGGCATGACCGCAAGCAGGCTGCCATCAATTGTATTGCCCGTGCTTCTCGCGATGCCAAGATCGTGGCTCTCGGCGACAAGCTCTCGAATATGCGAGCAATCGCCCGTGACTATGCCCTGCAGGGCGATGCTCTGTGGGACCTTTTCCATGCCAAAGACCCCAAAGACCACGAGTGGCACTACCGGGGACTGGCGGATGCGCTCAGCGAACTCCACGACACCTTTGCCTACAAGGAGTTTGAGAATCTCATTAATCAAGTGTTTCCTCTTAAACCCTCTGCATGATGAACTATCAACTTGACTTACATGGAGAAATGCTCATGGAACAGTACCATGAGCGGATACCCATCTATGAACGATTGTCTCGCCTGGCCGACGAGGCACTACGCAATGCCCTTGATGCCCAGCACGTGAAGGTGACAGCTATGGAACACCGCATAAAGACAGAAACGTCGCTTGCGGGAAAACTGGAACTGAAAGGCGGCAAATACCAAACGATCGATGATGTAACCGATATCGTGGGTTTGCGTGTGGTAACGTTCTATAGTGCCGATGTGGACAAGGTGGCCGCCATCGTGAATGAGGCGTTCGTCGTGGACAGACGGAACTCTGTCGATAAGCGTAAGCAGCATCGTTTAGACAGTTTTGGCTACAATTCGCTGCACTACATCTGCCGATTGCCGAAAACAATCGTCGACGATCCGAAAATGCCGCTGCTTAATGAGCTGCGCTTTGAGATACAGATGCGCACAGCCCTGCAGCACGTATGGAGCACACTCGACCATGACACCGGCTACAAGGGCGACGTGAAGATTCCCCATGAGTATATGAGACAGTTCAACCGTATGGCCGGTATGCTGGAACTGATGGACGAGGAGTTCAGCCGACTGCGCAATGTCTTGGTTGATTATCGCCGTCAGATGCTGGCACTGGAAGCTTCCGGGCAGCTCGACAGCGTGGACCTGAACTCTGAGACCTTCCGCCGCTATTTGGAGGCACATCCCTTCGACCGTCTGAACCAGCGCATAGCTGCCATCAACCAGGCCGAGCTGTATCCTGTGCCGATAATGCCCTACTTTCGGGTACTTCAGGATCTGGGCATGGAAACACTCGGCGAAGTAAACCGTCTTGTCGAGGAATACAGCGACGATGCCTATCGCCTGGCAGTTTCACAACTTGGAGCCACCGACCTCGACATTCTCTCGGAAAACATAGGCATCCAGAACCTCTGCTATGTCTATGTGCTTAAGCAGGGTGGTGGTCCGGCAGGACTCTGTCGGATACTCGACGTGCTGAACGGTTACCAACCTGGCAACATGGCAATCGCCAAGAAACTGTTCGAGCAGGCCCAGAAACTATCATTTGAATAAAGTAACTGCCAATATCATAAAGGTCAGTCATCAGGACTGTTTATCACTCGGAACTCTCCCGGGGTGACACCCAGCGCATCCTGAATCTTCCGATTCAACGTGCGTACGTTGTTAAAGCCTGCATCGATAGCAATGGCTTCGATGTTATAGTCAGGATGTTCTCGCCTTCGATGCGGGCTTCGACAAGGGCAAGTAGCTCATCGTCGTCGCGCAGGTCGGCATTGGCCATCATCTCGCGGAGACGCTCCATCTCTTTCTTCTCTTCTGAAGTCATCGCTAGCTGAACGGCATAGACTCCCTTAGTCTACTTTCTTGATATTATATCTTTCGTTAGTGTTATAGTCTCGGTCTTTGTCTTTGCCAAAGTACTCGAGCAGATAATCCTCGTCCTTTATCCTGGTAACGCGGATGAGCACCTCTCTATAGGTGATCTTGCCGTTTTCAAGATAACTCTCGTAGGCATTATAGGTTGCTGACTTCTCGTCGTCTTTGCTTTTAACCAGCTTGAACGCAGAGACGGTGCGCTGGCTCTGAGCAATGTCGACATATAAGCTGTCGCTAGTGAATCTGAACATCAGTTCACCACTTTGGGACATGAACTTTCCTTTAAAACCAATTGCGTGCAACTCGAAGGTGCAGCAAAGCAAAAAGAATAAAAACAGGTACTTTTTCATAATTATATTTATTAGTATTTATATTTATTAGTGTTACTCCTCCATCTCGTCGTCGAGGCGGTTTGCCCATAGGTATTTCTTCGTTTCGCGGGCAGCAACACCGCTCAGAAGCAAAAGGGCCACGAGGTTTGGTATCGCCATCAGAGCGTTCATGCAGTCGGCAATATTCCAGATGATATCCAGACTGATGATGCTGCCAAAGAACAGGAATACGATATACAATATACGATAGAACTTGTTGATGCGACGCCCCTCGATATAGTTTACTGCACTCTCTCCGTAGTAGCTCCAGCCGAGGATGGTGCTGAAGGCAAACGTGAGGATACCGAAGGTGAGTAGTGGCGCTCCAACATAGGGAATCTTAGAGAAGGCAACCTTGGTGAGTGCTGCACCGTCGGCATATGTGATGTCGGGGTAGGCGATGATACTGCTAACGAGTACAAGTCCCGTCAGAGCACAGATGATAACAGTGTCCCAGAAGGTGCCGGTGCTAGACACCAGAGCCTGGCGCACGGGGTTTCGTGTCTGCGCTGCTGCTGCCACGATAGGAGCACTACCCATACCACTCTCGTTGGAGAACAGACCTCTGGCGATACCATAGCGCGCCGCCATCATCACCGTGGCTCCCACGAAACCACCTCCGGCAGCAGAGGGATTGAAGGCTGAGTCAACAATAAGTTGGATGGCTGGCCACACGTAATTGCCATTTATGCAGAGTATCACAATACATCCCAAAACATATAGCAACGCCATAAATGGTACGAGGATGGTGCATACCTTTGCTATCGCCTTCACTCCACCAAGAATAACCGATGCCGTGAGGAGACATACAAAGAGACCTGCTATCCATGTGGGTAAGCCGAACGTCTCATAAGCCAGCAGGGCGATGGAGTTTGCCTGAACGGTACAACCTATGCCGAACGATGCCAGGGCGGTGAACACTGCGAAGAGTATGCCGAGCCACTTCATGTTAAGACCTCGCTCAAGGGCATACATCGGACCTCCGTACATCTTGCCGTCATCGCCTTTCACACGATACTTCACTGCCAAAAGACCCTCAGCATATTTCGTTGACATACCGAAGATGCCCGTGAGCCAGCACCATAGCACGGCTCCAGGGCCTCCGAGAGCCACCGCTGTTGCGACACCTACGATGTTACCTGTTCCTATGGTTGCAGCCAGGGCTGTGGCCAAGGCACCAAACTGGCTCACCTCGCCCTCGGCCTTGCTGTCTTCCTTTACAGAGAGACGGATGCCAGTAAGGAGCTTACGCTGTGGTATACGCAGTCGGAAGGTGAGAAATACGTGGGTGCCAAGCAGCAGAATTATCATCGGCCATCCCCAGAGGAATGAACTCAGAAGCGAGAAGAAATCGTTAATAGGTTCCATATCAGTTTGATTTGCGTTTGCAAAGATAGTCAAATTTAGGGAATTTCCTATCATTTTTCGGGAAAATCCCTTTGAGAGTACCAAAATAATATCTACCTTTGCAGCGTTGAACAATAAAAACGTGACGATTATGAAGAAAGTTTTATTGATATCAGTTAGTGCACTCCTGCTTCTGAACAGTTGTGGAACTTATACTGCAGATGGTGCGGTTACAGGTGGATGGTTCGGCTCTGTCATCGGTTCTGCCATAGGTGGTATCTCTGGTGGTCATCGAGGAAGTAACGTCGGCAGTCTTATCGGTATGGCTGGAGGTGCAGTAATCGGTGCAGCCGTAGGCCAGGCGGCAGATCAGGCGGAACAGCGTAAGTACGAGGAGTATAAGATGTCTCGTCAGCGCACTAATAGCAATCGTAATAACGACTATTCTTATCATGACAATAGCGGATATGATGCCAGCAATAGCGGTGATGATCGTCTATATGGGTTCGGAGAGGATTTTACTCCTTCAAACAATGTGTTAGAGGGTGGTCTTGAAATCCGTAATCCACGTTTGGTAGACTCCAGCCGTGACGGAGTGCTTGTACGTGGTGAAGAGGCACGTATGGTGTTTGAGATATATAATACCTCGGATAAGGTGATACGTAGTGTACAGCCGGCTGTTGCAGAGGTCACAGGTAACAAGCATATCCATATCTCGGAGAACATCCTCATTGAGAGCATCGCTCCTGGTAAAGGTGTGAGATATACAGCATCAATCAAGGGCGATAATGGATTGAGAGATGGTGAGGCAGTGATTCGGATTGGTGTGCTTCAGGCCAATAAGGAGGTTTCCTCGCAGACACGGAACTTCACTATTGTTACACGTAAGAAATAGAAAAAAGGGAGGCTGTCCTCCCTTTTTTCTATTTCATGCCCACCTCTTTTTTACTTTGCTCTTTTTGCCTTCTGTCAAGGTCTTCTTTCAAGATTACCCAGACAGGCTTAGTATCAGGGCCATCGTTGATTCCTATCTCGAAATCGGGCAACTCAAGGATATCCTCAGGACGGAATGGGATAACTGCCTCGCTGAATTTCTCGACAATCACAGGGGCGATACCTTGGCCAATGATTCCGATTTCGCGTGCAGCACGCATGGAGAGGTCGATGATACGCCCTCTGACATAAGGACCTCGATCAGTTACCCTTACTATCACTTTCTTTCCGTTAGCGGGATTGGTTACCCGCAGAAGAGTACCAAAAGGATAGGTGCGATGAGCACAGGTCAGAGAATCGTGATGCAAACGTTCGCCACTGGCGGTTCTGCGGCCAGTGAACTTCTTCGGATAAAAAGATGCTTTACCCTGTTGGGTTTGAGAGAAAAGGGGTGAGAAGTGAGAGGTGAGAAATGAGAGAATTGCAATAGCTGTCACACAACACCAAAAGTATTGTTTATGGAAAATTTTACCAGCCGTAGCTATTCTATTATCTCTCACCTCTTATCTATTACTTCTCAAACTATTATACTATACCTTGTGCGAGCATGGCTTTTGCAACCTTCATGAAGCCTGCGACATTAGCGCCCTTCACATAGTTGACATAACCATCCTCCTTACCATATTTCACACATTGCTCATGTATGCCGGACATGATCTGATGCAGACGCTGGTCTACCTCCTCAGCAGTCCAGGCCATACGCATTGAGTTCTGTGTCATCTCAAGGCCAGATGTAGCTACACCACCAGCATTAACAGCCTTGCCAGGAGCAAAGAGCTGGCCAGCAGCAATAAACTTATTAACAGCATCGGCGGTACATCCCATGTTGGATACCTCGGCTACGCACAGAGGCTTCTGAGCCAGTATCTTGTCGGCATCATCACCATTCAACTCATTCTGTGTGGCACATGGCAGATAGATGTCGGCCTTCTGCTCCCAAGGCTTCTTGCCAGCAAAGAACTGGCTTCCGGGGAACTCTTCAGCGTAAGGCTCGCAGACATCATTACCGCTTGCACGCAGTTCGAGCATATACTCTATCTTTTCTGCATCAAGACCTGCGGGGTCGTAGATATATCCGTCAGGACCAGAGATGGTGATTACCTTCGCACCGAGCTCCGTTGCCTTCTTGGCAGCACCCCATGCCACATTGCCGAAGCCAGAGAGAGCCACTGTCTTACCCTTGATGTCGAGTCCGTGAGTCTCCATCATGTGGTGAACGAAGTAAAGGGCACCATAACCAGTTGCCTCAGGACGGAGGATAGAACCTCCCCATTCCATACCCTTACCGGTGAGAGTAGCACCATGGAACTGGCTGGTGAGTTTCTTGTACATACCGAAGAGGTAACCAATCTCACGTCCGCCTACACCGATGTCACCGGCAGGAACATCCATATCAGGACCGATCACCTTATAAAGTTCTGTCATGAATGCCTGGCAGAAACGCATAATCTCAGCATCGCTCTTTCCGCGTGGAGCAAAGTCGGAACCTCCCTTACCGCCACCCATTGGCAGAGTGGTGAGGGCATTCTTGAATGTCTGCTCGAAACCGAGGAATTTCAGGATGCTAAGGTTTACTGACGGGTGGAAACGAAGACCGCCCTTGTAAGGACCGATAGCGCTATTGAACTGTACGCGGTAGCCGATATTCACCTGTACCTCGCCCTTGTCGTCTACCCAGGGCACACGGAATGTGGTAATGCGCTCCGGCTCTACGATGCGCTCAACAATTTTTGCCTTTTCAAACTCGGGGTGCTGGTTGTATACGTCTTTGATAGACTCCAGTACTTCGCGAACTGCCTGAAGGAACTCTACCTCGCCTGGGTGCTTGCGCTCCAAGCTTTGCATGATTTTTTCAACTTCCATAGTGTTGTTTTGTTTTTTGATAAAAAGTTTTTAGTTTGCAATATGTTACTATTGATGGTGCAAATATAGGAAAAAATCAGATTCCCTCCAAGTATTTTCGCGAATATTTTTCTTATAAAGTTACAGTTTGTTAAATTATACCTATTTTACTATCTTTTTCCCACCTATGATATATATACCTTTAGGCAGAGCATCGAAAGATGAGGAATTAATCTTACGGCCGTTGAGGTCGTAGATGGTAGCATCCTCCATCGGATTGTTTGTATTGATGGTCTCTATGCCTGTGCTCTCACCGAAGATTGCCGTCAATGTCAGTTTAGAACACTTAGGCATGTCGAAGGTATATACGGAACCATCCACTTGTGTAGTGCTTCCGTCTTTCATGACCTTCCAACCCCTTACTTCACGGCCTTCGCCTGCCTTGCCCTCAACAGTAAGCTTTCGTCCTTCGAAGAACTTGCCGTCGAAGTAGCCTTCCTTAATATCTATTCCGTTAACGTAGGTCTTAACCTCTTCTGAAGCATCCTTGTTGATGACGAGTGGGGTAGGAGTTCCAAGCTTGTAGTAGTCGGCCAGCTGCTTGTAATAATTGTTGGTGCGCTTATTGAGCCAGGTTTGGACGTTTTTCATCTCGTCTTTATATGCATTTTCTGTATTCCACCACCATTGGCCTACGGCCCAGTCTGGTATATAAAGATTCTTGTGGGGAATAATTTCATTCTTCACTATTTCATACATAGAATCCCATATCTTTTGTATGCCTCTTTCATTCAGAAAATCGCCCATATAGATGGCGCAACAATCAATGAACTTTGTCTTGATTTCATTATCTTCCATCATATAACGGAATAGACGGGTATGCGGTTCCTTGTTTGCCCAGGCATTGTCTTTATCATAATTGCTGTCATAGAGCCATTCTAATATTTGGTAGTTGGGGTCACGGCCATATAGTCCAAGCCCGAAGTCAGTATCCTTCATAATCCAACGCCATTTGCCACCATCGGCTAAAGGGCGCCACATTACGATGTTGTTGCCAGGAAAGTCGAGATTAGTATGGTATAGATTTACTATCATGAGGTTGAGAAATTCATCTACATCCATCCACTGCTCATACTCGGCCAAGGTATGTCCCTTCTTGCTGTAGAATTCCTTGAATTTGTCGTAGTTGTCCTTCGTACCTTCCTTAAGCTCGTTCCAATTTTCAAGCATATCGAGGTCTTCCAATCCGTCGTAGTTGGTGTAGATATTGTCTTCGTTAGAACGCTCGCGGATATTCAGCATGCCTTTATACACACCATTGATATATACCACGGCAGGGCGCCAGGCCTGCCAATCGAGGTCGATATGACTTGCCGCATTGCGTTGGATGATGGCATCGCGCATATAGAGCCCTCCGAAATCGTTGCCAGCATTGCGTAGCATAAGTGACTTAAAGTCTTTCAGTCCTGGCTTTTGGTCAGGGAAGAACTCGTAATTGAATCTCTTTTCGCCAAAGCGCTTGTTGGCATAGATGGCCAACGACTTTAGCTTTTCACCTCTTGTGGCACCTCCACATACACGGGCTTCTATAAGTTGATTGAGGGTGCTCTTATCTCCGTTTTCCATGAAGAACTCGATGTTCATCGGGCGCCGCCAATCATTTTTCTTGTCACTACCATTGTTGTTTGGGTATATTCCGATTCTCGAGTCGTTTATATATTTGTTGTCTGTACATATTGAGACAATAGGAATTGTTATCTCTCTTGGATGGAAGAGGTAGGAATGTGTAGTGGATCGTGGGGAGAGCTTACCATCACAGAACAACTTGGCACGGACTATCTTGTTTGTATTGAAACTCAGCTGACTCTGATATAGCTGACTGTTCTTTGTTGGCTCTGAGCCGTCGAGAGTATAACGAATCTCTGTTCCTTCAGGTGATCCATCTGGAAGAGTTAGCATTAGGGTGATGTTTTTTTTGGTACTCATAACGCAGCCCTTTATGCTGAAAACAGGCTCACCGAGGATATCTTCGGCCTTACAAGTCTTGCCGGTATTTGCTTTGCCAGGTGTAGGCTCAAGTTGGTAGCCCCATTCGTCGCTGCCATCAGTATTGCGACCAAAAGCAATGTTCGGGGCAGGCTGTGCGGCAAAGTCCTCTATTTTGTCAATGGTATCATCGCCTTTAAACAGGAAAAGACTGCTCTTCTTGCTAGACTCCAGACGGAAATTGGTGTGTAAGGCGGATACCCCCTCATCCTCGCCAGCCTTGTCGCAGTAGATAATCACATATTGCCCCGGTCCTACCATCTTGTCTGGTAATTGCCATGCGTTGGCAACCTTTTTCTTGGTACCAATCTTATAGTCTTTCAGATTGACGGCTGTATTACCTGAGTTATATAGTTCCACCCATGAGTCAGGGAAATCGTTAAGATCGTCCATGATACCATCGATATTCGACTGCATGAATTCGTTGATTATCAATTCTCCGTTTTGGTTATTGTCATCAGCGACAATAGGGAGGCTTGCTACAGTTAACAATGTTAGAAAAAGTAATTTCTTAGAATAATTCATAATGGTTTTAATTCTGATTCGGACGCAAAATTACAAATAAATATCCATTAACCATTCATTATTCTAATAAATTTTGTAACTTTGCGCCAAAATGTAACAATAAAGAAATAATATGAAACGATTAATGACATTGATGTTGCTGATACCGGCTTTGGGAGCATCGGCACAAGTGAAGACGGAGATCAGTGAGTTTAATCTCTCTGGGCCTTACGCAGTACAAGCACCATTGGCTTTTGATACAGTGGATGTGAAAGGTAATAAGTTTGACGATAAGTCGCTGATGAACAACATATCACTTACATCACCTGTGACAGGAAAATTCAACGGCAAGGTGTTGCCGTCGCTCACAGAAAAGAAGAGCGTAGGACTTTTGTCGTTTTATATAAACAATAGCGACTACCTGAAAGGCAAGATAGATGTACAGGGACCAAAGAACTATAAGTTGTATATTGACGGTGCTGAAGCTAATGGAGAATTGATACTTGCCCCCGAGCACCATACTTTCACGATACGTTATCTTGCTGAACCCAAGGATACTGACTCGATAAAGGTATGTATCGATGCCAAGAAGTCTGTGGCATATACCCTCGACAAAAAGCATCCCTATATGGTGCATGACCTTACTGACGGAAAGCGGGTAAGAGGAATCTCTCTTTCTGCTGACGGACTATTTACAAGCATAGCCTATCAGACAACGGATCGTGGAGGCAATTCCCGTTGGAACTACGAACTCCGTGATACCAAGACCCAGCGTCTGATATCCCAGCCACAGCGTAATCCCCATTGGATGCCGAAGACATCTGCCTGGCTTGAAGAAGAAAAGGAAGGCGATAAGCGTGTGTTGTATAAGGTAGATCCCCGTACTGGAGTACGTACACTCTTTGCTTATGATATCCCTGAGGGCAGTTACGTTGTATCGCCCACAGAAGACTATCTTATCATCAGTGCTGAGGAAAAGGGTCCTAAGGAGGATAAGGATGTGTTTGAGGTTGTTGAGATGGATGATCGTCAGTCTGGCTGGCGTGACAGAGGCTATCTCGCGAAATATGATATTGCCACAGGTGTAACTCAGCGAATCACTTTTGGTTCTAAAGGCGAGTATCTTGAGGATATATCACTCGATGGCACCAAGCTGTTGCTGGCAACGTCACGTTCTCGTCTAACAAAACGTCCTACCACAGTGCAGGATGTGTTGATAATGGATATACTTACCCTGAAGGTAGACACGCTATTCGTTGGTGCAGAGTTCCTTGGTGGAGGAACGTTCTCTCCTGATGGTAAGCAGATACTCTTTACAGGCACTCCCGAGGCTTTCGGTCGTATAGGTTGTCAGTTGCCTGCAGACGTGACACCGAGCATGACGGAAAACGAACTCTTCCTCTATGACATAATGTCGAAGAAGGTTACTCCGCTTACAAAGGACTTTGATCCATCTTTAGACAAGGGTCCAGACTGGTGTGCTGCTGATGGAATGGTATACTTCACAGCTGAGGATCGCGACTATGTGAATCTCTTCATGCTTAACCCAAAGACAGGTAAGATAACAAAACTCGCAGCCAATGGCGATGATATCTATCGTTTCGATAAAGCATCGAATGCACCTTATATATCATATCTGTCATACGCCACGATGGCTCCTGCATCTGCTTACGTCATGGATCTAAAGAATCTCAAGAAGCCCCAGAATATCAGGTTCTTCGATGGTGTTTCTGCTCTCGGTGATGCTGAGATCGGTACATGTCAGGACTGGAACTTCAAGAATTCCAAGGGTGACACAGTATACGGACGATTTTATCTGCCAAAGGATTTCGATGCTACGAAGCAGTATCCAATGATAGTGTATTATTATGGCGGTTGTTCACCAGTAAGCAGATATTTCGAGTCGCCATATGCTCCTCAGTACTGGAACTCGCTGGGTTATGTGGCATATATCGTTGAACCAAGTGGTGCTACAGGTTTCGGACAAGAGTGGGCTTCGCGGCATGTTAACACAGCAGGAAAGGGTCCTGCAGAAGATATCATCGAGGGTGTAAAACAGATATGTGCTGAGCATCCGTTTATCAATCCTAAGAAGATTGGATGTATGGGAGCTAGCTATGGCGGTTTTATGACTCAGTATCTGCAGACACAGACAGACATCTTCGCAGCAGCTGTATCTCATGCAGGTATCGCCAATCATACCAGTTACTGGGGTGAGGGATACTGGGGATATAACTACAGTGAGGTGTCGATGGCAAACAGCTACCCCTGGAGTCATCGTGATTTGTATGTCAACCAGTCACCACTCTTCAATGCCGATAAGATCCATACTCCTCTGCTTCTGCTTCATGGCAATGCCGACACCAACGTACCTCTGATAGAGAGCCTGCAGATGTTCACGGCTCTGAAACTGCTGGGTCGCGAGGTGGCTCTTGTAGAGGTGGAAGGTGAGAATCACCATATCCTCGAATACGGTAAGAAAGAGAAATGGCTTGCCACACAGATGGCTTGGTTTGCTAAATGGCTGAAGGATGATCCCACGTGGTGGGAGGCTCTTTATCCCCCAAAACATCTATAAACTTCAAAAAGAAATTAGAATAATTAGAATAATTTTTTTATGTCATAATCAGCATAGCATAATATTATTCTAATTATTCTAATTTCTTTTAATAAAATAGACAATTCTTTATTTTACATTTATTTCTATTATTTCTTTTAAGCCGCGCTGACGATCTGTAACTTTCAATTTTATTGTACCAGGAGTCTTGCTGCTACGAACGATAACGACCAGCTGTCCGCTGAATAGTTTCATCGTAGGTTTCTTGAATGATTCCAGACTTGTAGCATCGCCATTGCATACTGCCTCAAATGATCCGGCACCAGTAACCTCAAATGACAGCTGGTCTGATGCATATGGAATGAATGTACCCTTGGCATCAGCGAGAGATACTGTTACAAAAGCCATGTCTTCACCATCAGCCTTGAGGGTAGGAGAGTCGTGCTGTGTCCAAACATCTAATTGTATCTTTGTAGGCTTGCCAGCTGTGCGTAAGGTCTTTTCACCAGCTTTGTTGCCCTGCTCATCAAATACCACAACCTTCAGTTCGCCTGGCTGATATTTTACATCATTCCAGCGGAGGCGATATCTGTCGAGACGCTCTGTAGGATTCTTTGAGATCTTACCTTGACTCTTGCCATTCACGAAGAGCTCGGCTGTAGGATAGTCGGTGTAGCAATATACAGGAGTGATTTTTCCCTTACGATCCTTGCCCCAAGACCAGTGGGGTAGGAGATGGATGGTGTGCTCGTCCTTGTTCCATCTTGAACGATAGAGGTAATAGCGGTCCTTAGGCAGTCCTGCCAGGTCGCATATGCCAAAATAGCTGCTGCGCGCTGGCCAGTACTCGTCGTAAGGTGTAGGTTCGCCGAGATAGTCATAGCCTGTCCAAACGAACTCACCGATTACCCAGTCCTTGTCATCTTGCCAAACCCAGTCGTCGTCGGGCAGGTTGCTCCAAGAACAATACTCAACATCGTAACTCGAACACTGTCCGTCGGCGTTAAGGATGGCTTTGGGATCGTAAGTGGGCGCCCATGAGGCGTATTGGGAGTTGTCAGTAACCTCAACGGGGAACTTATACACTCCTCGAGAGCTTACCGTTGAAGCTGTCTCTGAACCCAGAAGGAATCCCTGATGAAGTTGCTTGATACTCTTTCCATATTTGTGTACTCGGTAGTTGAATCCCGGCACGTCCATCGCTTTCGCAACACCACTCTCTATTGATGCCTCTGCATGGTCGAGTCCTTGAGTGACAGGACGGGTTGGGTCGAGAGCATGACAAAGTCCCTGCAGACGGGTTGAGATAAGTCTGCCTTCCTCGCTACCCTGTTCTGGAATCTCGTTGCCGATGCTCCACATCACGATGCTGGGGTGATTGCGGTTGGCCACGATAAGATTGGTGATATCTTTTTCTGCCCATGAGCGGAAAAAGCGGGCATAGCCGTTCTTGCACTTTGGATAGAGCCACATGTCGAAACTCTCTGCCATCACCATCATACCAAGAGAGTCGCAGATGTCCATCTGCATCTGACTTGGCATGTTATGCGACGTACGTATGGCATTACAGCCCATCTCTTTCATAGTCTTTATCTGACGGATAAGTGCAGCTTTGTTGATGGCAGCACCAAGAGGACCTAGGTCGTGATGCAGGCATACACCCTTCAGTTTTCTTGTTACGCCGTTCAGTTCAAAACCTTTCTCCTTCGAAACATTCACAGTACGCATACCCACTTTGAAGGTTTTCTTATCGATGACCTTGCCTAAATCGTCGAACAAATTGGGGTCGCCGTTTCCGTCATAGAGGGTTACCTGCAACTTGTATAGATAAGGTGTCTTTGGCGTCCATAGTTGGGCATTTGGTATGATGAATTTGCCTATAGCCTTGCCGTCGTGCATAGGTGCCGGATCACAATTGACGTGTTTGCCGTCTGGAGTGATGAGCATCAGCCCCACGGGCTTTCCCTTTCCGGCATTGATGATGGGCACCTCAACAACAAACTTGGTAAGGTTCCTGTTGTTCCCCTCCTTCCAGTTAAGCTCTGTATTGGTGGTGATTCCCCAGTCGTCGATACGTGTCTCTTCAGGGGTGAGGATGAGTGTCACTGGGCGGTAGATACCGGCACCGGGATACCAGCGCGAACTCTCTTCTACATTCTTGAGGTCTACTTCGAGCAGGTTGTCGCCAGGCTTCACAAATGATGTTATATCCACCCGGAACGTGTTATAGCCATAGGCCCAGTAGCCTGCTTTCTGTCCGTTGATGCTGACGGTAGGTTCAGCCATCGCCCCGTCGAAGAGAAGTTCGGCATGTCCCTTGAAATCCTGCGGGATGGTGATAGTCCTTTTGTAGTGACCTTCGCCTATCCAAGGCAGGGCTCCAGAACGTCCGCTCTTCTCTGTGGCTTCTGTCTCACCATTTTGTTCGATGGCTACTTTCTGAAGATCCCATTTCTTGTCGAATGGCCCAGCGATGGCCCAGTCATGAGGGATAATCACATTCTTCCAGGATTTCTTATCCTGAGAAAACTTCCAACCCTCAGATAGTGTAATCTCCTGCCTTACCTGAGCAGAGGCAATCGTTGTCGCAAATAGTAAAATAGCAAGTAGTCTTTTCTTCATTTCCTTAGTAGTTTTTATCTTTTTATCATATTGTTATCTCTCCAGAACCCAGACATCTGTGATGATTCTCATCGTAAATCACACAGAATTGTCCTGGTGCCACACCGTGTATCTTGTTCTTGGCATGTACGACAAACTCTTTCTCACCCGTCCACTCCAGTGTGGCAGGTAGATACTCCGGCGTATGCCTTATCTTGAATGTAACCTCACACGGTGCCTGTCCCTCTGTGAGGTGATGGAAATCATGAACTTTGAAATTCTGTTTGTAGGCGGTCTCAGGATCATATCCGTGAGATACATAGAGGATGTTTTTTTCCACATCCTTCTTCACCACAAACCAAGGACCGCCGCTGAAGCCCATACCTTTACGCTGTCCGATGGTGTGGAACCACAGACCTTTATGTTCTCCGATACGTTTGCCTGTCTCCAGTTCTATCACGTCGCCTGGTTGTTCTCCAAGATAGCGGCGGATATAGTCATTGTAGTTTATTTTACCCAAGAAACAGATTCCCTGCGAGTCCTTTCGCTTGGCATTCACCAGATGTTCTCGTTCTGCTATCTCGCGAACCTCATCCTTCATGTAGTGGCCTATGGGGAAAAGAGCTTTCTTAAGTTGCCAATCATAAATCTGAGCCAGGAAGTCAGTCTGGTCTTTCACAGGGTCAGGACTCGTACAGAGCCATTTATGTCCGTTCTCATCAATCTCTGTCTGTGCATAGTGACCAGTAGCGATGAGATCGTATTCGTGTCCTCTTTTCTCATCGAAGGCTCCAAACTTTATCATACGGTTACACATCACGTCAGGATTCGGAGTCATTCCTGCACGTACCTTGGCCATCGTGTATTTCGTAACCTGGTCCCAATATTCCTTATGACAGTCTATCACCTCCAGTTTACAACCATACTTATGCGCTACAGCAGTAGCCATCTCAAGATCCTCCTCAGATGAACAGTCCCATTCCTCTTCTTCCTCAGGACCTATCTTTATATAGAAGCAGTCTGGATGGAGCCCGAGTCTGGCAAACTCATACACCACAACACTACTGTCTACACCTCCAGACAATAGTACTGCAATTCGTTTATTTTCCAGTTCTGATATGTTCATTGTTTAAGTATATAATGTGACAGTACCACCATCACTCTGACAGTATTTCCTCAGGAGATCCTGAATGAAATGCGCATTGGCGAGTACCCTCTCCTCATTACCGTCATAGCCATTGATGAGTACCATGAGATGTGTTGTGGCGAGGGTCATCTTCGTCCGTTCATGATCACTTGTAGGAGTTCCTACGCCTCCCTCTGCATCGCGGTATACAGGCAGACCTGCGATATTGATGATACCTCTTCCTATTCCTTCGTATGGTTCTCCCTCACGTCCAACACCTAGTGTAAGAGTATCTCCTACGAACTTATCGGCATCGAAACCTCCTATGCTGTATCCATAAGCGATAGAAGCGAGATTCACAAGGTCTACGAGGGTGTCTATCTGGTAAAGTTCCTTACCCTGAAGCATTCGCCGTATCAGCTGTTCGCTTGCTGGACGATAGCGTGAGGGGTCTTTGCCACAAGCTTTATACACACTACGTGTTGCGGCTATACTTGGCAATTCTTTCAACGAATCTGTGGTCAGGTCTTTACGGAACTTCTCTTCGAGAGCATGAATCTCATCCCAAAGGGGTTGACAGAACTCAGAGTTTACTACCTGTGCCTCTACTGCCGCGCCAACGAATGAGGGACATACACTCTCTATCTCGTTAGAAACTATAACCTTCATTCTGCAAATGTTCTGAAATAGTCTATGCAAACTTTTCTCCATTCCTTGGCATTCTCCAGCTGGTGTTGCATACGCTCATCAACTTCCTTCCATCTCTGTTCGTCGATATTTGGTTTTGCCTCCTGCCAGATAGCGTAGAAGTCCTCTACCTCTTTGACACCTCTGTCATATCGTGCCTGAATCTCTTCCCAGAGGGTATTACCGCTCTTCAGACGATATGTCCAGGGTACATGATGGAACCAGAGGAGGTATCTCTCAGGACAGGTGTTGATGTCATCGTACAGCGAACAGAAAGGCTCGTTGTATTGCGATGTGGCATCTGTTCCGGTATGGCTACGATTGAATCCTACTCCCTCCTTGTCTGCCTTGTGATAGTATACAGGACACCACTCCAGAGGATAGCTGGCAATGAATCCATCTGGCTCAGGACCGTAGTGATGGTCGAAAGCGAAGATATGGTGTAGGCCTAATGGCATCATATAGTCGACACATGCCTCACGGGAGCGAAGCATCATGCTTAAGAGTTTAGAGTGGATAGTGGATAGATGATAGTTATGATTACTTCCAAAATTGCTCCTAAGCCATTCTTCTGCAATCTTTTCACTCTTAAGGTAGGGGTTCCACGCAAGACGTCCGAATGCATACCAGTTAGCCTGTGCGAAATGGTGTCCGCACCAGTTTTTGTCTAATCCGATATTTGCAACACCAGCTACACCAACAAGTCTCTTAGGACTTACCAAACCAAAGAACTCCCTCCACATAGGAGCGAGATAAACCAGATGACGTGAGTGACCCAGATACTCCTGAGTGATCTGCAGTTCAACCATCTGAGGAGTCTTTCTCATATTGTCGAAGATTGGAGCGTAGGGCTCACGTGGCTGGAAGTCGAGAGGACCGTTCTTGGATTGGAGAATAACATTATCCATAAACTTCCCGTCGTCCTCCTTAAACTCTGACACAGCCTGTTTCACTCTGTCTTCTCCTTTATGGTTTGCACCATATACGAAGCTACGCCACATGATGATTCCTCCAAAGGGTTTTACTGCCTCTGCCAGCATGTTAGCTCCCTGGGCATGAGTGCGCTTATAGTCACCAGGTCCTGGCTGACCTTCAGAATTGGCCTTTACCAGGAATCCTCCGAAGTCGGGAATCTCTTTGTATATCTCTTTCGCCTTTGCCTTCCACCATGCCTTTACCTTTGAATTCAGAGGGTCGGCTGTCTTGAGTTTGCCAAGTGCCATTGGTGATGCGAAATTCACAGAGAGATATACCTTTATTCCGTAAGGTCTCAATATCGCTGCTATCTCCTTAACCTTTTTAATATAAGGTGCTGAGAGCATCTTTGGTGATGCGTTGACGTTATTCAGTACTGTGCCGTTGATACCGATGCTCGCATTTGCCCTCGCATATTCCTTGATGAGCGCAGGGTCGATGGCCTTAGGATTATTACCATCGAGATCCCAGAAGATGCTTCGTCCTGCATATCCTCTCTCGATGCTTCCGTCGAGGTTGTCCCAGTGATTAAGTACCCTTATCTTGAAGAATGGCTCAGAGGCTCCCTGCTCCCCCCTCAACAGAGCGTAAGCTCCATACATAAGCCCTCTCTCTGTCTTTGCCTTTATGGTGCTGCCATTGATGATATATCCCTCTTCATTGCTAATTGACGGGTCAAGTACCAATGTGGCCTTATCACCTGGATAGTAATTCCTGAGCTCCTCTGCAGCAATACACTCAGGACCGTTTACCTGTGCCTTCTGCAACTTGTCATATCTCAACCACAGACGACTTCCGTCCTCTGCCATCATACTTACGCAACTGGCTATTGCCAGCATCAACAAAGCAATCTTTTTCATTCTTATAATAAAGTCAGTTATGTTATTCTGCTGCAAATATACACAATAATTCTTAAATCTGAGTCAAATTACATTTTTACCTTCTTTCTTTTTTGTTTTTTTTCTTATTTTTGCATCTAAATTATAATTATTGACTAACGATATGAAAAAATTGCTAACTATGCTCGTCATGTTGACGGCACTTTTCTCCTTATCTGCTCATGCTGGCGATTTTACTGTTGGTAAAGGTACGTTCCTTCTAAATGGTGAGCCTTTTATCGTCAAGGCTGCAGAAGTGCATTACCCCCGTATTCCCCGTCCTTATTGGGAGCATCGTATCCGTTCCTGCAAGGCGCTTGGTATGAACACCATCTGTATCTATGTGTTCTGGAACATCCACGAACAGCGCGAGGGACAGTTTGATTTTACAGGTAATAGTGATGTGGCAGAGTTCTGTCGTCTTGCCCAGAAGAATGGCATGTACGTTATCGTTCGTCCAGGACCATATGTATGTGCAGAGTGGGAGATGGGCGGCCTGCCTTGGTGGCTCTTGAAGAAGAAAGATATACGTCTTCGTGAGCAAGACCCATATTTCATGGAGCGTGTGAAGATCTTCGAACATAAGGTAGGTGAACAGCTGGCTCCGTTAACCATTCAGAATGGCGGACCTATTATTATGGTACAGGTTGAAAACGAATATGGCTCTTATGGTGAGGATAAGGCTTATATCTCTGAGATCCGCGATTGTCTGCGTGGTATCTATGGCAATAAGATGGCACTCTTCCAATGCGACTGGTCAAGTAACTTTGAGAAGAACGGCCTCGACGATCTCGTATGGACCATGAACTTCGGTACTGGTGCCAATATCGATCAACAGTTTACACGTCTTAAGGAGTTGCGCCCTGATGCTCCTATGATGTGCTCTGAGTTCTGGAGCGGATGGTTTGATAAGTGGGGAGCTCGTCATGAGACCCGTCCTGCCGATGATATGGTATACGGTATCGACGAGATGTTGTCGAAAGGCATCAGTTTCTCTCTTTATATGACTCACGGAGGAACGAGTTTCGGCCACTGGGCAGGTGCTAACTCTCCTGGTTTCGCTCCGGATGTCACCAGTTACGATTACGACGCTCCTATAAATGAATACGGATGGGCTACGGAGAAATATTATAAGTTGCGTAAGGTTCTCCAAAAATATAGCGACAAGCCTCTGCCAAAAGAGGTAAAGGCTCCTGCTAATCTTATCAGCATACCAGAGTTCGAGACAAAGGAGTTTGCTCCTATTATTCTTGGTACCGACAGTGTCGTTATGGATTCTCCTCTGCTTACGATGGAAGAGATGGATATGGGTTGGGGCTCGATGGTATATGTCACCACTCTGCCAGAGATTGCCGTATCGTCAGTGCTCACACTCAACGATGGGCACGATTATGCACAAGTGTTCATTGATGATAAGTATATCGGAACTATTGATCGTGTGAAAAACGAGAAGAGTCTCATGCTTCCACCTGTTCAGAAAGGTCAGGAGCTGAAGATCCTTATCGAGGCTATGGGGCGTATTAATTTCGGACGTGCCATAAAGGACTATAAAGGTATAACTGAGAGTGTAACAATTACAGCAGATGTCGATGGCAATGATATAACATGGAACCTTAAGCGTTGGACTATCCTCACTATTCCCGATGATTACTCCACAGCAGCTAAGGCTCTCGCCTCTGCACAGACATCTACTGCGGTAGCAAACTCTACACTCTCAACTCTACACTCTCAACATGCTTCAGGCTACTATCGTGGATACTTCAAGCTCACCAAGAGAGGTGACACTTTCCTTAATCTCTCTAACTTCGGAAAGGGTCAGGTATACGTCAACGGGTATCCTATTGGCCGATTCTGGAACATAGGTCCTCAGCAGACGCTATATGTTCCTGGATGTTGGCTCAAGCGTGGACTTAACGAGGTGGTGGTACTTGATGTCGTCGGACCTAAGAGCACTACTCTCTGGGCGCAGGATAAACCTGAGATAGACCAGCTTAATTTGGCTAAGAGCGTTACCCATAATAATCCTGGTGACAAACCTGATCTTAATTCAGCTACACCTGTGGCTGCCGGAAGTTTCTCGTCAGGCAATGGTTGGCAGACAGTTCGCTTCTCTGCTCCTGCCAAGGGTAGATATATCGCCTTCCAGGCTCTGTCTACCCATGATGGTAAAGACGTAGTATGTGTTGCAGAGGTATATGCTCTCGGTAAGGATAGTCGACGTATTAGTCGTGAGCCTTGGGCAGTGAAGTATGCTGACAGCGAAGAGACTATTCGTGGTAATAATCTCGCTGACAAGGCCTTCGACCTTCAGGAGTCTACCTACTGGCGTACTGTCAAGCGTACGGCTCTGCCTCATCTGATGGTTATCGATCTGGGGTCTGTTCAGGAACTCTCAGGCTTCGAATACCTCCCCCGAGCCGAGGAGGGTGCTCCGGGAAGCATCAAGGATTATAAGATCTTCGTGTATTGATAATAAAAATCCCCGCAATCGCGGGGATTTCTTATTTGATAATCATTCCACCATTCGGCAGGATAGTGATCTTTGCCTTACCTTTCTTGTCTTTCTTGAGCTTAGTGAGTGTTGGCTCTATCTTCTTGTTGTCGATATAAAGGTCAGAAAGCGGATACTCCGAGAGATCGAGTGTCAGCGTAAGTGGCTCTTTCTGGGCATTGAGACCTGCGATATACCATTTGCCGTTAGTAGCCTTGCGGGCAAGCACTACATATTTGCCAGGATAACCGTCGATGAATCTTGTCTCTTCCCAAGTGGTGGGTAATCCGCGAAGGAAGTCCATCTCGAATTGTGGTAATTCTTCGAGGTTATTAGGCTGCATGGCCACACACTGCACTGATGTCTGCATGATGATTCCTGATGCCATCTCGAAGATATCTGTGGTCTTGCGGGTATGACGACTCTTGTTGTCTCTCGACATCCATTTGTTCATGATGATGCCTCCCCAGTCCATTGAGGCTGTGGCGTTACGACAGAAGGGATGGAGTGTGAGGTCGAAGCCCTCACGGATGGTTGCTCTCTCACCAAAGAACAAGTTCTCTGATGCCAGCACAGCCTCTGAGGCAACATAGTTAGGATACATCCTCTCCCAACCACGAGGAATGGTACATCCGTGGAACACCACCTGCAGACCATAGCGGTTAGCATCCGAGAGGATATCCTCATACAGACGCATCGTCTCCTGTTTGTCGCCTCCGAAGAAATCCACCTTGATACCCTTTACTCCGATGCTCTTTAGCCACTTCATCTCTTTCTCACGTGCGATAGATGTGTTCATGCAGTTGCGTGGGGTCTGTGGGGCATCGTTCCAGAAACCATTACTGTTATACCATAATAAAAGGTGTACACCCTTCGATTGTGCATATTTCGACAACTCCACCATACGCTCGCGTCCTATCTGAGTGTCCCACCAGTTGTCTACGAGACAGTACTCGAATCCCATCGTCGATGCAAGGTCGATGAACTTTACCTGATCGTCATAATTCACAGAGTTATCCTGCCACAGCAGCCAACTCCAGGTGTATCGTCCAGGCTTATAGTCTGTCGATGGCTCATAGAGTGGCTTTACTACATCATAGCTGATAGTTGTCTCAACGATAGGCTTAAGCGAATTTCCCAAGGTGATAGTGCGCCAAGGTGTCTCTCCTGGCAGTGGGATAGCAGCAAAGTCAGTGCCGTAGCCGTTGTTCTCGCCTCTGTCGGGATAGGCAACACTATATCCCATGCCTGCCTGATAGTCAGAGAGATGACTTCCGCAATATGCAGAGCTTACGCCTGTCTCACTGACGAGAGCCCATCCGTTAGGCAGATGGAAGAGGGCAGGGAAGATATATCCGTGTCCGAACTGCGAGGGCTTGTCCATCGCTCCGTCGGCACTATAGCCTTCCTCGTAGCTGGGTTTCGTCTGTTCCCATCCACTCTCAGGACCTATCTGTGGTGATATGAACGTTGTTGTGCCGTCAGGGAAATTGAAACTGCTGGCCTCAGAGAGAATTCTCACACGTTTCATATCCTTCTTCTGCCATTTCTGTCTGGCCATCTCATATCGGAAGGCGATATCATTATTGCTAACCTGAAAACGGATGTCGAAAGCGACACCATCCTTGTTTTTGAGGCTAATGGTCAAAGCATTAGCGTTATAGTTGCCTGTTGAGGCCTTAGTGCCTCGCATGGTGTATTGTTCGTTTACTACATCTGTCTTCGATGCTGTTATCGAGAGGTCTCTTGTAAGGTCACCCATACTGGTCTTCAGTCCCAGGGCTGATGGCAAGAGCATATCCTGTCCGTCGTAGGTCACAGAATAATACAATCTGCCTCCTGCATCACTCACTTTTACCTGCATCTTTCCGTCAGGCGATGTCACCACAACATCTCCTGCCTTGCAGAAACATGCTACTAATAAAAAAACTACTAAGCTAATCGTTCTATTCATAGATTCTGAAATTAAGAAAGGAGACAGGAATCCTGTCTCCTCCATTATCATTTATTCTTTGTCCCTTATCTTTTAAAGGAGCTGATCGCTCTCGATATCCTTAAAGTACTTATATGTAGATACCTTCAGCTCATCAGCAGCATCCTCATCGCTCACGATGATACCATGCTCATGCATCTGGAGTGCTGAGATAGTCCACATGTGGTTTACTGCACCCTCGATGGCAGCCTGCATAGCGCGAGCCTTACCATGACCATTTACGAGGATCATCACCTCACGGGCATCCATCACAGTACCAACACCTACTGTGAGTGCATGTGCTGGAACGTTCTCTGGGTTACCTCCGAAGAAACGGCTGTTGGCGATACGTGTGTCTGTTGTCAGAGTCTTCATACGAGTACGGCTACGCAGTGAGCTGCCTGGCTCATTGAATGCGATATGACCATCAGGGCCGATACCTCCGATGAAGAGGTCGATACCACCAGCCTCCTTAATCATCTCTTCATAGTGCTTGCACTCAGCTGCGAGGTCAGTGGCATTACCATTGAGGATGTGGATGTTCTCCTTCGGACAGTCGATGTGATCGAAGAGGTTACGTGCCATGAAGGCATGGTAGCTCTCAGGATGTGTCTCTGGCAGGCCTACATACTCGTCCATGTTGAAGGTGATCACATTCTTGAATGATATCTTACCAGCACGATTGGCTTCTACAAGGGCATTGTACATGCCAACGGGTGAGGAACCTGTAGGCAGACCCAATACGAACTTGTGATCTGGTGTAGGATTAAAAGCATTGATACGCTCGATAACGTGGTTTGCTGCCCACTGAGACATCTTTTGATAGTCTGACTGAATAATTACTCTCATAATTTTGCTTTTTTAGTTGGTTCTTAAAATCTAGTGCAAAAATACATATAATTCTTTTTCCAAACACATAGATTGTAAAGATTTTAATATTTTTTTTATCTTTTCGCATAAAATCTTTCCTTAGAATCCTTTTAATCCATGTTTTTTTCTTAATTTTGCACCCAATATGAAAGAATTTGTAATATCCGAGGCCAAGGCTGAGACAGCAGTCCTTGTGGGTCTGATAACAAAGGATCAGGATGAGGCCAAGACAAAAGAATATCTCGACGAACTGGAGTTCCTTGCCGATACTGCGGGGGCAGTGACTGTTAAGCGATTCACTCAGAAGGTGGGAGGTCCAAGCCAGACGACATATGTGGGCTCGGGTAAGCTCCTTGAGATCAGGGCTTACATAAAACAATGCCAAGACGCATACGATGACTGGTTGGATGATCAGGATGCATCACTGTTTGCGGAGGGATTGCTTGATGATTCCAACGCTCCACAGCCTGTGGGAATGGTGATTTTCGATGATGAGCTCTCTGCCAAGCAGATGCGTAATATCGAGAAAGAACTGCAGGTAAAGATTCTTGACCGCACGTCGCTTATCCTCGATATCTTCGCCATGCGGGCACAGACAGCAGAAGCCAAGGCTCAGGTGGAACTGGCTCAGCATCGTTATATGTTGCCAAGACTTCAGCGCCTTTGGACTCACCTCGAGCGTCAGGGAGGTGGATCCGGTTCTGGTGGCGGAAAAGGTTCCGTTGGTCTTCGTGGACCTGGTGAGACCCAGCTCGAGATGGACCGTCGTATCATTCTCCAGCGTATCACCCTTCTGAAACAGCGCCTCGCAGAGATCGACAAACAGAAGACCACACAGCGTAAGAATCGTGGCCGTCTTATCCGTGTAGCCCTCGTGGGATATACCAACGTTGGAAAGTCAACGATGATGAACCTCCTCTCAAAGAGTGAGGTCTTTGCAGAGAACAAACTCTTTGCTACACTCGATACAACAGTTAGGAAGATGACTATCGACAATCTTCCATTTCTTTTGGCAGATACCGTTGGTTTCATCAGAAAGTTACCCTCTGATCTTGTAGAGAGTTTCAAGAGTACTCTCGATGAGGTGCGCGAGGCAGATTTACTGGTACATGTGGTGGATATCTCACATCCTGATTTCGAGGAACAGATCCGTGTGGTTGAAAACACCCTCAAGGAACTGGGATGTTCCGATACGCCCTCGATGATTGTATTCAATAAGATAGATGCATATACCTGGGTTCCTAAGGAGGAAGATGACCTCACCCCTGAGACAAAGGAGAATATCACCCTCGACGATTTGAAACGCACGTGGATGGCCCGTTCTGCAGAAGACGGACATTACCTGGAGTGCCTGTTTATCTCCGCAAAAAAGAAAGAAAACATTGACGAACTGCGTGAGCATCTCTATAAACGTGTAAGAGAGCTCCACGTACAGAAATATCCATATAACGATTTTTTATATCAAGACTATGAGTGAATACAGAAACTTGACACAGACAGAGATTGACGTTCTCGAGAAAAATGTATGCTGGGCTGAGGACTGGCAGCGAGTGATGGTGGCAGAAGGCTTTAAGCCTTATAATTTCCATCGTGTAATATTCTATGGTGATATCCGCCTGGGAGAATTCAATAAGCAGGTGGAGGTGACAAAGGGCTTCTTTAAGCATTCCGGCATTAACGACACCACGCTACGTAATGTCTCTGTGGGTAATGACTGTCTGATAGAAAAGGTAGGCAACTATATCAATAACTACACTATCGGCAACGATTGCTACATCTCTAATATATGTACTATGGAGACTACCGATGATGCCACTTACGGTGAGGGTTCTGTCATCTCTGTTCTCAACGAGATGGGAGATGGCAATGTAACTATCTTCCGCGAGTTGAATTCCCAGGTGGCATCCTTCATGGTGAAACATGATCGTGATAAGTCTCTTAAGAAAACTCTTCTGCAGATGATTGAAGATGAGTTGCGCGTGTCTCGCCCGGAGAGAGGCTTTATTGGCAACAATGTGAAGATTATTAATGCTAAGGATATCACTAATACTGTCATCAAGGGCTATTGCGAGATAAGTGGTGCAGCTCGTCTCTCTGAGTGTACTGTGATGTCATCGATGGACGCTCCTGTGTTTATTGGTACTGGTGTCATCTGTGAGAATTCCATCATCTGTGATGGTTGCTCTATAAATAACTCTGTAAAGATGCAGGACTGTTTCGTGGGCGAGGCATGTCAGATTACAAATGGGTTCACTGCTGAGGCCAGCCTCTTCTTCGCCAATTCGTTTATGGCCAATGGTGAGGCATGTGCTGCTTTCTGTGGCCCATTCTCGGCTTCTCACCATAAGAGTTCTCTGCTTATCGGTGGCGAGTTCTCGTTTTATAATGCAGGCTCCAACACCAACTTCTCCAACCATGCCTATAAGATGGGACCTCTGCACTACGGAACCCTCGAGCGTGGCACGAAGACAGCCTCTGGCTCATATATCCTCATGCCTGCTACCATAGGTGCTTTCAGCGTCTGCTTTGGTAAACTGATGCACCATCCTGATACTCGTAATCTGCCATTCTCTTATCTGATGGCTTACGGCGATGACTGCTATCTCGTTCCGGGACGTAATATCACTACTGTAGGACTCTACCGTGATATCAAGAAATGGCCTAAGCGTGACAAGCGCAGTAAACAGTCTAAGAAAAGTATCATCAACTTCGACTGGCTCTCTCCGTTTACCGTTGGAGAGATTATGGAGGGTATCAATATCCTGAAGGCTTTGCGTGAGGCTTCTGGTGATAATGTGTCAACATATAACTTCCACGAATATGTCATCAACGCATCCTCTCTCCGCAAGGGTTTGAAATATTACGATATCGCCTTACGTATCTACATGGGTGCCGTGTTGAAGCGTGCCCAGAAGGAGGGCTTCTTTGGACGTCCTGCATCTAAGGTGGGAGAGGGCAGATGGAGTGACCTCAGCGGACTCCTGCTCCCAGAGAGTGAGGAGAAGCGTATCGTAGATGATATCAAGTCTGGCACTATCGAAAATATCCAACAGCTCTTAGATCGTTTCGTGGAGATCAACGATCGTTACAGCGACTACCGTTGGGCTTGGTCATATCAGATGATTCTCGACTACTATGGCCTTGAGGAGATTACCCCATCAGATGCTGAGCGTATCCATGAGGATTATATCCGTGCCCGTCGTGCATGGATAGCTGAGATCCGCAAGGATGCCGAGAAGGAGTTCCAGATGGGCGATGTGGAACAGGAGGTATATGAAGACTTCCTCTCAAAGCTCGACCACGAGATCGACTACGAGAATTAATTCTGCTGCTTAATCCATCCAGCAATGTCACTAAGGACTTCTGGTGATATGGTCTCTTCTATCTGGCCGTATTCATCAGGAAGTCCTGTATTGCAGTGTTGGAAGAGGTGGTTAAGTTCAGGATATTCTTTGATGAGGTGCTTCTTCGATGATGGCAGGAGTACCTTGAGCGCAGGGAGGCATAGAGATGAGATCACCTGACAATCACGATCTCCGTTGAGAGCAAAGACAGGACAACGAGTCTTGCGGATATTGTCAGAAGGGTCGTAATCGTTAAACCAGTCTAACCAAGGTATCTTAGCAGAGGTAGCGGTCTGACGATACTTCTCTACTGTCATATTAGCGGGCATGCCTGAAAGACTTAATAGTCGGTTGCTTTGTGCTGCCAGCAGAGTGTCGCCTTTTACTGTCGGTCCTGCCAGCGATACAATGAAATCTACTTTTTTCTGTCCTCCTAAAATAAAGGCGATAGTTCCTCCTTCGCTATGACCTAAGATGCCAACCTTGCTGAAAGCCTTCTTGCTGCGCAGGAATTCAATACCGGCAGCTGCATCACGAGCAAAGTCCTCAGAGGTAGCGTTCTTCACATCACCTCCAGAAGATTTACCATTAGCACGATCGTCGTAGCGTAGTGTGGCTATACCATTGCGAGCCAGATAGTCGGCAATAACCAGGAATGGTTTGTGGTTCATCAGTTCCTCATCACGGTTCTGCTGGCCGCTACCTGAGACAAACAGCAGAACCATAGGCTTTTTCTTAGTATTCTTGTCATATCCAACTGGCCAAGTGAGTGTTCCTGCCAACGTGGCGCCATCTGCCTCATTCTTAAATGTCACTTCCTCTGTCTCGTAAGGATAAGGGGCTTTAGGCTCTTGAGGGCGCTTTACCTCTGGCACGCCTTTCGTCAATACGAGAGGAATCTTCATTCCCATTTGCGAGAAAGTACCATCCAGTTTTCCGTCTTTCAACTTGGCACGATAGGTAGCACCAATAGATTCTACCTTGACGGCAACAGAGTCGTCTGACAGGTACTCTTTATAGGCAGAAATTCCTTTAGCACCCTGATCCGGACTATCTAATGATGCCTTTACATAACCATCAGCCTCTTCCAAATGAAGCACTAAAGTCAGCGACATGGCTCCCACTTTGAGTTTGCCTGACCACGAGCCCTCCAATGTGGTTGTCGAATTTACCTGAGCCTGACTTGTCATTACGGCAATAGCTGTCAGCAGCGTGATAAATATCTTCTTCATAATTGCTATCCCTTAAAGATGATAAACAGAATTGCCAGAACGATGAGAAGCCCCCATGTAATCAGATTATGTTTGTTCTCTGACTTGAACTCCTTGAAATGGAACATTTTATAGATGACCAATGGAAACATCATAAACACGCCAACATACATCAGATAACGTAACGTATCACTTTCTTTGAATCCGTTCATGGTGTGATGCCAGGCTATACTGCCTATCAGATATAAGATAAACAGCAAACTACCTGTATAATTTAAATATGTAAGAAATTTCCTGAGTGTCATAACTCTTCTGGTTTGGGTTCTTGTTGTTTCTTTTTTGGCAGACGCTTGGCTTTGCGCAGGGCTTCAGTGATGATCCACTGAAGCTGGCCGTTGGTGCTGCGGAACTCGTCCGCAGCCCAGGCCTCTATCGCGTCCATCGTCTCAGCGTCAACGCGCAGAATAAAATTCTTTGTTTCTTTCTTCGCCATGAATTAATGGTTCAATGTACCAGTATTTACTACGGGCTGGGCACTTTCGTCACCACAGAGCACCACGAGAAGATTCGAGACCATTGCAGCCTTCTTGTCATCGTCGAGTTCCACTATCTCCTCGCTGGAGAGTTTGTCGAGAGCCATCTTAACCATTGATACAGCACCCTCTACTATCTTTTCACGGGCGGTGATGATAGCCGAAGCCTGTTGGCGACGAAGCATTACTGCTGCTATCTCAGGAGCGTAAGCCAGATAATTGATACGAGCCTCTACCACCTCGATACCAGCCAGAGCCAGACGCTCGTCGAGTTTCTGCTCCAACTGCTCGTTCACTTCATCAGCATTCGAGCGCAGGGTGGGTTCTCCTGCCTTTGTGTCCTCATCGTCGTAGGCATACTGGCCTGCAACCTGACGGAGAGCTGCATCGCTCTGAACACGTACAAAGTTCTCGAGAGCATTCATCAGTCCCTTGGTGTCGCTGCCAACAGCATTTGGACTTGCTGCCATCGTCTGAGAGTCTACCTCAAACAATGCCTTATAGGTATCCTTTAGCTTCCATACGAGCACGAGTCCGATCATCACGGGGTTACCCGTCTTATCATTCACCTTTATAGGCTCTGCATCGAGGTTACGTGCACGCAGCGATACCTTCTTAGTGCCATAGAATGGGTTGATCCAATAGAAGCCAGTCTCTGAGAATGTGCCTGAGTATTTGCCAAACCAAGTGGTGACACGTGCCTCATTAGGCTCAAGCTGCAATATTCCGCACCATAGAATAATGTCGACAATGATCAATAGCGAGCAACCACCAAGCAGCCATCCTCCCTGAGCTCCGTTGCTGGCGTCGAGCATGATGATGCTATATACGATTCCTACTATCGATAAAATCAGCACTGCGAGATTTACAAACAGCATAAGAAAACCGTTGAGTACCGAACCTTTGAATGCAAACTCTTTATTCTCCATCTTTATAGACTTTTAATTGTTAATATTTAAACTGATATCAAAATGATATCGCAAAGATATGAACTTTTCCTCAAATGACAATGGATTCTGTCAATCTTTTAACAATTTTTATCCATCGGGCTTGGAAATTTATTCGTACCTTTGTCGCCAAATGTAAAATGACTATTATGACACTAAAGGATTTTTTATCTAAGAACGATCGCTTTGCGGCAAACAGCGGTTGTATATTAAAAGAGGTACGTGAGGGATATGCCTGCGCAGAACTGGTTGTTACAGCTGAACACCTCAATGCCGGAGGAGTGTGTCAGGGTGGTGCCTATTTCACCTTGGCCGACATCGCGCTGGCTGCTGTGATGAATAGCCATGAGGGAACAACCTTCGGTATCGAGAACAATATCATGTTTCTGCATAGCGCCAAGGTGGGCGACGTGCTTATAGCTGAGGCTACAGAGGTGTATAACCACCATAAGATCCCATACGTGGAGGTACGGATAACCAATCAGAACGGCGAACTGTGTAGCGTAGTAACAGGTCTTGCATATCGCAAAGATACCAAACTCCCAGTCGACGGACTGATGTGAAATGAAAATAAATAATAATTTATTTGCATAAATTGTGAGAATTCGGTTTTTTCTTACTATCTTTGCAAAATATTGCAATAAAAACTTAAGTTAAATAGACATGAAGAAACTATTATTGTTTTTAGGTCTTGTGATGCTCGGGATGAACACACAGGCTAAAGAGTACAAGTATGAGACTGTACCAGGTGACATGATGAAGACGAGGATCTACACCCTCGACAATGGTCTGAAGGTGTATCTCTCGGCTAATCCTGAGAAGCCACGTATACAGACTTACATCGCAGTACGTACTGGTTCGAAGAATGATCCTGCAGAGACAACAGGTCTGGCTCACTATCTTGAGCACCTGATGTTTAAGGGTACTAAGCTGTTTGGCACGAATAACCCTGAGGCTGAGGCTCCTCTGCTCGACGAGATAGAGCAGCGTTATGAGAAATATCGTCTGATGACTGATCCTGAGCAGCGTAAGCAGGCTTATCACGAGATCGACTCTGTAAGTCAGTTGGCTGCGAAGTACTTCATCCCCAATGAGTATGACAAGCTGATGGCAGCCATCGGTGCTGAGGGTACTAACGCGTATACCTCTAACGATGTGACATGCTATACTGAGGATATCCCCTCTAACGAAATCGAGAACTGGGCAAAGATCCAGAGCGACAGATTCCAGAATATGGTTATTCGTGGTTTCCACACTGAGTTGGAGGCTGTGTACGAGGAGTATAACATCGGATTGACTTCCGACCAGCGTAAGCTCTTTGCCACCATCTCAAAGATGCTGTGGCCCAACCACCCCTACGGACTCCAGACCACCATCGGAACACAGGACCATCTGAAGAACCCTTCTATCACAAATATCAAGAATTATTTCAAGAAGTGGTACGTGCCCAATAATGTGGCTATCTGTATGGCTGGCGACTTGGATATGGACAAGACCATCGCCATCCTCGACAAGTATTTCTCTGGTTGGAAGCCAGCTGCTGATGTAAAGCAGCCTACGTTTGCACCACTGCCACCACTCACATCTCCTAAGGATACTACCGTTGTCGGACAGGAGGCAGAGACCCTCTGGATGGCTTGGCGCGCAAAGAAAGCCAACGAGTTGCAGGCTGATACCCTCGAACTGATGGAGGATGTGCTCAGCAACGGACGTGCAGGACTCTTCGACCTCGACCTCAACCAGACGATGAAGGTGCAGAGAGCCTCTGGAGGTTCTGAGCTGTTGCACGATCATGGAGCATTCTTCCTCATGGGTACCCCAAAACAGGGTCAGAGCCTTGAAGAGGTGAAGAACCTGATGCTTGAAGAGATTGGCAAACTCAAGAAGGGTGAATTCCCAGAGAACCTGTTGCCAAGTATCATCAACAACAGGAAACGCAACTATTACCAGCGCCTGGAGAGTAATGATTCTCGTGCGGATATGTTTGTAGATGCATTCATCAACGAGGTTGACTGGAAGCAGGAAGTAGGTAAGATAGACCGTATCTCTAAGATCACAAAACAGGAGATTGTTGATTTCGCTAATAAGTTCTTTACCGATGCTTATGTGGTAGTTTATAAGAAACAGGGCATCGACTCTCTTCAGAAGAAGATCGACAAGCCTGCCATCACTCCTATTCAGGCTAACCGTGATCAGAAGAGTGCCTTCGTACAGGCTATCCAGGATGCAAAGGTGGAGCCTATCCAGCCTAAGTTCGTTGACTTCACTAAGGATCTTACTATTGCCAAGACCAAGAAGGGACTACCGGTTTATTATGTGAAGAACAATGAAAACGGTCTTTTCCAACTCCGTTTCCGTTATGAGTTCGGACAGAGTGCTGACAACCGCTATGATGTGGCCAGCCAGTATCTGAACTACCTCGGAACAGATAAGATGACCGCTGCTGAAGTGAAGCAGAAATTCTATGAACTGGCATGCAGCTTCTTTGCTTCGGTTGGTAATAACGCGATCAATATCAGTCTGAGTGGTCTGAACGAGAATATGCAGCCTGCTCTGGCTCTGTTGGAAGAGGTGATGAGCAATGCTAAGGTGGATAAGGAAGCCTACGACGCTTTGGTTAAGAAGATCATGAAGGGACGTGAGGATGCTAAGAAGAACCAGCGTACTAATTTCTCTGTGCTTGGTCAATATGGTATCTATGGTCCTCGTAACTCATATCGTGATATCATCAGTGAGCAGCAGCTGAAGGCGACTGATCCTCAGGTGTTTGTTAATCTCGTGAAGAATATCTGCAATTATGAGCATAGTGTGAACTACTATGGTCCGCTGGCATTGAAGGATCTGACGTCAATCATCGACAAGACCCATAAGACTGCCAAGAAACTCCAGGCAGTGCCAAAGAACAACTACTACGTTAAGCAGGAGGCGATTAAGAATGAGGTGTGGATTGCTCCTTACGATGCCAAGAACATCTATATGCTTGCATACCATAACGAGAGTCGCGACTGGCATATCGACGAGGCAGCTGTTCAGGCAGTGTTCAACGAGTATTTCGGAGGTGGCATGAATGGTATCGTGTTCCAGGAGATGCGTGAGGCTCGTGGTCTGGCTTATAGTGCTTCTGCTTATTATAGTGATGCAAACAGGAAGGGTGAAAAGGAGAGCTTCTTTACACAAATCATCACTCAGAACGACAAGATGATGGACTGTGTTAATCACTTCAAGAAGATTACCGACGAGATGCCTGCCAGCGAGACGGCATTTAATATCGCCAAGGAAGGACTAACCAAACAACTCGCCAGTGAGCGTACCACAAAGATGGGAATCATCAGTAAGTGGCACTCGATGAAGGAGCTTGGTCTTGACTACGATCTCAACCAGAAGATTTATAATGACCTGGAGAAGGTAACACTTCAGGATATGGTTAACTTCGAGAAGGCCAATATGGCCAACAAACCTCTCCGCTATCTTATCCTCGGCGATGAGAAGGAGCTCGATATGGAGTCTCTCGGCAAGATCGGCCCTATCAGGCGCTTGACAACAGAGGAGATCTTCGGTTACTAAGATCTCTTAAGATCTCCTAGATCGTCCTAGGATTGCCTATAATTATCATAATTAAATAAATATTTTTATGGCTAAAAACGTAGAATTCAAGTATGCCCCGATGTTTCAGGTGGGCGAGGACAAGACGGAGTACCGCTTGTTGAGTAAGGAAGGCGTAAGTACCGCCGAGTTTGAAGGAAAAACGATCGTGAAGGTCTCTAAGGAGGCTCTGACCCTTTTGGCCCAGCAGGCTTTCCACGATGTGGAGTTTATGCTGCGTCGCGAGCACAATGAGCAGGTGGCCAAGATCCTCACCGATCCTGAGGCCTCTGAGAACGATAAGTATGTGGCCCTGCAGTTCCTGCGCAATGCCGAGGTGGCCTGCAAGGGTATCCTGCCTTTCTGTCAGGACACAGGTACCGCTATCATCCACGGTGAGAAGGGTCAGCAGATATGGACAGGTTTCGAGGATGAAGAGGCTCTGAGCCTGGGTGTGTTCAACACCTTCACTCAGGATAACCTGCGCTACTCTCAGAACGCTCCATTGAACATGTACGACGAGGTGAATACCCGTTGCAACCTGCCTGCTCAGATTGATATCGAGGCTACCGAGGGTGCTGAGTATAAGTTCGTGATGGTTGCCAAGGGTGGTGGTTCTGCCAACAAGACCTACTTCTACCCAATGACCAAGGCTACCATCCAGAACGAGGGTACACTCATCCCATTCCTCGTGGAGAAGATGAAGAGTCTGGGTACAGCTGCATGTCCTCCATACCACATCGCATTCGTTATTGGTGGTACGTCAGCCGAGAAGAACCTGCTCACAGTGAAGCTCGCTTCAATCAAGTTCTATGATGGTCTGCCCACAACAGGCGATGAGACAGGTCGTGCCTTCCGCGATGTAGACCTGGAGCAGAAGCTCATCAAGGAGGCTCAGAAGATTGGTCTCGGAGCTCAGTTCGGAGGAAAATATCTGGCTCACGATATCCGCGTCATCCGTCTGCCTCGTCATGGTGCTTCTTGTCCTATCGGTATGGGCGTTAGCTGCTCTGCTGACAGAAACATCAAGGCTAAGATCAATGCCGATGGTATCTGGTTGGAGAAGATGGACAGCAACCCAACAGAGCTGATTCCTGAGGAGCTCCGCAAGCCAGGTGAGGGCGGCAAGGGTATCGAGATTGACCTCAACGAGGGTATCGATGCTGTTCGTGCTGAGCTCTCTAAGTATCCTGTAAGCACACGTGTCAACCTGAAGGGTACCATCATCGTGGCTCGCGATATCGCTCACGCAAAGCTCAAGGCTCGTCTCGATGCTGGCGAGGGTATGCCCGACTACTTCAAGAAGTATCCTGTGCTCTATGCAGGACCTGCTAAGACCCCAGAGGGCTATCCTTGCGGATCTATGGGCCCAACCACCGCTAACCGTATGGACCCATACGTAGATGAGTTCCAGGCTAATGGTGCATCGCTCGTGATGATTGCCAAGGGTAACCGCTCAGATGTTGTCACCGAGGCTTGTAAGAAGCATGGTGGCTTCTATCTCGGCACTATCGGTGGTGTAGCTGCAGTACTCTCACAGAGTAGCATCAAGAGCATCGAGTGCGTGGAGTATCCCGAGCTGGGCATGGAGGCTGTATGGAAGATTGAGGTCGAGGACTTCCCCGCATTCATCCTCGTTGATGACAAGGGTAATGATTTCTTCAAGACCCTGAAACCATGGAAGCCTTGCGCTCAATAATCGGATTATTACTGTTGAGTCTCTGTCTGAATGCTTTTGCAGTCAGGCAGAGAACTCATCGTCATCGTATGTCGGATGGAAGTGTGCTCACTTTCAAGACCAGAGCATCTAATATCAAGAAAGCATCTTTATATCCTTATAAGAATTGGGATCCGAAAAAGAAATATAAAGTACCCGTGCTACTGATGTCGTTTTCTGACTGTGATTTCAAGGCAGAACATGATCTGCAATTCTATAAGGATCTATTTAATACGAAAGGGTTTAATAAGCGAAATGGTGCTGGTTGTGTCGCCGATTATTTCCGCGATCAGTCGCGAGGTAAGTTTAATGTGGAGTTCGATGTCGTAGGACCTTTCAAACTTTCCTCAAAGCAGAAAAAATCCGGTAGTGGCTATAATTTTGGTGATAGTCAGATAATACAAGCCGTAAGCCAGGCTGATGCCCAGCTCAATTTTTCCGACTACGACTGGGATAATGACGGCAAGGCTGAGGCTGTAATCGTTGTATTTGCCGGATATGGGGCTAATGAGGACACGACATTAGTAAAAGGTTGTATATGGCCCAATACTGATTATTATTATGGCTCAAAGGTAGATGGAGTTGAAATAGCGCAGTATTCTGCCTCCGCAGAGATATGGTCTAATGATGCTTCATGCGGAATAGGAACGATATGTCATGAGTTCTCGCATGTGTTAGGCCTGCCCGACCTCTATCCAACATCAGGCAAAGAGTTCTCTGTTGTTGATGAGTGGGACCTTATGGATGGAGGCAACTATACTGATGATGGCTGGTGCCCGCCAAACTACTCTACCCTTGAGAAAGAATTACTCGGATGGCAGAGTCCCGAGCCTCTGAAGCAGTCTTGTGATATCACGGAAATGCCTTCGTTCGACAGTTCCGGCAAGGCATATAAAATCGTCAACGAATCCAATCCCTCAGAGTATTATCTCATTGAGAATCGCCAGTGGGAGGGTTGGGACTTTATGTTGCCCAATCACGGAATGCTTATCACCTATGTGGATTATGATGAGTCGTCCTGGACATATAATTCTGTCAATACCTCTCCTTCGCATCACAGATATGAGTATCTTCATGCCGACGGACACGACTATAATTTCTTCCATCATCTATATCGCAAACCTGGTCAATACGGAGAAGACGGGAGGAGCATGATACTGAAGAACACCGTCTATCCTTATACCGATGCCGAAGGTGTGACAAGCACCATCCCCAAACTTTTCGGCAATACGATATCTGAACTCAGTGAGCACGATGGCCTCCTGACGTTTAGGTTCACCGATGCCGCATCGGGTGTATCCTCCCTAAACACAGATGCCTATCCTGTGGAGTATTACGACCTTCAGGGACGTAAGATCAACGAGCCGGGTAGGGGTATCTATGTTGTGAGATACAGCAACGGCACCACAAAAAAGATTATGCGATGAAAAGGTTCATTATTCTGTTTCTCATCGGCTTATGTACAGTCCTGTCATATGCTCAGGATTTCAAGCCTTGTGGCACTGCGATGCTGGCAAAGAGACATAAGGCTCAGTCTTCAATTACCCGTCAGTCTTCACAGGAAGAGATCCGTCATTACGAGGGCGATAAGAAAGGCCTGATTATTCTTGTGGAGTTTCAGGACATATCTTTTGCCTCGGAAGATCCCATTCAGGCGTGGACTGATATCGCCAATAAACCAGGGTATATCGATAGAGATTCTATTGCCATAGGCAGTGTGAGCGATTATTTCTATGACCAGAGCTATGGTAAATTCAAGCTCACCTTTGATGTCGTAGGGCCCGTGAAGGCTGCACATAATCACGAGTATTATGGTGAGAATAAAGACTGGGGCGATAACTTCTGGTTCGACAAGAACGTAGGCGAACTGGTGGAAGAGGCCTGTAAGGGTGTGGCTGATAAGGTAAACTTTGCCGATTATGACTGGGATGATGACGGAGAGGTCGAACAGGTGTTCCTGCTCTATGCCGGACGTGGTGAGAACGACTATGCCCGGGAAGACTCAGCTGTCATCTGGCCTCACATGGCATCGCTGATGTTAGATTGGGAAGGATATGAAAAGGGCATTGTCCTTCAGGGTAAGCTCATCAACGTATATGCCTGCAGCAACGAGATAATCAGCAACGTCAGGTTTCCCCATTTGGCTGGCATTGGCACCTTCTGTCATGAGTTCAGCCACTGTCTGGGCCTTCCCGATCTCTATAATACAAAAAGTAACAATTCTGTATTAGGTCGTTACGATCTGATGGATTATGGTTCGTATTTAGGTGAGGGCTGGCGACCAGTGGGTTATTCCTCTTATGAGCGATATTGCTGTGGATGGCTCGATCCGGTGCCTATAGATAATCCTGCCGGCATAACTTCATTACTGCCCCTGCACACAAATCCCGATGCCCGTATCTATCGCATCTCGGATGATGCCAACGACTATTATCTGATAGAGTATCGCCAGAAGGCTGAATCTTCATGGGATGAATTCTATCCGGAAACGGGGTTGCAAGCATGGCATATCGACTATGATAAAACCGCCTGGATGAATAATGAGGTGAACAACGACCCGAGTCATCTTCGCGTAGAACGGATGACGGTAGATAAGATTCCTACTGCCATCGCCGATATATCTTCAGAGGATAAGCAGATAATAGGTGTCTACGACCTTCACGGTCGCCCTGCCGACGCCTCATCTTCCCGATTCCAAATCATCCGCTACAGCGACGGAACAACAAAGAAAAAGATGGCAGCCTGGTAGCTGCCATCTTTGGTTTAGAAGCCCATGCAGGATGTTGCTCCGAGGGCTGTGAGGATTGCTGATGCAATCGATGCGATGATCTGTACGATCCACTTCAGGGTTTCCTTCTTAGTCATAGTT
>CACWLC010000017.1 GCA_902761605.1 uncultured Prevotellaceae bacterium
TTATTCACATTATTCTTATTTCTTTCCTTTTCAGACCTTTAGGTCCTTTTACTTCAAACCGATCTTATCAACGTAAATCGTAGTAGCCTGCATAGCCTCGCCGGTCTGCTGCGAGTTCCACTCACGAACCACCATAGAGCACTGCACCTTGTACTGGTGCTGAGGATCAAACTTCGGACAATTCACAGCTCTCTCGCCGGTAATCTCACCGAGGAAAGAATCCGTTCCGTCCGACAACTTTAACATCACAGAGTTGATAACCTTCTGTTCACCCGTCTTCTTGTCGGTATACTGACGAGTAATCAGATCCGACTGACTCAAAATTCTTACTGTTGCTTCCATAAATTAAATCATTTAAATCCGTTTTTCCTCTTCCTTAATTATTCTTACTCCTGTATAACTCCAACCATGCGTCGTACTTTTCTACAACGTTGTCCCGCATATAGACTTCATCACGTTCGGCCAACTCCGTAACACATGCCAGAATGGTGGTACACACATTAATTATCACCTCCTGATCATAGGGACTTCGCCAGTTGCAGTGGTTGTCTATTAAACCAGAAACCATCTTTCCCAACAGTTCCGTGTCATCCTGCAGCTGCTGATGCAGATCGTTCAAGTCAGTACACATCAGCACAAGCTGACCTAAATTCGATTTCTTTTGATTCTTCTTTTTCATTTTCAAATACGTTAAATTCGTTGTTCCTTTTCCTTTATCTTTAATTCCTTACCTATCATATTCATGATAAATCGTTGACCTTTGGGAGTCCAGACGAGATAGGTCTGACGTTTCTTTTTCCCGTCCTTCGTTGAGTAGTAGATGAAAAGCCTGTCGTGCGTCAGCCCCCGACCCTCATATTGGGGAGTGAGCCTATACTGACCCTGCTTCCATCGTTGGATACCCATGTCGCGGAGAAACGAGTTCAGGTCTCTGGCTTCCATATCCAGCTCCCTGGCAATCTCCGTCACCGTCAGGCATCCGTTGTCACCTTGGTTTTCGCGCTGTAGGGTATGCCCCACAATGCGCTCCGCCTCATTCATCACGTCGTCATCCGTCACCAGCAGGTGCCGCACAGCCCGACGCATCAAATCATTATTTTGTCTTTCTTCTTTCATATCCTTTAAAAATTAGATAATGTACCCGTACATGCGTATGTGCGAGATTCAAAAATTATGAGTAGAAAAAAAGGATTCTCAATTTCGTTGTGTCAATATGTCAAACAACACCGCAATCACCCACCATTGGGATTCGGATTCCTCACCCCTCTAGGATTGGATTGCGATGCAAAGGTAAGAAATATATCTTATTGGCAATCAGCTTATTATACACAAAAGCCCGACCATTCCAAGTCGGAAATAGTCGGGTTAAAACAGAGGCAAAAGCCTATCTGTAAAGGTGTTTTCTAAAAAGTCGGATTAGGTCGGAAGAAATTCTGTAGCATGTCGCTATCCCACGACTGCTCTGCCTTAAATTTAGCCAATTTCATCGGTTTGCCGTCTTTCACGAAACATTGCTCTGCCAGTTCTGTCATGCCTTGCACGGTCAGTTCCTTTGTCTCAAGCAGGTTGCCGTGAATGCCGCGAAGCAATTCCTGAGCCAACTGCACGTTCTTCAACCATTGGATGGGTTTCCACTGGGCTGGCTGCTGCTTCGAGTAGCCCATCGTAAAAAGCCAGCAGTCCATTTCTGTGTCGCGGGCCATAAAGTGCTCACGTATCAGCAACTCATAGAGCCGTTGCCCCTCTTCTTCCGTTTTGTTAAGCGGAAAGTGTGGTGCTACTGTTCCTGCATACTCCTCATATCGTGGGTTCTCGCCCTCCTGGATGACTTCTCGTCCATCGTCCTCCACATTCTGTGCCCTGCGTTCTACGTACAGGGCATTATTGCCCTTTTGAATGATTCTTCTTGCCATAATCAATCATTCCGTTTATTCCTTATTCTCATCATACTGAGGACTGTCGCCTATCTGAAAAATCTGTCGTGCGTCCACAGTAGGAGTCTCCTTCTCTTTCTCACGCTTACGAACCTTGGCACGAAGACTCTTGTAGTGTTTATGCCACACGTCGTTGCCACCAAGCATGTCATTCAGGGCAGAAAACACACCGCCAACTGTCTTGGGTGGAAGTTCCAGTAGCTCCTCTTCAATCTCTGCATATGGGATGGAATCCTCCACGAAAGCCTTCTGAAGTTCACTGGCCATCTGACGGGTTATCTCCTCTTGCTTTTGAGCCAAGGTATTCAGTTTCTTTTTTAGCTCACTCTTCTCTTTCCTCAGTTCCTTTACCTCAGTTTCCAATTGTCGGTAAGGAGTCTTAGGATGTTTTATCAGCATTTCCCTCACTTCCTCAGGAAAAAGCATCTGACACAATTCGTCGAGCTCAGGGTTCGGCTCAGTACGGTACATGATATCCTCAAGCGATGTAAGAGCCTTAACCATGCCTTTCTGCTGTTTCTTGGAACATAAGGTATCGGCATTGTCAGATAAGAACCAATACACAAGATGCAGGTAGGGATGATATTTGGCATTCTTCAGATTGTTGGCCAGGCTTACAAAGTTGGCGAATCCCAATCCGATAATGCTTCCCGTCATCACGCAGTACACATGACGTAAGAAGTCCCAGTGAGTTTTCAACAGCTGGAACAATTCCTTGTGTCTACCAAAACGGGGTGGCGACATCACTATCGTAATAAATGAATGAAGCAGAGCATAAATTTCACCGCTGCCGATATTACCATCCACTCGTTGATAGCGTAGTTCTTCAGTTACTTCTTCATAAGCGTTATCACCACAATATGGTTCATAGTTATTGCAATGAATCATGCAGTCCATAAGCATTATCATCTCCTCACCGTTTCCCCTTACACTCCAGGCACGTGCCATCTTCATTAAGTCCTGTCGCGAAGCCCATCCTCCAAACAACGGATCTATATGGGCAATATCGCTGATAACACTTCGAGCCATCCAATCAAGGCGTGGCGAATCTTCTAACCACATCGAGTAAAACGGCTCCATTTGTCTGTGCAAATCATCCTCTTTACCCCCTGACACCATGCCCCTGGCTGACTGTGTAATGGGAAAACGCATCAGCAGGCCAGTGCCTTCAATATACCGCTGAAGCGGTTCTGTTATCGTTTCTTCTATCTTCATTGTATCTCCATTTACCTTATAAAACTATCTATTCCAAAATTGGGGATGCAAATATACGAAATTTCCCGCTCATCTGAGAATGAACGGGAAAGTATTTGTAGTTAAAGAATGTCAAGCAATTATTATGGCCAAATCACATCGTCAATATCTTTCATAAACTGCATTGTTTCTTCTTTTGCATGTAGTCGTGGGGAATGTAGTCGTGGGGACAGGTATCTGGGCTATACCCAAGCAGTATCTGTCCCCATGACTAGCCCAGATTATCTAATCAAACGATAACAGAACCCGTCGGCATCCCGTAGATCTGCTGGCGGGTCACCTTTTATATAGACAGTATGAGTAAGCCAAAGCCAAGAAGACACAATGGAATTTTGATAATTAGCCTATATTAGTAAATTAGCAAGCAAATCAATATTCATCAACATACTCTTCCTCGTTTGCATACAGAGTACGGAACATACGAAGTGTGTCTTTATATGGTTTGCGAACCTCGTTGGCTGTAAATCCGCACCGTTGATAAAAGCCTACTGCACTGTATTCACTGGTAGCTAACGCCTCAACAGTCAGGAACTGACATCCAGCAAATGTCTGAGAGCGGGCTTGTTCAGCAATGGTATCTACTAAAAGATGCCCCACACCTTGCCCCCGCCATTTTCCCTGGACAGCAAGATAAGCAATATCAAGTGCGGGATATCGTGGCTTTGAATAGAACGTATCCTTGTAGTTCCAATCTACGTCTGGTGTTCCTGTAGATGATATTCCCGCCTCAAGTTCTTCCTTGTCATCTGAATCAAGGTCGAGAGAGTCAAAGCTTAAGGCAAATACAGCCACAACCTCATCTTGATATGTTACCACATAAGCAGCACAATAATGATTCTCAACGCTCATGCGAAAATCATTACGAATAAAAATGTCCATTGACTCGACGCCTGAGCAAAACGTTTCGAGGCAATGGAAATCATGGAGTGGCTTAACTCGCAATTCTTGAAGAAATGAGTTTACTTGTCCTCCCATATAATCTTCCATCTTTTGCGAGCTTCACGCCCTCTGCGAATGGCATCCTTTTCTTCTGGAGTCAGGTTGCCAGTTGTTGCACGCCATAATGCAGCCCGAATTTTCCTAGAAAACTCAGGTGTAATAGGCTCTCTTGGTGAATTAACTCCTAACATAACTACGTCCTCCAAATTACATAATGTCTCTTATCGGTTGCAAATATAGCCTTTTTTTTCCATAAAACAATGATTTTTACCAAAAATCGCATAAATATTTGCTCATTTCAATTATAATGTGTACTTTTGTCCTCGGCAACGAGTCATAAAACGGCTGGTGGCTCGGTGTCAGGAGTTCATTGATAGCATTTTATAGCAGAACGTGGAATTGAGTACGGTCTCCAAATCGTAACCCCATTTTTCTTCAATTCCCCAGACTGCCTTTATATAAAGAAATCCTGCGAATTCTTGCAAAGTTACGAAAAATCCCGCTCATTCTATGAATACCAGGGGTTGCCGCGCTGGAACTGCAGCACACGGGGAGGTCTTCGAGTTTTTATAGCCCTAATGGTATGATAACGTTCGACGAACTTTTTCAGTTTTTCACTTTTTCACTTTTGACATTTAGGTTTGGAGTACTTAAGGGTGGAGTAAATTAAACAAGTAATATACAATATTAAATTTATATATATTATAATATATATAAATTATATAATACAGTATCTGGCTAATTAAAAAACACAGATGTCAAAAGTGAAAAAGTGAAAAACTGAAAAAGTGAAAAAAACTACTTTTTTTGAAAAATAATTGCCGAAAAATTTGGTAGTTTCAAGAAAAATTCGTACCTTTGCAACAAAGTTGCAAACATGACATAAAGCAGCTATATTTACGGCATAGCCAACGAGTAAATTTTTCTTAGTCGACGAGAAAGTTTTTCATAGGCATACCGCAAAACGAGGCAGAAAGGAACAGGTTTTAAGGACGCGGAAAAACATTTACACCCTTAAAATTTAAACAATTTATGGCAATGAAAGTAAAGGCAGTTGAGCGACTGCTGAAGTTTACAAAAGACGAGAATGATCCTGGTGTTTACCGTTATGTGATGAAGCCGGAGATGTACTCCAGCCTGAATCAGGCAAAGGTGATCCGTGAGGCAGCCCTGCGCAGCGGAGTGAGCCAGGGAGTGATGAAGGCATGCTGGGATGCTGCCGGTGAGGTAATCAAGGCATGGGCTACCGAAGGTCACGCTGTGGCTCTGCCCGGACTGGGAACGATGCGCTTCGGACTGCGTTCGAAGGCAGTGGAGAAGGTCGAGGACGTGAAGACCGGACTCATCAAGAGCCGCCGCATCATCTTCACTCCATCGGTAGATCTGAAGGACGAGCTGGCTGCTACCAGCATCATCATCACCTGCTACGACCGTACGGGTAAGGAGGTGAAGCGTGTGACCTCAACCAGTGGCGATGTAGAGGATAACGAGGACGAGCAGGACAACGAGAACGGATCTTCGGATTCAGGGAACAACGGAACTCAGAATTCCGGTAGCCAGGGCTCTGGTTCTGGTTCGGAGCAGAGCGGTTCAGGTTCTCAGAACTCAGGCTCAGAGCAGCAGCAGAACACCCTAGCGAAGCCGACAATCTCTGGCGCAAATCCATTCACGGAGAGCACTGAGGTGACGATGAGCGGTCCTGAGGATGCTGAGATCTACTACACCACTGACGGCTCTACCCCATCAGCCCAGAGCACTCTGTATGAGGGAGGCTTCACTCTGAGCGACACGACTACCGTGAAGGCTATCGCCATCAAGAATGGTGAATCCAGCGAGGTGAGCACCAGGATCGCATCGATTGCATCGGCAATTCTCACGGCCCTCGGAGCAACAAGCTGCATGGGTTAATGACAAAAGAAAAGACTTCCCGCTGATTGGGAAGTCTTTCTCCATATCCTGTGGGAAGGTGTATGACAAGAATGTCTTCTCGTCTGTAAGTTTGAAGGTGGTGTTCCATTCTGCTATGTCGAGCTCCCACTTATAGCGACGTTTGCCCGAATAGGCGACAACTAGTTTTAGCCCCCCTCAAAATTTGTCGCCTCATGGTATCGATTACCTCAAAAAAGACAAATCTCACCCTGATCAGCATGGGGTTTCGCAAACGTTTTAGTGAAGTTTAGCCCCAAAGCCCTTTCGATTTCTAAATAATATGTGTAACTTTGCAGCAAAATTGCTAATATATAGACAAATATGAATAAGTATCTACTTTGCATTCTTGCTTTTATCACCCTGTCACTGACAGCCACCGCACAGGATCAGGCACCAGCATTCCCAGGTGCAGAAGGAGCCGCACGCTACACTACAACTGGAGGACGAGGAGGAAAAATTATCCATGTAACCAACCTGAACGACTCAGGAACAGGCTCCCTTCGTGCTGCCTGCACTGCCAGTGGTGCACGAATAGTAGTTTTCGACGTATCAGGTATCATTGAGTTGAAATCACAGTTGAAAATTAACAGAGACAACATCACCATTCTCGGTCAGACAGCCCCCGGTGATGGTATATGCCTGAAGAACTACACGTTCAACATCAGTGCATCGAATGTCATCATTCGCTTCATCCGCTGCCGTATGGGAGATGAAAAGAAGACAGAAGATGACGCAATGAACTCATATACCCATGACAACAATTTAAACAACATTATCATTGACCACTGTTCGCTCAGCTGGTGTACCGACGAATGTGGCTCTTTCTACGGCATTAACAATTTCACATTACAGTGGTGCGTCCTGTCTGAGAGTCTCCGCAATTCTATTCATGACAAGGGAGCTCATGGTTTTGGAGGCATATGGGGTGGCAAAAATGCCATCTATCATCATAATCTGCTGGCACATCATGACTCACGCAATCCACGTTTCGACCATGACTATGTGAGTACTTTGAAAGGTCCGGTTGATTTTATCAACAACGTTGTATACAATTGGGGCAGTGATGCAACATATGGCGGTGAGAGTTCAAACTCCAATGACGAATACAAGATGTACAACATGATAAACAACTATTATAAGCCAGGACCAGCCAGCAACACTGGCAAGCGCTTCTGTAAACCCTGGACTGCTTGTAACAATTGTACCAAGACTTCAGGAGTCAGCACAGTTGTACCGGGTCATTTCTATGTAACAGGGAACTACATGGATGGCTACGCAGAAGTGACATCAGACAACTGGATAGGAGTGCAGCCCCAGAATGCCAACAATGAAACGATGAAGGCAAAAATCAAGAGCGATAAGCGATTTATACCAGAAGGATATGAAGGTCAGACACTCAACAACCTACATTCTGCTGAAAAAGCCTTTGACAAGGTCGTTTCATTCGTAGGCGCCTCATATAAGCGTGATGTCGTGGATCAGCGTATAGCCAAAGAGACGCAAGAAGGTAACTACACATATACTGGAAGCAACGGTTCCAGAAACGGTCTCATCGATACCCAAGGCGATGTAGGCGGATGGCCAGGCTATGAGCAATACGGTAAACTTACTGACACCGATAATGACGGCATCCCCGATGTATGGGAAACTGCCAATGGGCTTAACCCCAATGATGACTCTGATGCAGTTACAAAGACACTTGACGCTAAAGGTTTCTACACTAATATCGAGGTTTATGCCAACAGCCTAGTGGAAGATCTGGTCAAAGCCCAGAATGCCGATGCCACTGACGCTATCGCGGAATACTACCCGGAAGCCAAAAAAGCAGAAGGAGTGGCTTATTACGACGGCTCTATGGCCAAGGGAAGCTATAGTTCTACCCCCGACACCCCCGATCCTGGCACAGAAGGACATGGTGAAGAATTTACCGTTAGTTTCAACGGATCAGACTCACAGTCAACCGCCGGTTTCTTCACCTTTGGCGGCTCCGACAATAAGCATAACTTCAACTCTAAGTTTACAGGAACCTATGATGGTACCGAATACACTCAGGGACTAAAGATGGAAGGTTCTACTCTCATCCAGTTCACTACGACAGCTACCTCTACAGTAACTATCGTGCAATCCACATGGAGTGACAAAACAATCAAATTCGATGATTCCGAGCTGTCCGTGACATCAGCCACCACACCGGAAGGAAGTTCTGGAGTACGAGAATATAAAATTGAGAATGTGTCAACAGGAGATCATAAAATCACCCGAGGCAGTGGCGAAAGCGGAATATTTGCCATCAAAGTAAAATACAGTGGAACTTCCGGCATTGTTTCTACTTACACCAAGGACATTTTATCAACAGAGTATTATGACTTGCAGGGACGTCGTCTGAACTCTCCCAAAGAAGGTATAATGCTTCGTGTGCAGCGTATGGCCGACGGACGGAAGATTGCATCAAAGATCATCAAATAGAAAGCAATGAAAAGACACCTATTATTATATGTCCTATTGGCTGTTGCTCTGACAACAGCAGCTTCCGACTCCGGTGTCATCCAGAACAACGGAGTACAGATTACGACTGCTGCAGGATGGAATGAGTCGCTCTATGCCGAATGGGAGCATTTCGAGGGGGCTGACAACTATAATGTCTACGTAAAAGGCGGTCAATACGCTGACTACACGAAGATAGACGGACAGCTGGTACGCAGCTATGGTAGCTATAACCGTGCCGATGCCGTAGGACTGAAGGCTGGCGATGACTACAGCATCAAGGTGGTGCCTGTAATCAATGCCAAGGAAGAAGAGTCGAAAGCCAGCATAGCAACAAACATCATCGTAAGGAGTTTCAACCGCGACGGCTATGCCCATCACCAGGCCAGCGCAGGCATTGGGGCATACAATAATGACGGCACTCTGAAGGAAGGTGCACGCATCCTCTATATCAGCAAGGATAATGCAAAGACCGTAACACTCGACATGCTAGTGAAAACCGGCAAGACCGAGACCCGCACAGGCATCCAGGACATACTCAAGGCCTACGAGAAAGGCATTGAGACACGTCCCTTATGCATACGCATCATCGGACTGCTGAAGAAAGACGACATGCCAGAATTAGGCAGCTCCTCCATCGGACTGCAGGTAAAGGGCAAGGGGCAGAACATGAACCTCACCATCGAGGGTGTTGGCAATGATGCCACGTTCCACGGTTTCGGTATCCTGGTGCGTAACTGCCGCTATGTAGAGCTTCGCAACCTGGGCGTCATGATGCATCCGGAAGACGGTATCAGTTTCGATACTGATAACGAGCACCTGTGGGGTCATAATCTCGACATCTTCTATGGTGAGAACAAAGGTGGCGACAAGGCGAAGGGTGACGGTAGCTTCGACGTAAAAGGCACACTCTATGCTACTGTTTCTGCCAACCACTATTGGGACTCTGGCAAGTGCAACCTCAATTCTAATAAAGACGAGGTTGATTACGTGACCTACCACCACAACTGGTTTGACCACAGCGACTCCCGCCATCCACGTGTGAGAGTATCAAAACATCTGCACGTGTTTAACAACTACTATGACGGAAATTCAAAATATGGTGTAGGTGCAACGACTGCCAGCTGCATATTCGTGGAAAAGAACTATTTCCGCCACTGCAAATATCCGATGCTGATATCCAAGCAAGGCTCTGACATTCACAACGGCACGGGAACAAGCAGTGAGACAAAGGGTAATTTCTCGAGTGAAGACGGAGGCATGATCAAAGCCTTCGACAACTATATCACAGAACAAACAAGTTTCGAGCCCTACGTTGCCGGCGATGCACTCTACAGTAAGCATTTCGATGCCTACGTAGTTGAGAATCGCAATGACCAAGTGCCAGCAGAGGTTGTCACCCTCCAAGGCGGAACGGGATATAATAACTTCGACACTGCCAACGATTTCTATATGTACAGTCCAGATGCTGCTGCCGATGTCCCCTCTACAGTGACAGGACAATATGGCGCAGGCCGTTGCCAGCATGGTGATTTCCAGTACACCTTCGACAATGCAACGCAGGACAAGAATTCTGAGGTCATCACAGACCTTTCAAACAAACTGGCAAACTACGAGAGCAAACTTGTGAAGATTTACGGTGACAGCGGTTCGTCAAGCGATATCAGAACCGCACAACTTGATTCCAAACAGGGTAAGCTCTACGATCTGCAGGGACATTCTGTCTCTGATCCCCTCCCCCATCACCTCTATATCCAGAATGGAAAGAAATATTTTTCGAATTAAATGCGTTAAAAAATGAGTTTAAAATAGTTTATTTAAAAAACTTTTCCTAACTTTGCAGCAAAATTTCAACTTTATATTTTTATCTTAACAACAAAAAACAAAACGCTTATGAAGAAAATTTTTACTCTTATTGCAGTGGCCTTGATGGCCGTAGGTGCTAACGCACAGACAACAATTTTTTCTGCTACTCCTACTGGTGATAATTGGGACGTTCCTGGAGGTTCAACCGAAATTGAGATTACAAGTGATCATGCAACTATCACTGGTGGAAAAATGTTTGTAACAAATCAACAGGATGCTGACAAGACCATGATTAAGAAGCAGGGAGGTGAAATGGCTTTCCAGCACACAAACAACAACACCTTCTTTAAGGTTACTCTTGACGAAGCCCTAAAAGCCGGAGATGTTATCAGCGCAAAGATGCAGTCTAGAACAGATACAGACCTTGGTCTATGGTTCAAGGACAGCAGCGATCGTGGTTCTGAGGGAACTGCAAAGATTGTCGTGGCAACTGCTGATGAACAATCATGGGTTGACGCACCTACATACACCGTTGCTGAAGGTGATGAAATTTGTGGGAAAACAACATTCTACATCTTCCGCCACACTGGCAAGAGCACTTATTTCAACACATTAGTTATCACCCGCGGTGGTTCTACTGGCATCAACTCTGTAAAGACAGATGCTGAGAATGGCGCTATCTACAACCTCGGTGGCCAGCAGGTGAACGAGGCTTACAAGGGTGTTGTTGTGAAGAATGGTAAGAAGATGATTCAGAAGTAATCATTTCATCCATACTTATTAAATAAGGTGTATTGCGCAGAGCAGTACACCTTTGTTTTTTGTCACAAAGCGTCACAAAGTATCCTGCCCCCAATGTGACAGAGCGCAAACGTTTACGATAAAAAAAACACCCATCATATTAATATACAGCCAAATTATTACTAACTTTGCAGCACATTACATAATCTTTCTATATTCTATTCAAATCAATTTTAACTAAAAAAAGTCTTTATGAAGAAGCATTTACTTCGACTATGTGCATTCCTGATGCTATTCGGAATGGTGCAGACAATCAAGGCAGCTGATTTCAAGAATTTCAGCGTGATTGTCAACAATCAGACAGGTACCCTGCTGACTGCTGAAGAGCAAGTGCAAGGTACTGCCGTAAACTTTGGTGTAGCCGTCGCTGACGACGGCACAATAAGCCGTGTGGCTGCTGACGATGCGTCATCAGTAGCTACTATCAGTGGAAAATTCCACAGTGAGCATGGATGTACCAACCTTAAGGTTGTAACCGCCGTGCCTGGTGCAGTGAAGATTCTCGTCGGTCAGTGCACCTACAGCAGCAAGGACATTGTTGTGACAAATGCAGCTGGCGAGACCGTAGCTACTGCTACCCCAGCTACAGCCTGCTGGAAGAACGACCGCGGTAACGTGACTGAAATCATCTACGAAGGCGAAGCCACCACACTCACTATTACTGGCATGGCCTACTGTCCGTTTGTGGCTGTCGAGAAGTATAAGAAACCAGCTGGTTTTGTCGACTTCGAGATTACCAACGCTGACATGTCGGGAGAATTCGACACATCGAAACTTCCTGCTGGCGTAAGCTTCACTGGTACACAAAGAAACGACAATCACGGTTATGGTAAAGTGACCATTAAGGTTCCCGTATTCGGTGCCGTGAAATTCACCATCGGTGGTTGCCAGTATGCTAACCCTGCAACATGCAAGGTTACAAACGCAGAAGGAGAATTATTAGCAGAGCCCAACCTGAAAACTGCAACATGCTATCATCAGGATGGTGCATCGGCTATCTATGAATATAAAGGTGGACCTACAACCTTAACGTTCTCCGACATTGCCTATCTGCCTTACTTCAAGGCCGAGGCAGTCAAGGCGCCTGAGAAGGTAACCCTCAACAACGAGCCTGCAACAGCCACCTTCCCATTCAACGAGGGTACCGAAGGCCAGAAAGCCACATTCAACAACGACAGTTATTTCCTGTCAAGCAAGGTGATTGTTGGAAGCAACTGGAGCATTAAGGACAAGAACACCTACGCAAACGTAGAGCAGACACGTCTGCAGCCAACAGACCAACATAACGATAATCTTACTGACGACGACGCTGTTCGCTTCGTATTCACTCCAAAGCCAGGCTTCACATTCACACCTACCAAGGTGGCGTTCAAGGCTAACCGCTACGGTACCGACAATGGTCTGATCGATGCATACTGGCAGAACGCTGACGGAACGACAGTAGAACTGGAAAAGGAAATCAAGCCAGAGCGTAACAACTCAAGCACAATCACTGCAAAGAGCTACGACATCACAGGTGCAACACCAGGAGAAGGCTCATGCGGACTGAAACTCTTCCTTTATCATCTGCAGTCCGGCAAGCAGATTGGTCTGGCAGACATCGTCATCGAGGGTATTCTGAACGGAACAGAGAAAGACGTTCCAGTACTCGCCTCGTTCAAGATCAACGGCAACGAATATACTGTAGAGGACGTATTCGGCGAGCAGTATGAGGCTACTCTGAAGCTGTCGAAGAAAGAAGCTATGGTAAGCAAGAGCAACCCACTTACTGACGTAGCCGCAACATCTGGCGAGGTAGGCGAAATCACCTACGACGGGCAGGACAAGTCATGCGCTGTAACCATCCCAATGACAGCCGGTGACACACAGATGAGCTACGTGCTGAACGTCATCTTCAAGCCCGACTATACCCTGGAGTATATCGGTGTTGACGGTAGCGTGCTGACAACACAGGCTATTGAGGAAGACGCTGCCATCGGTGAGTTTGCCTACGACATCAACGACGTCGCTGCCACAAAGGACGGATACAAGGCGCGCGGATGGTTCAAGACAAGCGTTCTGGGTGAGAAATTCACCACTGCCGACGTGATAACAGCAAATACCAAGCTGTACGCTATCCAAACCGAGATAGAGGTGCCAAGCACCCACAAGAAGTACACCTTCGACCTAGCCAACCAGTTCTTCTATGCAGAGGATCACGAGGCATTCAACCCCGCTGGCGACGGTTTCTACTGGCACGACGCACAGCATGGCTGGGCCTTTAAGAACGGAAACACTGTAGACCTGCTGGTAGGTCCGAAGGCCACCATCACCGTAACACTCTGCCAGTACGGCTCAGGCACAGGCATCGTAGTCAAGAAGGGTGATAAGACGCTGGCAACAATCGACGGAAAGTCGGAGGGCGACGGCGGATCAGCAGTCTACAACTACGAGGGCGAAGCAGGCACTATCACCCTGGAGATGCAGTGCGGTGGTGAGATGTACATACACGGCATGAAGATTGTAAACACAACTGAAGTCAACTACGAGAGCCAGGGTAACTGGTACTTCGTGAAGCCTGGCGATGCAGGCAGCCTGCTCGACGTGATAGATGTTGTCAACGGCATAAATGCCAATAAGGACGCTGCCCGTTCGTTCATCTTCCTGCCCAACGGCACTTACGACCTGGATGCCACAGTAAAGACTGCCATCACAGGACACAATATCTCTATCATCGGAGAATCAGAGGAAGGTACAGTCATCGTAACCACTCCTGACAGATCTATTGAGGGACTGGGCAAGGCTGATATGTTCCAGCTCAGTGGTACTAACATCTACTTGCAGGATCTGACTCTGAAGAATGCCCTTGACTACTACGGTGCACTTAGCGGAGGACAGGTAGGAGGCCGTGCAGCCGTTATCCAGGATGCAGGAAACCGCACCATCGGTAAAAACGTCCGCATGCTGTCATATCAGGATACCTATTACAGCTCTAATGCCAAGCAGCAGGCTTACTGGGAGGACTGCGACATCCATGGTACCGTTGACTTCATCTGCGGTGGCGGTGACGTACGTTTCCAGAACACCACTATCTCACTGGAGCCTCGCAACCTTAACGGAACAGGCGGACGTACCGTCGTTGCTCCTACCACCAATACCAACTTCGGTTATGTATTCGATAACTGTAAGGTAGTAGACCTCGCTGATGGCAAGGGTGACTGGAACTTCGGACGTACATGGCAGAACACGCCAATCACCGTCTACCTGAACACCACCCTCGACGAAAATGCCCAGAAGACCCTCGTAAGCTCACGCTGGACTCAGAAGGGTATGAACAACAAGGATCCGAAGATCTTCGGTGAGTTCAACACCTTAGATGCCGCCGGCAACAATATCACACCTGCCACCAATGTCATCACATCGTTTGGAGGTACCTTCGAAACCATCCTCTCTGCAGAACAGGCAGCCGACTACACTTATGAGAAGATGTTCTCCGAGAATGCTGATAACACATGGGATCCTGCATCTCTGACAAAACAAGTCAATGCACCTGCCAACTTAAAGACTGACGGAACTACCTTGACATGGGATGCCAATAGTGATGCAGCCTACTGGGTAATCTTCAAGAATGGAGACATTGCAGGAGTCACCACTACATCAAGCTATGCCGTAGAAGACGCATCAGCCGAGTATTCTGTACGTGCTGCCAACAAGATGGGCGGACTAGGCGAGGCTGCCGTACTTCCAGGGGTAGCTGTTGTAAAGATCTCCAATGGCGACTATGCCACTTACTATAACAGCAAGCTCAACTTCGAGATCCCCAGCACTTTGAAAGCCTATGTAGTAACAGAGGCAACTACGGAAGCACTGACTTATGCAGAGATTAAAGATATCATCCCTGCAGGTACAGCTGTGATGCTTGAGTCTGTCGACAAGACTTCAGGAGAGTTCACTCTCACATCTACCAGGGAGAAGGCTTCTTACTCTGGCACGAATATGCTGAATGGAAGTGACGAGAACACCATCACAAGCTCAGACAACAGTTCATGCCTGTTCTATAAGCTAGCCTTCGGCCACTCTGGTACAGATCTGGCGAAAGCTTTCGGCTGGTATTGGGGCGCTAACGGCGGTGCAGCATTCCTGATAGAGGGCCATCGTGCATGGCTGGCCATTCCTAAGACAGTAGCAGCTACTCGCGGTTACCCCTTAGGAGGCGACGGCACTACCGGCATCAGCAATACCACTTCAGATATACAGAACGACGATGTGTTCTACAACCTCAAAGGACAGCGTGTTGCAGCACCATCGAAGGGCATGTATATACGTAACAACAAGAAAGTTGTTATCAAGTAACAGAAGATTAATCATATAAAATGAACGATTATGAATAAAGTTAAATTTCTGATATGCGTCATCGTTGCCTCAATGGCATTGGCTGCCTGCGATAAGGAGGACAATCCTATAACTACCAACGTAGACAATCCACAGGAGCAAGTTACCGACCAGCCAGCAAACGCACGGGCAAACTAACACTTTTCATCAATCCGCAGATAGAGCGCGAAGGGTCAGCCCTTTGCGCTCTTTTTCGATTTATTTACGTAAATTATGAAAACGTTTACGAGGAATAATTGAGATAAATCAATGGCTTTTCGATTATTTTTTGTAACTTTGCAGCAAATTTACTTTTCAATTATTTAATAATAACTACTAAAATTTATTAAAAACGTATGAACAAAACAATGAAACTGTTGAGCAAACTGTGTCTATTGGCAGCGTTCTTCGTATTGGCTCCACCAGAGCTGATGGCGCAGACGATTGCTAAAGGACAGGTTTTCGACTCTAACAATGAGGCCGTCATCGGTGCGACAGTAGTTGAAAAGGGAAGTCCCAAAAACGCTACAGTTACAGATTTCGACGGAAACTTTACGTTGACACTGAAGAACAGTAAGCAGGTGATCATTTCCTATATTGGAATGAAGCCAAAGACTGTGACTATCAATGGCAGTGACCCAATCACCGTAAAGATGGAAGATGACAACACAACACTTAACGACGTGGTTGTTATCGGTTATGGTGCAGTACGCAAAAAAGACCTTACTGGTTCTGTTGCAACAGTTGCAGGTCAAGATCTGGCAAAAGTGCCTGTATCTAATGTATCTGAGGCTCTGACAGGTAAGATGGCCGGTGTAAACATCACAACTACCGACGGTTCACCTGATGCTGAGGTACTTATCCGAGTTCGTGGTGGTGGTTCTATCACTGGTGACAACAGCCCTCTGATCGTTATCGACGGTTTCCAGGGTGGAAGCATGAGCGACCTCTCACCTAACGACATTGAGGACATCACTGTTCTGAAGGATGCATCTTCTACAGCCATCTACGGTTCTGAAGGTGCTAACGGTGTAATCCTTATCACGACAAAGAACGCGAAGGGAGGTAAGACTCAGATTAACTACAATGGATATCTGCAGACCAAGAAAGTTGCAAGACGTATGGATGTGCTTGACACATATCAGTATGTTATGTCAAACTACGAGTATGCAGCTCTTCGTGGAGAAAGTGCCCTGAACTCTTTCTACAAGCAATTTGGTGTATTCGATGACCTCTATCTCTATAAGAGCATTGAAGCAATCGACTGGCAGGATGACCTCTTCGGAGCAAGCACTATCTCACAGAGCCATAACCTGAGTGTTCAGGGTGGTACTGACAAGACAAAGTTCAACCTCTCAGGTACATATGACTACAATGCCGGTCTGATGCCAAACAACGACTTCTCTCGTTTCGCATTCCTCTTTAAGTTGAATCACGACATCAATAAGAGTTTGAAGTTCTCTATGACAGCCCGTGTAAACGACCAGACTGCTAATGGTCAGGGTACTCAGGGTGGTACATATAAGGTTCGTACTGAGCAGGCTCTCTATGGTGTTGCCACAAAGGGTCTCTCAGGTATGATCACGCCTGACTTCTCAACTATGTCTGATGATGAAATTCAGGAGTGGCAGCGTGCCAACATGTCACTGGCAGAGCAGTCAGAGCAGTACTGGCGTCGCCGTAACAACCGCGGTTTCGTATTCAACGGAGCCTTGGATTGGAAGACTCCTCTGAAAGGTCTGACAGCACATCTTGAGGGTGGTTATACATACGGTTTCAACGAAGTAAAGAACTGGTATGGTTCTACTACCACTCAGGCTTCTTATGTAGGAGGTAATCCTTTGGCCGACTGGAGAAAGACCAACACAAACAGCATCCGTGAGAGTTTAACACTGACTTACGACACAAAGATTGACAAGATTCATCACCTCAACGTGATGGCAGGTCAGGAAATTCGTTCCAGCCGTTCTAACTACAGCGAAATGAGTGCCAACAACTTCAGTAAGGCATTCAATGCAGAACAGGTATTCGCAAACTTCGGCCTTGGCACCATGCAGTCAATGACAGGTAACGTAGCAGCCAATCAGAATAAGACATCGTTCTTCGGACGTATTAACTACACATTGCTTGACCGCTATCTGCTTACTATTACCCTCCGTGAGGATGGTAGCTCACAGTTTGGTGATGGTCACCGTTGGGGATTCTTCCCTGCTGCTGCTGCATCATGGCGTATCATTGAAGAGCCTTGGATGGAAGGTGCGCGCAAATGGTTGTCTAACTTGAAGCTCCGTGTATCTTACGGTAAGGTAGGTAACGATAAGATTGGTAACACTCAATATGTTCAGCTTTACGATACCAACAGTGGCTCTAAGCGTTATGGTGTAGGTGATAATGCAAACTCTCACCAGGCCGTATCCAGCACACTGGCTAACCCATTGCTGACATGGGAGAAGCGTACTACACGTAACATCGGTCTTGACTTCGGATTCTTCAATGAGCGACTCTCAGGAAACATCGATGTTTACTGGAACAGTACTGACGACCTTCTGATTAACCACAATATTGCAGCTCCTGGTTACACCACCGTTTGGGAGAACTCAGCTTCTACAAGCAACAAGGGTGTTGAAGTGACTTTGAACGCTGCAATCATTCAGACCAAGAATGTACGTCTGAGCGCTAACTTCAACATCGGCTTCGACAAGTCGGATGTAAAGAGCCTTGCAAACGGTCTGCAGGAAATGACATTTGCTTCAGGCTGGGCAAGCACAGACAACAAGAACCAGCAGGATTACATCGTACGTATTGGCGATCCTATCGGACTGGTTTACGGATGGATGAGCGACGGTTATTACACTACAGCCGACTTTGCAAGCTTCAATGAAGCCACTGGTGTATACACATTGAAGGAAGGTGTTCCCACAACTTCACTGCTTGGCGGTACCATAGGTATCCGTCCAGGTGCCATGAAGTTGAAGGACCTGAATGGTGACGGTGTTGTTGATGCTAAGGATATCACTGTTATCGGTGACACCAACCCAGACTTTGCAGGTGGTTTCGGCTTCAGCGGTGAGGTATACGATTTCGACTTCAACGTAAACTTCACATATAAAGTTGGCAATGATATCTACAATGCCAACAAGATTCAGACCTCATCACGTTATCGTGCAGGTACATATCCAAACATGCGCGCAGACATGAGCCAGAGCAATGCCTACTCATACATCAATCCTGAGACAGGTGTTCTGCTGAGAACACTTGAGGATTTGGCATACTGGAATGAAGGTGGCAACGGACAGGGAGCAAAGGCTATGTGGAGCCCGTTCTCTACAGGTGATGCAGTAGTCGTTCCTACAGACTGGGCTATGGATAGAGCATCTTTCCTCCGTCTGCAGAGCTTAACAATAGGCTACACTATTCCTAAGAATATCACCAAGAAGTTTGGTGTACAGCGCCTACGCGCATACGCTACAGGAACTAACCTGTTCGTTATTTCAAGCTATCCTGGCTTCGACCCAGAAGTTAGCTCTTACGCACGCAACAGCAGTTACTCAGGTCTCACTCCTGGTATCGACTTCTCTTCTTATCCAAAGAGCCGTGCATTTACCTTTGGTTTGAACGTAACGCTGTAATTAACAATTAACAATCGATAAAGATATGAAATTCAAGAATAAATATATAGCAATTGCAGCTCTTGGAGTAATCGGTCTGACATCGTGTAACGACACTCTCGAAGTAGAGTCTCCTTCACAGATGGACCAGACGATGGTATATAGCTCTACAGAGTTTGCAACCAACGCCATCAACGGCGTATATGTACTGTTCTGCGAAGACCCGTTCACCAGCCGTATGTGTGGTGTATGGATGCAGAACACCGACGTGGAGGCTATGAGCGTTCAGGAGGCCGTTGCCACAAACCACCGTCAGGCTGTTTGGCCTCTTCAGGGTGCAGGCAATGTAGGCTGGAGCGATGTAAAGAAGGTATGGGACAACAACCTTCTTGCCATCGAGCGTGCAAACCAGGTACGTGCTGGTGTAGATGCCAGTGCTATTGGCAGCCAGGACGAGATGCAGCAGATCAAAGGTGAAGCAACCTGTCTTAAGGCATTCCGTTATTATCTGCTTTGTAACTTCTTTGGCGATGTGCCATACTATGACATAGCTGCAAAATGGGGTGAAGAGATCGACAAACCGCGTACAGACAAGAACGTTGTTTACAGCCGTGTGCTGCAGCAGTTGGTTGACATTGAGCCAAACATGAAGTGGAGCGAAGTTAACACAGGTGGTATCGAGCGTATGAACCGTGATTTCGCAATCGGTCTTATTGCACGTCTTGCACTTTTCCGTGCAGGTTACGGTATGACCAAGGATGGCACAATGAAACGTGCTGACGACTATCTGACAGTTACAGCTGACTCGCTGACAGTTACTTATAAGGATGTCAACGGAACTGAGAAGACAGCTCAGACTTACACTCAGTATTATCAGATGGCAAAGGACTACTGCCAGAAGCTCATCCAGCTGAAGCCACGTAATCTCTATGCAAACTTTGAGCAGTCATTCATCAATGTGATGAACTACTCTCCAGAGAATAATGCTGAAGTACTATATGAGGTTGCCTTTGTTCAGAACTACGGTGGTGATATTGGTTGGAGTTTCGGTGTACCTAACACTGGAACTAATGTTAATGGTAACACGACAGCTCAGGTAGCTCTTACACCAACCTTCTACATGTCGTTTGCAGACAATGATGCACGTAGAGACATTTGCTGTGCCAAATACGACCACGTAAATGATACCGTTCGCGCCGTTGCGTCAACAGCTCTTTATCCAGGTAAGTACGATCGTGCACGCGCTGCTAAAGAGTTGGGATCTGGTTCATCAAAGGGTACAGGTATGAACTATCCTGTGATGCGCTACTCAGATGTTCTGCTGATGCTTGCTGAAGCAGAGAACGAGCTTAATGGCCCTACTGCTCTTGCAAAACAAGCGCTAACAACTGTTCGTACACGTGCTTTTGCCAACAGTCCTACATTTGCCGATGATGTTACCAATTATGTAGCCAGTCTGAACTCAAAGGAAGATTTCTTCAATGCTATTGTTAATGAGCGTGCATGGGAGTTCGGTGGTGAGGCACTCCGTAAGTTTGACCTCATACGCTGGAACCTCTATGCTAAGAAGATCGAGGAAGCTATGTATACAGGTCTGTGCTGGGGTATCTCAACAAATCAGGAACTGATGGAAGCTCCTGGCGTATTGACACAGTATCCTGACGCAGCTAAATATACCACATGGGCAGATAGACTCTACTACGTAAAAGTTGCCAAAGACAACCGCAGGTCTGACATCAAGTGGTATAACGAGAAGTACAAAATCGCTGAAGACGATGCCACAATGAAAGCAGCTGGATGGCAGTCTGTAAACTGGGGTTCTCAGATGATCAAGCGTACACGTACCTATATATATAATGGAACAGACTGGGGAACAACAACTCCTACCAAGGTTGTAAATGCAGATGGCAGCACTACCTATACACTGGGTACAGCACCTAACACAACGACTGTTACTGTAGCAGCAGGTGCAGCTACCGGTATTACACGTAAGGATGTTTATGCAGCAAGTGACTATTTCACACGTTTGTATCGCGGTTACTCTAACGGTGCACTTAAAGGTAATGGCGTTGTTCCATATCTGCTGCCTATTACCACTGAGACAATCTCTGCAAGTTCTGTATTGAGCAACGAAGGTTACCACATTCTCGACATGAATATGGAGAAGGGTACCAATGTTGAGATTGCAACGATTGAACAAGAATACAAATAATTAGGAAACGCATTATGAAAAAGATATTTAAGACCATGTTGCTGCTTGCAGCAGTAACCACAGGAATGGGAACGTTCACTAGCTGTAGCAGTGACAAAGACCTTCCAAAGGCCGATGCTCTGTTCCGTCCAGTCATCAATGCTGATGACAATCTGGAGTTGGGGCTGGACGACAACAACGTTCCCTACATGATCGTAAAATGGGACAACTATAGTAGTGCTAATCAGTACACAGTAAAGGTTGTGCCAACAGATGCCAGCGTAGCAGCCAAAGAGGTTACCACCTCTGAACTGACATGCCGCTTCGACGGTCTGGAGTACGATAAGGAATATTTCGTTTATATCAGTTCTGCGAACACAGAGTCAGGACTATCGTCAAAAGAATACTCTGTAACAACAACTACACCTGATTTTCCAACAAGTCTGATTACTCCTGCAACAACAGACCTTATTGATATTCAAGCGCGTATCAGCTGGCCTATTGGTGTAACTTACGACAAGCTTGTAGTAGTCAAAGACTCTGACGACGAGACAGCAGGCGAGTACGATGTAACTGACGAAGATAACGCTATAGGAGAAAAGATTATCGGTGGCCTGGAGCCTTCAACCACATATCGCGTAGAGGCTTGGAAGAACGATAGCTATCAGGGAAAGAAGCGTATTAAGACAACTGCTTCTGAGAAGTATAGCGGAAATGTAGTAGACCTTCGTTCACTTACTGCAGAAGAGAGTCTGAAGTGGGTAAACACCGATCATATGGACTCTTTGGCTCAGGAATATCCAGATCAGGATATCACAATCGTTATGCAGGGTGGTATGAACTATCGTCTTGAGACCGTTAAACTGCCTTCAACCAAAGGTAACATCAAGTTTGTGACAGGACTTAGCCTTAAGGGCTATGCCGTTTGGAATGTAACAGGAAACTTCGATCTTGCAAATGGTGTAAACCTCGGTGGTATCTATTTCGAGAAGATTGATTTTACCGATGATGAATCTAAACCCAAGACTGGAGGTAACTATGGTGGAACATATCTGTTCAACCCGAATAGCGATGCTACTATCGGTACAGTATCACTTAAGTCTTGTGAAGTTCGTTACAAACGCGGTGTTCTCCGTATCCGTAGTACCAATATGGTAGAGAACTTTATTGCCGATGATTGTATATTCGAGTATATCGGTGGTTATGGTATTACCAATGTCGACAACAATGGTGCTGCTATTAAGAACATCAAGGTGACCAACTCTACGTTTGCGAACTGCGTACGTCTGTTTGTAAACACCAAGAGCAAGGATATTGAGTGCGGTACTGCAGAGATTGACCATTGTACATTCGCTTACTTCTCAGGCTCTAGCCGTGGTGTTATCGAGCTTCAGGAAAAGACTTGGAAGGGTGGTATCACTATCAAAAACTCTATTTATGGTTCTTGCGGTGAAGTTCACACCAAGCCACAGGAAGGCATTAAGGGATGGACTGGTACTGTAGTTCCTACAACCGACAATGTATTCTTCTCCAGTGATTTGGTATGGGCTATCAACGAGGCCGATGGTACTCCTGTCAACGCCCTTGACGGCACAAAGCTTGCAACAGACACCAAGGGTACCTTCAAGGATCCAAATCCCGATGGCGAACTGATGCCTGGTGACTATACATTGATTAATGCTGATGCTATTAAGGCAAAGGTTGGTGACCCACGTTGGCTGCCATAATGCTATCATTCTTATAACAAAGGGCGAATGCTGACTAAGTGTTCGCCTTTTTTAATAGCCATAGATATTACAACAAATGAAAAAAGCATTACTTACAATTATCCTTATCGCTGGATTCTTAACAGAGGCCAATGCACAGAATGCTTCCTCTATGAAATGGGCAGATATATGTTCGGGAAAAATGAGTGCTGACTGGTATGGCAGCGAAGAAGCACAGAAGATAGCCGACATTGTGCTCTCTGTACAGAAGAACAATGGTGGCTGGATGAAGAACGACCAGTTGCACAAACTTTCGGATAGCGAGTTGGCCGACCTGCTATCATCACGCTCTGAGCACTCATGCCTGGACAACACAGCCACGACACAAGAGATGCGTTTTCTGGCCAAGGTATATCAGAAGACAAAAGTAGAGAAATACAAGGAGTCATTTAAGAAGGCTCTTAACATGATCTTCGAGGCTGAAAAAGAATGTGGCGGCTGGTCACAATACTGGCCGTTGGCTGGCAACGGGAGCTATTGGGATTACATCACATTCAACGACGACTTGATGACAAATGTGATGCGTCTGCTTCAGGAGATTGCTGCCGGTAAAGGCGACTTTGCAGACATGGCAGATGAAGTTGCGAAGAAACATTGCACGGAGGCTGTCGAACGAGCCATAAATGTGATTATCAAGTGTCAGGTTGATGACAACGGAACAAAGGCAGCCTGGTGTGCCCAGCACGACACCACCACTTTCCAGCCAGCTGTGGGCCGTCCCCATGAGTTGCCATCTATCAGCGGCAGCGAATCAGCAAGCCTGCTTTCGTATCTGATGACTATTGAGAACCCGTCGGAGGAGCTGCAACAGACCATCCATTCTGCCGTTGCCTGGCTCGACACACATAAGATTGACGGTAAAGCCGTAGAAGATTTCACCAATGCCAACGGAGAAAAAGACCGTCGGATAATAGACAAGGCAGGCAGTGCTGTATGGGGACGATTTATCCAGCTTGGTGGAGAGACTGGTCGTAAGACTTATGAGTCGTTCTTCAATATGCTGAAGAATCGCGGTAAGTCACGTTCATATACCGCAGATGGCAAGACATACAGCTATACGGAATATGAGATTGCCAGCAAGTCATATAACCCGGAGAAGGCCTATCAGCCGATATTCGCTATCTACGACAACACCTTGGCACATCTGTACTACCGGTTCCTCTATATCTACGAGGATGCCGACTATACTACAGACTGGAAGGGTTGTTCCGTGCCTACCTCCCTTAATGCCATACGCCGAACCAACTATCAGTTTATGGGTAGTTGGCCGCTGAATGTCATTAAGAATGAATATCCGTCATGGAAACAGCGTATTGAATCACAGAAAGCCTCAGAGGGATATACCACCTATACACTATCTGATAACACAAAAGGCAGTACCAGTTCCTCGGAATATTCTTTTAGCGGAGATATCAAAGTGACGAATGGCAACAACAAGAACTATGGTGCAGGCAAGTCGGCTACCGTAAAATACTCAGCTGGGGTTAACTACACAGTACAGCTTCCTGAGGGAGTGAAAATTGAGAAGGTAGACTTCTACGGCTATGACAATTACGACGTTGATGCCTATATCAGCCATTTTAACGGCGAAGACTTTAATGCCACCCAATATGTTTTTCCTGCCAAGGATGGTGATAACATGACATACGTAACCCATACCCTAAAGGCAGACAAGCCCTTAGAGAACAGCTTCAGTTTTAAGCTTGGGTCAAAGCAATGCTGTCTTATTCTCACCCTTTACCAAAAGAGCAGTTCCACAGGTATAGTAATCCCTGTAACCGATATAGAATCGGCAGCCTACGACATTCAGGGAAATCGCGTGGATACAAGCTACAAGGGTCTTGTTGTCAAAGGTGGCAAGAAATATTTTCAGAGATAGACACAATACTCATTTAAGGAAATCTTCTATAAGACAATAATCCCCGCCGGCTGGCGGGGATTGTTGCTTTATTTTTGCAGGGTAATTATCACGTTTTCTTTCTTCACGTTCTTATAGTTCGAGAACTCTGCATCTCGTTTCGCTATGATATGGACATCTTTCAGTGAGATATCCTCGATAGGCATCTCTGGCAAGCCTTTGAACTCCATTGCCCTTCCGGCACCATTGCAGACGATATTGCGGATATCGATCTTGCGGAAGATCGGGGTCTCCTCGGTTACTGGAACCTTAGATATTGAGTCGGGCTTGTCACCATCGGCCCACACCTCAGATACCGACTTGTTGCCATAGTACATATTGAAAGTGATGGCATCTGTCTTAATGTCTGTCATAGAGATATCATCGATGTAGATGTTCTCAACGATACCGCCACGTCCACGGGTAGACTTAAAGCGCAGACCTACATCTGTACCAAGGAACTGACAATGTTTCACGAGAATATTCTTCACACCGCCACTCATCTCAGAACCTACAACGAAACCTCCATGTCCGGCAAATACGGTACATCCGTCAACCACTACATTCTCACAAGGGCGTCCACGGCGACGTCCGTCGGCATCCTTACCACTCTTGATACAGATACCGTCATCACCTGCATCAAACTTGGAATCGACGATAAGTGCGTTCTTACATGACTCAAGATCCAAAGCATCACCATTCTGTGCATAGGAAGGATTGCGGGCCAGCACTCCGTCGATAATAATATTCTCACACAACATAGGATGAATATTCCAGGCAGGAGAGTTCTGGAAAATAACATCTTTCAGAAGCACATTCTTACAATTCACCAGACTTATCATCACAGGACGCAGGAAACGCTTGATGGCATTCCACTCTTCATCTGTCTGCGCCTTGGGAACGTTCATGTCTGCATTCTTCTCTGCATCGGCATAAGCCTGATTTGGCACCCAATAGCCTTTCTTTCTCTCCACACCACCAGGTCGTGACAGTACTTCCTTCCACTGACTATCAGTAACCTTAGAGCGCTTTACAGGACGCCAAAACTGACCGTTTCCATCGATCACGCCCTTTCCGGTAATTGAGATATTCACAGCTCCATTAGCTGAAAGAGGCGACTGACATCTACGTGTATCGAGCCCCTCAAAAGAAGTCTTTATAACAGAATAAAGCGACTCATCAGCAGAGAACTGGATGACAGCTCCCATCTCAAGATGCAAGTCAATATTGGACTTAAGTACGATAGGACCGGTAAACCATACACCACTTGGAACAATCAGATGACCTCCTCCCTTACTGGAAAGAGCATCAATAGCCTTTGAAAAAGCATCAGAACACAGAGTGACCCCATCTCCCTTGCCACCAAAGTCTTTTACGTTCACACTATAATCAGGAATCACGGGTGCCTTTACCTCATCCATCGCGAAAGGCAGATCCTGAGTATACTTCTTGTAAGGGTTATCACCCTTGCAACAATCCTGCGCCTGGGCAGCAAGTGCCACGCTCATCAGCGCCATGCAAATTAGTTTTTTCATTGTTATGTAATTTGTTATATTCAGTAATCGCCTACAAAGATACGCATTTTTATGTGAATTTCGCAAACCTACACGTAGTTTTCTTCGCAAACGTTTGCGAAAAGAAATGTTGATATATCAACACTTTTTTCTATTATTTATTGTACCTTTGCACAAAACTACTACTTCTATATGAGAAAGAATATCATTATTTTCCTAGTGATGGCTCTATTTGCTGCATGCCATACAGCCAAGGCCCAGCAGGCATTTAAGAATATCACAAGAGAGACATCGCCAGAATTTTTCAAGAGTGACGAGGCAAAAAGAGTGGGTGATCAAATCCTGCTCTATCAGAGAGTTACAGGTGGATGGCCTAAGAACATCGACATGGCTAAGCCTTTGTCAGACGAGGAGAAAGCCAAGGTACTGGCTGACAAGCAGAGGAGAGATGACTCCACTACCGACAATGGAGCCACAAACATGCAGATCACATATCTTGCCCGTCTGTACCAACAGACAAAAGACAATCGATATCTCGATGGATTCCGTCGCGGCATAGAGTATCTGCTCAGCGGACAATATGAGAACGGAGGTTGGCCCCAGTTCTGGCCAGAGATGCGCGACTATCAGATACACATCACCTACAACGATGATGCTATGGTGAACACCTTGCGTATGCTCCGCGATGTCATGGAGGAGAAAGAGCCTTATCAGGGTCTCATAAGTAAGTCTATGCGTAAGCAGATGAAACAAGCCTTCGACAAAGGTATCGAATGTATCCTGGCAACACAGATAGTTACTGACGGACAACTCACAGTATGGTGTCAGCAGCACGACAGAGAGACTTTCAAACCAGCAGCTGCCCGTGCCTATGAGCTTCCCTCATACTGCACACAGGAGAGTGCTGCCATCACCCAGTTGCTTATGGAACTGCCCAATCCCGATGAACGTGTAAAGAAGGCTGTACATGCCGCAATGAGATGGTTTGACAAATACAAGCTTACTGGCTACAAAGAGATACGCAAGGGTTATAAAGGCAGTCCTGACCAGGACAGATACCTTGTAAAGGATGCCAATGCGAAACCTATGTGGGCACGATATTATGACCTCGAGTATTGCGAGCCATACGTTTGTGATCGCGATGGTGTGCCCCGCAGACATCTTGAGCAGATAGGCTCAGAACGTCGCAATGGCTATAGCTGGTATGGAGACCGTCCTGCATCACTCTACAAGAAATATGAGAAATGGGCTAAAAAATATGACCCTGAGAATAAGGCAGAGATCAGTCTTAACACCAAAGGCGCTAACGAGAACGGAACCATCGACTGGTTCAGAAAACCCGTTAAGGATATAGCCGACTTCGATGCAGTAGTCAATCCTGGTGACAGCATCCAGCTTGCCATCGAGAAGGCTCCTGCCACACCGGAAAAGCCTTTTAAGATTCTCATCCGCAAGGGTACTTATAACCAGAAAGTAATCATCGACCGTCCGAATATCATACTCGTAGGCGAAGACAAGGACAGCACCATACTCATCCTTGCCGAGACACGAGACACCCAGAAGATTACCGAATATCACGGGAAGAGTGTTGGCAATGGTGTTATCGTACTGCAAGAAGGTGCCGACGACTGTATAATAAGCGGGCTTACAATATACAACAACTACGGTACTGTGGTTGATCCTGGTAACACTACCCATCAGATGGCTATCTTCGGAAGAGGCACACGAACCATCGTCATCAACAGCAATGTATGGGCTGACGGCAACGATGCACTCTCACTATGGTGCCACGATGGTGGTCTGTATTATCATGCCGACCTGTACCTGCGTTGTCTGGGTGTAGACTTCCTCTGCCCAAGAGGATGGTGCTACGCCACCCGATGCCGTTTTGAGGGCGACGGCCACGCCATTATATGGCATGATGGACGTGGTGACAAGACAAAGAAACTGGTGATAAAAGACTCCTATTTCGATGCCAAGCGGCCAACAATCCTCGGGCGCTATCATCACGAGGCACAGTTCTTCCTGCTTAACTGTAAGATGTCGCAAAACATCCTCGACTCAAATATCCGCTATGCTTATATCGACAAACAGCCAGATCCCAACAAGTGGGGATTCCGAGCATACTACTACAACTGCTATCGTGAAAACGGCAACAGCGGATGGCTGAAGAATAATCTCGATGAATCGGAAGGATCACCGAAGTTTCATGAGATAACGGCAAAGTGGGTCTTCAAGAAAAAGAAGTGGGACCCCGAGAAGCGAATTCGTGACTTATGGAAAATCTTAGCTTATTAAAATAATGAAAAAACTACTTTTTACGCTATGTGGCATAGCTATGACAGCATGCCTCAGCGCACAGACCCTACCCTATCAGAATTCAAACCTAAGTGCTGCTCAGCGAGCTGATGATCTGCTGTCAAGGCTGACACTCGAAGAGAAGGTCAGTCTTATGATGGATACATCGCCAGCCATCGAGAGGTTAGGCATTCCCCAGTTTCAGTGGTGGAACGAGGCTCTTCACGGAGTTGGGCGCAATGGTTTTGCCACTGTGTTCCCCATCACAATGGCTATGGCAGCATCGTGGGATGACGCATTGCTTCATCAGGTATTCACCGCCGTCAGCGACGAGGCCCGTGTAAAGGCCCAGCAGGCAAAACGCTCAGGCGATATCAAGAGATACCAGAGTCTTTCTTTCTGGACACCTAACATCAATATCTTCCGTGACCCTCGCTGGGGACGCGGACAGGAGACCTACGGCGAGGATCCCTATCTTACAGCAAAGATGGGTCTGGCAGTGGTGCGTGGTCTGCAAGGCATGACATATAACGGAAAGTGGATAGTTGACAGTTACAAAAAGCTCCTGGCTTGCGCCAAGCACTTCGCCGTACACAGCGGCCCGGAATGGAATCGCCATACCTTTAATATCGAGAACCTCCCCGAGCGCGATCTCTGGGAGACATACCTCCCTGCCTTCAAGTCTCTCGTACAGGAGGGTAAGGTGGCAGAGGTGATGTGTGCCTATCAGCGTATCGACGGACAGGCCTGCTGTGCACAGACCCGCTACGAGCAGCAGATACTCCGCGATGAATGGGGTTTCGACGGTCTTATTACTTCCGACTGCGGTGCTATCCGCGACTTCCTGCCCAAGTGGCATAATGTTGCCAAGGATGGTGCAGAAGCCTCAGCAAAGGCTGTACTCTCAGGCACCGACGTAGAGTGCGGTTCAGAATACAAGAACCTTCCAGCAGCCGTACGTCGAGGTGACATCAAAGAGGCAGACCTTGACAAGAGTCTTCGTCGTCTGCTGATTGCACGTTTCGAGTTAGGCGACTTCGACAGCGACGACCTTAACCCCTGGACAAAGATTCCCGAGAACGTAGTAGCCTCGAAAGAGCATAAGCAGCTTGCCTATGAAATGGCACTAAAGAGCATAGTATTGTTACAGAACAAGAATAATGTGCTGCCACTGGGCAGTCAAGACATCGTAGTCATGGGTCCTAACGCCAACGACTCTGTAATGATGTGGGGTAACTACAGCGGCTACCCTACACGTACCATCACCGCCCTTGAAGGCATCCGAGAAAAGTCCAGAGTTAAATATATCCAGGGCTGCGGACTGACACGTAACGAACAGTTCGAGAGCCGTTTCTCACAGCTTATCACTCCACTTGGAGCTTCAGGCATGCAGATAATCTACTGGAACAATACCGAGATGAAGGGTGAGCCTGCTGCCATCGTCGATACCAAGTCGCCCATCAGACTGAGCAATGGCGGTAATACCGTATTCGCCCCGGGTGTGAACCTCGAGAACATCTCAGCCCGTCTGGATGCTACATTCAAACCTACAAAAGACGAGACGCTTATCTTCAACATCAGCGGCGACGACAAGATACGCCTCATCGTCAACAGCGATACTATCGTAGATATCTGGAAGGTGCGCCATCGTATTCAGGGCGGTAAGAAGGAACTGAATGTTAAGGCCGGCGAACACTATCGTATTCAGATAGACTACGTTCAGGAGACAGGCTATGGAGCACTCAACTTCGACATCCAGCACAAGATATCCCCGACAAACGCAGAACTGTTGGCTCAGATTGGTAATACCGAGACCATTATCTTCGTAGGTGGCATTGCACCAAGTCTCGAAGGCGAGGAGATGAAAGTCAGTGAGCCCGGTTTCAAGGGTGGAGACCGCACCAGCATCGAACTGCCCCAGGCTCAGCGCGACGTGCTGCGTATGCTCCATGAGGCAGGCAAGAAGGTCATCTTCATCAACTGCTCAGGCGGTGCAATAGCCCTCACACCAGAGTTAGATACCTGCGATGCCATCCTCCAGTGGTGGTATGCCGGTGAGATGGGTGGAACAGCTCTGGCAGAGGTTCTCTTTGGCGATCAGTCACCAAGCGGAAAACTGCCTGTCACATTCTATAAGAGCACAGACGAACTGCCCGACTTCCTCGACTACACGATGAAGAACCGCACCTATCGCTACTATACCGGCGAGGCCCTGTTCCCCTTCGGCTATGGTCTGAGCTACACCACATTCGACATCAGCAAACCAGTATATAAGAACAACAATGTACAGGTAAGCGTTAAGAACACCGGCTCTTCGACAGGCTCAGAGACCGTTCAGGTATATATCCGTAACCTCGCCGACAAAGAGGGTCCGCTGAAGACACTCCGCGCCTACCAGCAGGTGACACTCACACCGGGGCAGAGCAAGACCATCAGCATCCCCCTGCCTCGCAAGAGCTTTGAGCTATGGGATGCCAAGACCAACACCATGCGAGTCGTTCCAGGCCGCTACGAGATCATGGTTGGATCATCAAGTGCCGACAGCGACCTGAAGAAAATCATTGTAAACATCAAATAGCATCATAATCATGAAGAAGTCAATCTTTATTTCCATCCTTGCGGTATTACTCTTTACTGCTGCAATACCCGACAAGACCACAACCATATTTATCATCGGTGACTCTACCGCTGCCAACAAAGACATCTCAGGCGGTAAGCAGGAGCGCGGATGGGGTATGGTATTCCAGAGCTATTTCGACGATAACATCGTTGTAGATAATCGTGCCCTCAACGGACGCTCATCCCTGTCGTTCATCAACGAAGGCCACTGGGACAAGTTGCTTCAAAGCCTCAAGCCCGGCGACTATGTCATCATACAGTTCGGACACAACGACGAGAAGCCCCAGCCACAGCGTCATACCGATCCGGGCTCTACCTTCGACTACAACCTTGCAAAGTTTGTTCGTGAGACACGTGAGCATGGCGGTATCCCCGTGCTGATGAACTGCGTGGTGCGCCGTAACTTCTTTGTAAAGGCACCCGAGATTGACGATGATGAGAAACTGCGTACCCAGACCTTCAAGGACGGTGTGAAGATGGTAGAAGGCGACTCGCTCATCGATACCCACGGACTCTATCGTGTAGCACCACGTGACGTAGCAAAGCGGATGAACGTACACTTCGTTGATGCCAACAAGATCACCCATGACCTGGAACAGGGTCTTGGCACCGAGGCCTCGAAGAAACTCCACATGTGGTTCCTTCCCGGCACAGAGCCCAGTGAACCAAAGGGTAAGCAGGACAACACCCACTACAGCATCTATGGAGGTCATACTGTGGCCCGCCTCCTTGCCGATGCACTCTGCGAGGAAATCCCTGTACTCAAGAAATATCGTTGCGATGCAGATTTCACCGTCGACAATAAAGGCAGGGGACAATACCTCTCACTCGACGATGCTGTTGCCGCAGCCAAAGCCTCATCAAAGGCAGAGACCACCATCCAGATTCTCGGAGGTGAGTGGAACAAGCCAAAACTCCCGAAGAAATCAAATATCAGATTCATACTCCGTCAGGGAGCAACCTGGAAATAAAAAGAGACATGTGTAAATATTGTAAACGAGTATTAGTGCTGCTTTGCGCTATCAGTTGCTTATTATCAGTATCAGCCGAGAACTACCCTTATCGTTCAGACTATCTATGGGTAGCGGAGCCCGACCATGCTGACTGGTTATATAAAACCGGTGAGAAAGCAAAGGTCGACGTAAGATTCTATATCTACGGCATACCGCAGGATATAGAGGTAAGTTATGAGATCGGTCCCGACATGATGCCCGCAACATCATCAGGTAAGGTTACCCTCAAGAACGGCCATGCCACCATCAATATGGGTACCATGAAACAGGCCGGTTTCCTCGACCTGAGACTGACAGCCCAGAAAGGCGACAAGAAATACCAGCACCATGTGAAGGTGGGATTCTCGCCTGAGAAGCTGAAGCCCTATACCAAGAACCCCACTGACTTCGATGCCTTCTGGAAGGCCAACCTCGAAGAGGCTCGCACGACACCTGTCAGCGTAACATGCAAGAAGGCAGATAAGTACTCTACCAACGATACCGATGCCTATCTGCTGAAGATAAAGACCGACAGGCGGCACTCCGTTTATGCCTATCTCACCAGACCCAAGGCAGAAGGCAAATACCCCGTTGTGCTCTGTCCTCCCGGTGCCGGTATCAAGACCATCAAGGAGCCGATGCGGAATATCTATTACGCAAAGAACGGTTTTATCCGTCTGGAGATGGAAATCCACGGTCTTAATCCAGAGATGACCGACAAGCAGTTTAAGGAGATAACAACAGCCTTCGACTATGAGAACGGCTATCTTAACAATGGTCTCGACTGCAAGGACAACTACTATATGAAACATGTATATGTGGCCTGTGTCCGTGCCATCGACTACCTCACATCCCTACCCGAATGGGATGGCAGGAACGTATTCGTACAGGGAGGTAGCCAGGGTGGTGCCCTCTCGCTTATCACAGCAGGTCTCGACCCCAGAGTGACCGCCTGCGTAGCCAATCATCCGGCACTCAGCGATATGGCCGGCTATCTCGACAACCGTGCAGGAGGATATCCTCACTTCAATCGTCTGAAGAACATGCTCACTCCGGAGAAAGTTGAGACGATGGCTTATTTCGACGTTGTCAACTTCGCACGCCGCATCACATGTCCCGTATATCTCACCTGGGGATATAACGATAATGTATGTCCCCCGACAACCAGTTACATCGTGTGGAATCTGATAACAGCTCCCAAGGAATCGCTTATCACACCCATCAACGAACACTGGACAACAGAAGCCACCAACTATAACCAAATGATATGGTTAAAAAAGCATCTCAAATAATCCTCCTTGGGCTGATGCTCACACTTACGGCATCGGCACAGAAGAAAGACGTATCGCAACAGAAACGCGATAAATACGAGTTTGAGCGTAACCTGCCGGTATATGCCGAGGCGCTTATATCCGACCTCACATATCCTCTGGCATGGGGCAATAGCGACATCAAGGACTTCGACGAGTGGCGTAAGGCTGCTCGTCAGAAGGTTTTCGACTGCATGCTCACTCCCCCACCCGCACCCGCAGAAGGTTATAACGTAAAAATCCTTTCTGAAGAACAGCGCGACGGCTACAAAGCCCGTAAGATAGAGATCCGGCTCTCCAAATACTACACCGTCCCCGCCTACGTGCTTATCCCCGACGGCAAGGGTCCTTTCCCTGCCGTCAACGCCCTTCACGATCACGGAGCACATCTCTTTATCGGCAAGGAGAAGATGATACGTCCTCTTGCCTGCGAACCCGAAGAAGTGAAAGCCGATGCAGAAGCTTGGTCTGTGGGTTACGAGGGACAGTTCTTCGGCGACTACCTTGCACAGCACGGCTACGTGGTGTTCTCTGCCGATGCACCCATGTGGGGCGAGCGCGGACAGAAAGAGGGAGCCCGTCGTGACCGCTACGATATGATTGCCGGCAACATGATGATGTACGGCATCGACCTCTCGGCCTATATGACCTACGATGACATCGCCGGCACGGAATACCTCGCCACAATGCCCGAGGTTGACGCCAGTCGCATCGGTTGTACGGGATGGTCCATGGGAGCCTATCGCGCATGGATGCTCTCGGCACTGAGCGACCGGATTAAAGCAGGAGCGTCAGTATGCTGGATGGTTACTGCCGACGAACAGATGGGCTTCAAGTACAGCCGTACAGAGAACGGCGGTTTCGCCAATTGTTACCCAGGTCTGCGTCGCTGGCTTGACTATCCCCATGTAGCCAGCATCGCCTGTCCCAAGCCCATGCTCTTCATCAACGGCTCTCAGGACAAGCTCTTCCCCGTTGCCGGAGTAGAGAAGGCATTCAAGATCATGCACGACACCTGGGAGAGCCAGGGTGCCGGCGACAAGATTGAGACATATCTCTGGGACATGCCCCACAGCTGTGGAAAGGACTCGCAGAAACGCGTGCTCGACTTCTTTGACAAACATTTAAAGACAATAAAGAAATGATCAGGAAAACTACAACTCTTCTATTGTGTCTGATGGCCACACTCTCAGCCTCGGCACAGTACAAATCACAGGTATGGAGCCCCGACAATGGCGACGGCACATACACCAACCCCGTTATCAACGCCGACTACTCCGACCCCGACGTATGCGTCGGTCCCAGCGGAGAGGATTACTACATGACTGCATCGAGCTTTCACTGTACACCGGGATTACCCATCCTTCACTCTAAAGACCTCGTAAACTGGAAGATTGTAGGCTACGCCCTGGAAAACCTCTACGAGGGCAACTGCAAGCTCCTTGAGCACTTCAGCAGTAAGCCTCAGCACGGCAACGGTGTCTGGGCTCCCAGCATCCGATATCATGCAGGCCAGTACTATATCTACTGGGGCGACCCCGACTTCGGAGTGATGATGGTAAAGACCAGGAACGGTGATCCTGCCGGCGAATGGGAACAGCCCGTATGCGTTATCAGCGGCCAGGGATATATCGACACCACCCCCCTCTGGGACGAGGATGGTAAATGCTATCTCGTCAACGGCTGGGCCAACTCCCGCTCTAAGTTTGCATCCGTGCTTACCGTCCGTGAGATGAATGCAGAGGGCACCAAGCCCATCTGCCAGCCTGTAATCGTGTTCGACGGCAACGGCACTGAGAACCGCACCTGCGAGGGACCTAAGTTCTATAAGCGCGAGGGCTGGTATTGGATTATGTGTCCTGCAGGAGGTGTTCCTACCGGATTCCAGCTTGCCATGCGTTCCAAGTCACCTTACGGCCCTTACGAGCACAAGATTGTGCTGGCACAGGGCAAGACCAATATCAACGGCCCTCATCAGGGAGGATGGGTGCATACGAAATACGGTGAAGACTGGTTCGTTCACTTCCAGGACAAGGAAGCCTACGGCCGCGTGGTACACCTCAACCCCGTCGACTGGACCAGCGGATGGCCCATCATGGGTAAGAAAGGTGAGCCTGTAACCACCTATAAGAAACCCAAGTCATCGAGCACAGAGATTGTAAATCCCGTGGAGAACGATGAGTTTAATTCTCCTAATGTAGGTCTGCAGTGGCAATGGCACGGCAACTACGATGAGAAATTCGGTGTCCCCACAGCCTTTGGCACATTCCGTATATACACCTATAAGCTGTCGAACGACTGGAAGAATTTCTGGGAAGTGCCCAACATGCTCCTCCAGAAGACTCCTGCCGATGAGTTTACCGTAACCACGAAGCTTCGTTTCACCTCTAAGGCCGACGGTCAGATGGGCGGACTTATCATGATGGGCCTCGACTACAGCGCACTGGTAGTCCGTCGCACGGGCAATGCCTTCCAGCTGGTACAGCTCACCTGTAAGGCTGCCGACAAGGGCAAGCCCCAGACAGAGAACATCATTGCCACCCTGAAGCCTACCGCTGTCGATAAGATTGACTATAAGCCAGGCATCCACGAAGACATATATCTCCGTCTGAAGGTCAGCGATTCCAAGTTGCGTTTCTCCTGGAGTCAGGATGGCAAGAAATACAAGGACTGCGGCGATGAGTTCCAGATGAAAGAAGGCAAGTGGATAGGTGCCAAGTTCGGTTTCGTATCTGTAGAGACCGATCCCAAATGCGATAGAGGCTGGATAGATGCCGACTGGATCAGAATAACAAAAAATCTTAATAAATAGATTATTTCCGCTTTTTTATGTACCTTTGCGGACGCTAAAGACGTATTAAGGTTAAAAAGCAGAAAGAATGATCCAGGTGAAAAAGATGACAACGACGGTGGTAATGGCCCTGATGGCTGTTACTGCCATGGCTCAGATGATGAACCCCGTGCATTTCAAGTCGGAACTGAAAACCGGCAAGGGTGCCGAGGCTGAAATCGTATTTACGGCGACTATCGACGACGGATGGCATGTATATAGTACCGACTTGGGAAACGACGGTCCTATAGAGGCGACATTCAATATCGAGAAGATGGACGGTGCCGAGACGGTTGGTAAGCTGCAGCCTAAAGGAAATGTCATCAAGAAGTTTGATAAGTTGTTTGAGATGGAGCTGAAGTACTTCGAGAAACAGGCTCAGTTCGTACAGAAGATCAAGTTTACCAAGCCAACATACGATATCGACTGTTATCTGGAATATGGAGCCTGCAACGACCAGAGTTGTCTTCCACCATCTGAAGTATCGCTGAAGGTTTCCGGCAAGGCCCCAGTACAGGCTGCTGATGAAAAAAAGGATTCCGGAAAGGAAGAAACAACTGAGAAAAATGAAAGCAACGACAAAGTCGCAGCCGACACTTCTCTTACCTCTCCCCTCTCCCCTCTCACCTCTGTCTCTGCCTCTGACAGCGCTGCTGTATCAACAACCGACGACGCTTCACTATGGACCCCTGTAATAAGCGAACTCCGTGCCTTCGGAGCAGGCGACAGCATCGCCGACCACTCCCTGTTATATATCCTGCTGATGGGATTCATCGGAGGACTGTTAGCTGTATGCATGCCCTGCATCTGGCCTATCATACCGATGACAGTAAGTTTCTTCCTGAAGAGGTCAAAGAGCGACAAGAAAAAAGGCATCAGCGATGCCGTTACCTACGGACTGAGCATCATCGTAATCTACTTAGGCCTCGGTCTGTTAGTGACAGCCCTCTTCGGCAGCGACACGCTTAATGCCATGTCTACGAATGCCGTATTCAATATCATCCTTTTCGTATTGCTGGTAGTGTTTGCGCTGTCGTTCTTCGGATGGTTTGAGATAAAGCTACCCGACAGCTGGGCCACAAAGGTAGATGCGAAAAGTGAAGAGCTCTCCTCTAAGGCGGTAGCAAACTCAAAACTCTCAACTCTAAACTCTCACCTCTCCGTCTTCCTCATGGCATTCACCCTGGTGCTGGTATCTTTCTCCTGTACCGCTCCTATCATCGGACTGCTGTTAGTAGAGACCACCACCAGCGGCAACTGGCTGGCTCCGGCATTGGGAATGTTCGGATTCGCCTTTGCCCTGGCTCTGCCGTTCACACTCTTCGCCCTCTTCCCGTCATGGCTGAAACAGGCTCCTAAGTCGGGCTCGTGGATGACAATGCTGAAGGTGGTGTTAGGATTCATAGAACTGGCCTTCGCACTGAAGTTCTTCTCAGTAGCCGATCTGGCTTACGGCTGGCATCTGATGGATCGTGAGGTATTCCTCTCTCTGTGGATTGTCATCTTCGGACTTTTGGGAGCATATCTCTGCGGCTGGCTGAAGTTCCAGGAAGACGAGGTGGGTGGCGAGCTTAACAAGCCCATGCCCGTAATCTGTATCATGGGTGGACTGGTGTCGCTGGCCTTCGCAGTATATATGGTGCCAGGTCTGTGGGGAGCCCCATGTAAGGCTGTCAGCGCCTTTGCCCCACCGATGAACACTCAGGATTTCAATCTCAACACTAAGGTGGTAGAGGCTCGCTTTACCGACTACGAGGCAGGTATGGCAGCTGCCAAGGCTGAGGGCAAGCCTGTACTCATCGACTTCACCGGTTTCGGATGCGTTAACTGCCGAAAGATGGAGGCTGCCGTATGGACCGACCCGACAGTAGCCGAGAAACTTACCAAGGACTTCGTGCTTATCTCCCTCTACGTGGATGACAAGACTCCGCTCCGTGAGCCTATGGAGGTAACCGACGATGAGGGTCAGACGAAGACCCTGCGCACCGTTGGAGCCAAGTGGAGCTATCTGCAGAGTCATAAGTTCGGTGCCAACGCCCAGCCTTTCTACGTCATTCTCGATGCCGACGGCAAACCATTACAGGGCAGCCGCGCCTACGATGAAGACATCCAAGGATACATCGACTTCCTGAATCAGGGAATCAATAATTTCTCCTCCAGCCAGGCTCTCATTTTACAATTCTGACAGAATTAATATTTTTTAAGATACAAAAACAAGGTTATTCGAAAGAAAATAATTATTTTTGCAGCGAAATTGAAACAAATCAAAACAAAAGGAAAGAACAAAACTACTCTAAACAAAAGAAAAAGCAAACTACTTAAAAACAAAAAACTATTATACTAGAAACATAAAAAGAATAGTAACGTACTGGGGGGAGCTTGTCGGGAGACAGTCTCCCCTCTTTCTCTTTCGAAAGGAAAAACAAATAATAAAGAAAAAAAATGCAAAGAAAATTTGTTTCGATGGAAATAAAATCGTATTTTTGCAGAAAAATAGTACTATTATGAGATTTGTAAGCCAACGCAGAGATAAGATTCTGGCCATGATCCGTGAGGACGGACAGGCAAAAGTAGCTGATCTGAGCCGTATCTTTAAGGTTACGGAAGTAACTATCCGTCAGGATCTTGAGTATCTTGAGAAGGAAGGATTCATACGTCGTGAACATGGAGGAGCCCTTCTGAATCAGGACCGCAACGACTTCGGAGAATTGGAGTTGGTAAACCAGCAGAATATGGAAGCCAAGCGTGCCATTGCAGCCGAGGCCGTAAAACTCATCAATGATGGTGACGTCATCATACTCGACTCAGGCAGTACCACTACTGAGATAGCCAAACTACTTAAAGGATATCATAACCTTCAGGTCATTACCAACGCACTTAACATCGCCATGATACTTGGCAAGGAACGCGGTATCAACCTTAATGTCACTGGTGGAGAATTCAAGTCGCCAACACTCTCGCTGACAGGCGAGAAAGCTGCTATGTTCTTTGAGGGAATCCACGTAGACAAAGTCTTCCTGGCCACAGCGGGCATCAGTCTGAAGGCTGGCCTCACCTACCCCAGTCTTAGCGACCTCGTGGTAAAGAAGGCAATGATAGAGAGTGCCGATACCGTTTATCTGGTGGCTGACTCTTCAAAGATAGGAAAGAGTTCGTTTGCCAGTTTGGGAGCGTTGTCAATGATAGACTATATCATCACAGACTCGAACATAACAGAAGCCGACAAGAAGATTCTTGTGGATTTCGATTTGAAACATATCATAGCAGAAATGCCTTTTCAAGGGTAAATTTACACTCCGAGTGTTAAATACAAGTTAATTCCTTTCGTTTGCTTTCGTTTTTGGCTTTATTTCCTTAACTTTGCAAACGAAACAAAAAAAACATTTAGCTACATAAAAATGGAATATACAGTACTAAAACAAAAAGCGGAAAGTCTCAGATTGGAGCTAATCAATCTGGTTCACTCAGGCAAGACAGGTCATATCGGCGGTGACCTCTCGGTACTCAACGTACTGACAGTGCTCTACTACCACACCCTGAACGTCGACCCCAAGAATCCCAAGATGCCTGAGCGTGATCGTTTCATTCTCAGTAAAGGTCATTGTGCAGAGGCACTCTATTGCGTGCTCTGTGATAAGGGATTTATCGGGAAAGATGAGTTGGAACAGTATGGTAAGGACTACGCCCATTTGGGAGGACATCCTGACAGGACTATTCCTGGTGTAGAACTCAATACCGGTGCCCTGGGTCACGGACTCTCGGCAGGTGTCGGCATGGCATTGGCAGCCAAGATGCAGCGCGCATCATATAAGACATACGTTGTGATGGGCGACGGCGAGCAGGCCGAGGGCTCTATCTACGAGGCAGCGATGGCAGCCAACAAGTATCATCTTGACAATCTCGTGGCAATCATCGACCGCAACGGCCTGCAGATTTCAGGTTCTACCGAAGACGTGATGCCCCTGGAGAGCATCCGTGCCCGTTGGGAGGCTTTCGGATGGGATGTCAAAGAGATCAATGGCGATGACGTCCGACAGATTGTAAATGCCCTTGATGACATCAACTGGAACAACAGCCGTCCACATCTTATCATTTCAGACACCACTAAGGGATATGGCATCTCTTATATGGAGAACGTGGCAAAGTGGCATCATGGTGTTCCCAACGAGGAGCAGTATGAGGTGGCCCTGAGTGAGATTGACAAGCGTATTCACCAATTATATAATGAAGGAGAAAAAGAATGATGAAAGCACCTAATAAGATACCAAGTCGTAAGAGTTTTACCGACACCCTCCTGGAGCTTGCCAGGGAGGATAAGCAGATAGTTGCCGTAACATCCGACGCCAGCGGTTCAGCCACATTGACCGATTTCGCCAAGGCTCTGCCTGAGCAGTTCGTTGAGGTAGGTATTGCCGAGCAGAACGCAGTGGGAGTGTCAGCCGGTCTGGCCTCAACGGGACTGAAAGTGTTTATCTTCGGTCCTGCCTGTTTCTATGTGGCACGTGCCCTGGAGCAGGTTAAGGTGGATATGGCTTATTCACAGATGCCAGTCAAGATCTGTGGCGTGAGCGGTGGCGTGGCATACAGTCAGTTGGGTGCTACTCATCACAGCCTGCACGATATTGCAGTATTGCGCACGTTCCCAGGCATGGAGGTTTATCTGCCATGCGACGTACGTCAGACACGCAAGCTGGTGGAGAAACTGGTAAATCATCCGAAGCCGGCATATATCCGTGTGGGACGTAATGCCGTTCCCGACGTATATGAGAACGATGACTTCGAGTTTGAGCTTGGCAAAGCCAACACCCTGATGGAAGGCAACGACCTCACCATCATCGGAGCCGGAGAGACTGTGGCTCATTGTGTGGAGGCAGCCAGGATGCTGAAGGAACAGGGCATCAACGCCCGAGTGCTCGACATGTGCTCTATCAAGCCCTTCGACAAGGAGGCCGTCCTGAAGGCTGCCCGTGAGACAGGACGTATCATCACCGCCGAGGAGCATAGCATCTACGGAGGTCTTGGTGCCATCGTGGCTGAGATAACAGCTCAGGAATGTCCCGTAAAGATGAGGATACTCGGTGTGCCCGATGAGAATGTCATCCACGCATCACCATTAGAGGTGTTCCGTCACTACGGATTCGACTATCAGGGAATCTACAATGCGGCGATGGAGTTAGTTAAGAGTTAATAGTGAAAAGAGGACAGTCATGAATAACTTTATCATCGCTATCGACCAAAGCACCTCTGCCACCAAGGCATTGCTCTTCGACGAGCAATGTAAGCTGGTTGGCAGAAGTGATATCGCCCACAAGCAGTACTATCCCAAGGAAGGATATGTAGAGCACGATGCTGAGGAGATATACCAGAATACAGTAGAGGCCATCCGACAGGTTGTTGGTCAGCAACCACCCGCCACATCCTACTCTCTTGCCATCACCAATCAGCGCGAAACTGTCGTTGTCTGGAACAAAAACACAGGCAAGCCCATCTCCAAAGCTGTGGTATGGCAAGACACCCGAGGTGCAGAGATATGTCGTCAGCTCCGTGAAGACGGAAAAACCCAGATGATTCAGGAGAAGAGCGGACTGCTCATCGATCCCAATTTCTCTGCAAGTGGTGTAAAATGGCTTCTCGACAATATCGAGGGAGCAAGAGAGGCTGCCGAGGGTGGTGACCTGCTGATGGGTACCATCGACACCTGGCTCGTCTGGAAACTTACAGGCGGCAAGAGCTTCTATACCGACACAACGAACGCATCACGTACGATGCTTTTCAATATCCATACAATGGACTGGGATGACGAATTGCTCAGTCTCTTCGGCATTCCCCGACAGATGATGGCAGAGGTTCTGCCTTGCGACGCTATCTATGGCGAGACAACTGTAGAGGAAGTCTTCGAGCAACCCATCCAGATAGCAGGTGTGCTGGGCGACTCTCATGGTGCCCTCGCAGGACAGATGTGCTTCAATGAGGGTTCCGGTAAGGTGACTTACGGCACAGGTTCATCCATCATGGTGAATATCGGTGAGCAGCCATTAACCGCTCCCGATGGACTCGTAACCTCTGTAGGATTCTCTGCCTTAGGAAAGCATTTCTATGGCTACGAGGGAAATATCTACAGTACTGGTGCCACTCTGAAATGGATGTGCGACCAGCTGAAGCTTATCGACAGTCCTGGCAAGATGGAGGCCGAGGCAACATCGGTACCTGACAATGGCGGAGTATATATCGTGCCTGCCTTTGCCGGACTGGGGGCTCCCTGGTGGAAACCCGATGCCAAAGCAGGTATCGTAGGCATGACCTTCGCCACCACCCGTGCCCATGTAGTACGTGCTGGTCTTGAGAGCATCGCCTATCAGATTAAGGACCTCGTGGATGTGATGGCTTCTAACCTCTCACCACTCACCTCTCACCTCTCTGAGATATGCGCCGATGGTGGTCCTACAAAGAACGGATTCCTGATGCAGTATCAGGCAGACCTTCTGGATACTCCTATCGTATGTACTGAGGTGGAGGATGCCTCGGCATTAGGAGCAGTACTGATGAACGGTTTTGCCCGTAAGATCTGGACATCGTTCGATGAGGTGACAGGCTTCCGCAAGGTAACAAAGGTTATCCAGCCAGAATCAAGGGGACAGGTCCTTGATTCTTACGAAGGCTGGCGCAAAGCAGTCAACAAAATCATTGGAAATTAAAATTACAAACTACTGAACAAATATACAATTATGAAGAACGGAAAACAATGCTTCGGCGTGATTATCGGAACACGCGCCTATTTTAATTCAGAGCTTGCACGCGATGTACGCAAGCAGTTGTTGAAAACCCTCGAAGACGAAGGCTACGAGTACATCATCCTGCCAGAGGATGCCACACCTACAGGCTCTTCAAGTATCGAGACCCGCGAGGACGGACTGAAGGTCAGCAAACAGTTCCGCGAGCATCGTGACGAGATCGACGGTATCATCGTCTCGCTGCCTAACTTCGGCTTTGAGATCGGTATCATCAATGCCATCAGCGATGCAAATCTGAATGTGCCTGTATTGGTACAGGCTTGCGATGACGAGAACGACAAGGTAGACCTCGACAGTCGCCGTGACGCTTTCTGCGGAAAGATCTCTGTATGCAACAACCTCTATCAGTATGGTATCCCATTCACAGATACCACCCTGCATACCTACTCTATCTACAGTCCGCTGCTGGCTCAGGACATCAACAAGTTTGCCGCCATCTGCCGTGTGGTAAACGGGCTGCGCCACTGTCGTCTGGGACAGATTGGTACTCGTCCGCTGGGCTTCAACACATGCCGTGCCTCGGAAAAACTGTTGCAGCGCTCAGGCATCACTGTCGTTCCTGCCGACCTCAGCGAGATTCTCTATGCTGCCCAGAAGATTTCGGACGACGACCCGAAGTTCATCGAGATGTGCAACCGTACCTGCAACTACGCCAAGGTGCCCGACAGCTACAAGGAGAAACTGGGGCTGCAGGCCAAGTTCAGTGTGGCTGTAGAGAACTGGATTGAAGCCAACGATGTTCAGGCCGTAGCCATACAGTGCTGGGACTCTCTGGAGCAGAACTACGGCTGTGCGCCCTGCGTCACCATGTCAATGCTCTCCGACAAACTCATCCCTGCTGCCTGTGAGACCGACCTCGCCGGTGCTGTATCCATGTATGCGCTGATGCTCGCTTCTGGCAAGTCACCAGCCCTGCTCGACTGGAACAACAACTTCGCTGAGGATCGCAACAAGTGCGTATGCACCCATTGCGGTAACTTCCCCAAGTCGTTTGTCGGCAATGACAACCTGAAGCTCGGTCCTCTCGGAGTACTCGGCAGAACTCTCGGCAAGATCAACACCTTCGGTGCTGTTTATGCAAAGGTCAGCGAGGGTCCGTTCACATATTTCCGTATCTCTACCGATGATCCTAAGGGATGTATCAAGGCATATCTCGGCAAGGGTCAGATTACCAACGATCCTTACGGCATGGACGGCTGTATCGCAGTTACTCAGGTTGACAACCTTCAGAAGCTGATGAAGTATATCTGCAAGAATGGTTTCGAGCATCATGTAGCTATGTGCCGCACCGATGTGGTTGACATCCTGAATGAGGCTATCGAGACTTATCTTGGCTGGAACCTCTACGTGCATGAATGAAGCGGGAAATGATTGCGATTTATACACTCTCATCCGAGTTGCACGACGAGAAAGCCGTTGGTGCAGTTACCCAGGAGTTTCTAAGCAGTCTGGGCATTGATTACACTCTTAAGGGCAATGATTACACTGATTATGGTAATCATGCCCTTTCAGTCATCTACGTCCGCACAGGAGGCACCGAAGGCATATTCAGGCGCCTCCTGCCACAACTCCGGCAACAGCAGGCTCAGACCTCATTCTATCTGCTGACATCGGGCAAGAGCAACTCTCTGGCCGCATCGATGGAAATCCTCTCATATCTGCAGCAGAACAATCTGCAGGGTGAGATTATCCATGGCAGCGCCGACTATATATCCCGCCGCCTGGAAACGCTTGAGAGGGTAAACGAGGCTAAAAAGAAACTCTGCGGTGCCCGATTCGGCATTATCGGCCAACCATCAGATTGGCTTATATCGAGCGCTGCAGATCCTAAGGCCGTGAAGACAGCGTTGGGTATTGATCTTGTGGAGGTTCCCATAGAAGAGCTTATTGAAGGAGTTGGCAAAGTTACCGTTGGTGATATGCCCGACCGCATCTACGAGGCCTTAATGGCTATCGTCAACAGGCATCATCTGCAAGGCTTCACACTTAGATGCTTCGATCTGCTCACAGCAGTCCGCAATACAGGCTGCTGGGCTTTGGCAAAACTGAATGCTGAGGGTATTGTGGCAGGATGCGAGGGCGACGTGCCAGCCATGCTGTCTATGGCCATTACCAATGCATTGCTTGGCATCTCTGGTTTCCAGGCCAATCCTTCACAGATTAACCCGGAAACAGGTGAGATGCTGTTTGCACACTGCACCATACCTCTGAACATGGTGGAGCGATATGAGCTCGACACCCACTTCGAGTCAGGTATTGGCGTTGGCATTCGTGGTTACATGAAAGAAGGACCTGTAACCATCTTTAAGGTCTCGGGCGATTTGAAACGTTGCTTTATGGCAGAAGGCGAGCTGGTAAGAAATCAGGCAAAGCCCGACTTGTGTCGCACTCAGCAAATTATCCAACTATCGGATGCTGCACAGACCAGCTATTTCCTTACTCGTCCAATAGGCAACCACCACATTATCACCCCCGGCAATAATCGCAGACTGTTTGAGGACTTTATGTCTTGCGCATCTATTTGATATCGAAGACTATCTTCCTGCGATTGCCTTTCGGACGGACTGCGAAGTGAACCCATACCGTCGAGCCCCGCACCTCGATGGCATCTCCAGCCAACCACAAAGACGCTTCAGATTCTCGATAGCCACATGACTCGGAATATTCCCGTCCGCCGTCCTATGACTTGTCTTCGTCATCTCTCCCAGCGTAAAGTGAGGTGATAACTTCTCTTTCTTATTCATTTCTACTATACTCATATAATCCAAAATTGCAAAAAGTACAAAAAGACAAAAACTTTTCACACGGCTTGCGCCAGCTTTTTGTAAACACCATTTTTAACCTTTTCAATTACATTATCCTTAATGCACTCTGTTTTTTCCGTGATGGAGAAGCTGCCTATCTTTGTCGCAGGTTCGATGTAGGGCCAAGTGGACAGAAGTATCAACAAGAAGACCTCGCCTCACTTGCAGGTTTGACAAGTGCGAATGGGGGTAGCGACTACAAGTATAGTAATCTCAGCTATGAGGAGTGCGCTGATATTATCCGAAAGTATGTCAAGGCAGCACCCGTTGAAATCCTGAAGTTCTTCCGAATGGTAGTCTTCAATTATCTGTCGCTCAACGATGATGCGCACCTGAAGAACTTTTCGCTCATTAATCGTGGCGATGGCGAATATCATTTGGCTCCAGCTTACGACCTTGTCAATACGAGTCTCCATCTACGAATGCCTCGTATCTTTGCTCTTGACAAAGGCCTTTTCAAGGAAGGCATGCATCTGTCTGATACGAATACCGTTGGTCGCAAACACTTTGAGGAGTTTGGTCGTCGCATAGGATTGGCTGAACGATTAGTAAAACGAGAGTTAGACTTCTTCGCCACAGAGTATCCCTTGACAGAAGAATTAATAAGTCGTTCCTATCGACTCTCCTTCAAATATCGAAGAACAACACTGAAATCAAACATGTAAAGTAAAATAGGGCGCAGAGACTTTTGCGCCCATCTGGATTTTTGGCGGATTATATTTGGTGTTTTCGGAGATTATGTCTATCTTTGCATCAATAAATACAAGTTACTTGCATTATGAAAATAAGACTATTATCTATCCTTTGCATCCTTCTGATGTCTCTGAGCATTGAAGCACAGACAGAAGAGTTTGAAACCGCTGCCGAGGCTGTGAAGAATATGAAAGTGGGAGTCAATCTTGGCAATACACTAGAGAGCGTATCTGGCGAACTAAATAACATGTGGATAGAAGCAAATACAGAAAGAAGGCCACAGGATTATGAAACTGCATGGGGCAATCCTGTCACCAAGGCAGAATTGATGAAGATGTGGCGAAAAGCAGGCTATAATGCCGTCCGTGTTCCTGTATCATGGTATCCTCATACAGGAAAAATTGTCATTGAATACAAGCCTATTAAAAATGAACAAGGTCAAGAAGAAATAAAACCATGCTGGGACTTTTCAAAATGGGAAGGGTATGATGTTGACCCCGCCTGGATGAAGCGTGTGCATGAAGTCGTGGACTATGTAATAGACCAAGGGATGTATTGTATTATAAATCTGCATCACGATGCTGGAGCGCCTGATGGTGATAAATGGGTTATTGCAGATGAAACCAATTATGAGCAAAACCATGAACGCTTTGAGGCTATATGGCGACAGATAGCAGAAGAGTTCAAAGACTACGACGAACATTTGCTCTTTGAAGGATATAATGAAATCGTTGACAAATGGAACTCTTGGGGAGATGCTTATAGTTTTAGTGAATGGTCAGAAGTCCGTCCTGGTGTATGGGGACCAACGGGACACGACGAGGTCATTGAGCAATCCATATACAGAGCTGTAAACAAGTATGCCCAAAGCTTTGTTGATGCAGTCCGTGCAACAGGTGGCAATAATAAGGTGCGCAATTTGATTGTCAATGTCTATTGTGGGTGTGGTAGTGAAAAAAATCTTGAAAACCTCAGTGTACCAAAAGACGAAATTCCTAATCATATTGCTTTCCAACTTCACTACTATGTAGGAGTGCTCGACCAAAATAACGATATTGCCGATAGCAAAGTTTTCTTAGATTCTGAGATTGAAAGATACAACAGACAACTAACACAAAAAGGAGTCCCCCTGATTATAGGCGAATGGGGGTTTGGTATAGATCCATGCCCAGAAAAAGCATTTGAGTATATACGATATTTCATGGAACGAACGAGAGACAACGGAATTGCCACATTTGATTTCAATAATGGTTACATATCATATGGAGATTTTCGCAGTTTTCCAGCAATCATAAATGCAGATTACATCAACGCAGTCATGAAAGGCTATTATGGTGATTGGTATAATCCTTCTATTCTTACAGCTGACGATTATGAATTGAGTGTGGAATTTACTGATGACCACAATGAATTTTATCTTTGCAGGGAGCTGGATACCAAATATTACGATGGTTTTCTTCTTGAGCTGGATGACTATGAAGAAGGACGGCTAGAACTGATTTTAGTTAAGAGTTATGATAATTATGAAATCGTTGAAATACCAATAACATCTACTAAGACATATATTGATTTTAAAACGCTAAAATTAGAAGAATCTGTAAAAAGTATTATTTTAAGACATAAAGTAGCTGGTAATTATAATATTGGTATCAAACGCTCTGTTTTACGTTACATGGACAACAGCGAACAATGGAGTTTGGGGGGCGATTCAAATTGCAATCTCAAATATAAGCGCAAACAGTTCGTGCATACCATCGCATACAATGATATATGGTCAGAGCTGAATTTATATGATGATGACATTCCTCTGAAACAGAAGAATTATAAAGGAATAAGAGTGGAGTTTGCTGAGCCAATAAACGCAGATGTTTTTACTCTTAAGATATATGCCGATAATGGGGCTGTAACAGAGGGAAAGACTCTGAGTGCAGGTACATCAGCAACGATTCTTTTTAGCGATTTTCCAATAGAAGATGTCATTAATCGCATCACCCTGCAATATTGCAAAGAGGGCAAAACAGATGTCAAGGTCATCAGTGCTTGGCTGATTCGTCAGGACGGAACTGAAGAATACTCGGATCTTAGTCCGTTCTGGGGCTGTGAGATAAAAGAGAAAACGCCCTATAAGGCAGCAGCATCCAAAGAACCCGTCTATAACACTTTTGACCGCTATCTTGGAGGCGATCTGTCGCTGCTGCCTCGATTCGAGAAAGAAGGAAAAACATATCTGGATGACCAAGGAAACAAGGTGGAAGACGTGCTACGTTTCCTGAAAGAAGAAAAGCAGTTCAACTCTATCCGCGTACGCCTGTTCGTAGATCCGAGCTATGCTCCAGAAGAACATCGCGAATGGGGAGCTATTCAAGACATGGAAATGGTTAAGGCGCTTGGTAAGCGTATCAAGGATTTAGGAATGGCTTTCATGCTCGATTTCCACTATAGCGACACTTGGGCAGATCCAGGTAATCAGTACATACCCCACGCCTGGGAAGGACTGAGCAATGAGGAGTTATACGTCAAAATCTATGAATATACAAAAAACTCCCTGCGTGAGCTGATAGATGCTGGTGCGACACCAGATATGATACAGATAGGCAATGAGGTGGACCATGGTATGCTCTGGGGCGAGTATGTAGATCGGGGAAGTTCCGACTACAGTTGGAACCGCTTCATCAGGCTACTGAAAGAAGCAAGCAAGGCCTGCCGAGAAGTATGCCCCCAAGCTAAGATCATCATACACAATGGCTGCGCAGGGGTAAATGATTTGCAATATTTCTCTGAGAAGGTGAAAGAAGTGGACTACGATATTGTAGGTTTGAGTTTCTATCTGACTTGGGACTCGTTCGATAATCTGAAGAGTGCGTTTGACATGTTTGAAAGGGAATTCAGAGAGAAGGATGTAATGGTTGTTGAGACAAATCAAGCTTACAAGGGAGAAGACGATTATTACGGCTATCCCAATACTGAGGATGGACAAAACAACTATCTGAACGACCTGATAAAGATGCTATGGGAATATCCGCAGGTGAAAGGACTATACTGGTGGCTTCCAGAAGGATTCCGCCAAGGACTTTGGAGTGAAGAGACTGGTAAGCCTCTTGCAGCTCTTTCCACAATGGCGACATTCCTGACACAGCAAACAGAGCAGGCCTCCAACGTGACAAGCCAATATCTCGTGAATCCTTCTTTTGACAACGATCTTCATGGCTGGACGAATACAGGCGGTACAGCTAAGTGGAGGGAACATACCTGGGAAGCGCTGAGCAATTTCTGTGAGTTTGAATGGACGGGGAGTGCCATTGCTAATCAAGAAGTGGTTCAGATGGTGACGCTACCAGCAGGCAGCTATCGGTTGAGTTTAAACTGCGCTTCTGACCAAAGTTCTTCCGGACTTTTCCTGATGGCTGGCAACAACAGGGAGGAGATGTATGGAACTGGAGGAGTCGATGCGTTCTCGCTCGAATTCCAGATAGCTTCAGAGACAACTATTTCGCTTGGGCTGAAAGTAGAGAACACAACAGCTACGTGGGTAAATTTTGATAACTTCAAGTTGGAGCGTCTGGAATCCACCACTGGCATTCATGTGATTTCTGCTTCCCCAACGAAGAAAAATGCCGTCATCTATAATTTATGGGGACAAAAATTATCAAAGCCCCAGAAAGGAATCAACATCATCGATGGCAAGAAGGTATTCATAAAGTAGTACCCTTAAACGCAGTATTGGCCCGCATCCTCTGCGAGCCAAAAAATTAGTCATAGGGAATTATTCATAGGCACCTGGGGCATGCGGAATAATTTTAGATTTTACCTGAAAAATTTGGAAAAATGAATAAAAAAGCTTATCTTTGTGCCTGATATTGATATTGTTGAACTTAACCTGAATAATTCATAGAGGCACAAAAAAAGAAGCGTTTTTTATTATCCAGTCTCTCCTTAAGCCGGTCAATCTCCCCCCGCAGTCTGACATTTTCCTTAAGCAGTTCAACGATGACAGGATCCAGCGATTCCATTAATGTTTTTTCATCCGAGCTATCCATATATTGTCGAGTTGTTTGCGACAGAGATTGATGGCATGCGTGGGTTTTGTCGCAAGAATCAGGGCGTGTCGCGAGTAGTTGAGGAAAAATCAGAAAGATTATTTGGAATCGGTCGTTTTTTACCGTACCTTTGCATCATCAAAAGATTCATACGATAAAGATATAAGTTTCTTTTCATATTGCATTTTAGTTTTGGTTTAGTTAGTTAATTGGTTAGTGAGGGCTCGCAGCGGCGAGCCTTCACTGCGTATTATAGGATTGCAACAGAGACCCTTTTCCCTAAACCAGCAAAAATGGAGAGTTGTACATCGGCATGGCCATTCTCCAGTTTGGAGATATAACTCTTCTTAGTGCCGATTTTGTCAGCAAGTTCCTGTTGAGTCAAACCTGCCAGACGGCGCTGTTCCTTCAAAGTCTCTGCCAAGCAGAAAGCCTCTGCTTCAGCTTCAAACTTCATTCGATCAGGAGTCCCCATTTTGCCATACTCCTCGTCAAGAAGTTCATCAAATGTCGAGCAATTCATGATTGCATTCTTCTTTTCTTCTTTCATATCCTATTCTCCTTGTTCTTTACTTTTGAAATATTCCTTTTTAATTGCTTCAGCCCTTCTGATTTCTCTTGGTGGTATCTTTTGCGTTTTCTTCTGAATACCATGAAATAGTACAACTACTGCACCTTTATCAAAACAACTGAACACTCTATAAATATTGTTTCCTACTTCAACTCGAACTTCGTAGATTCCGTCTGATCCCTCAATGTATTTGAAGAACTTGATTGGTACTATGTGCTGAGTTTCAATCATCTTCAGAACCTGGTTAATTTTGTGTCGCACATCATCTGCTTGAGCAACATAGAATTCCTTGTAGTAGTTCCTAAACAATTGTATTGTTCGAATCTTCTCCATACAAATTCCTCTGCAAAGTTAATCAATTAATGAACAACTTCCAAATAAAATCGGAAGAAAATGATGATTCAACACTGAAATTTGCCTTTTTTCTTTTCATAATCATTATTTTTAAGGGTTTGACAATAATATTCTGGTTGCAAAGATAAGAATAATTTTCGAAACTTCCAAATATTATTTGGGAAAAGTACAAAATAGTCATCGTCTGCGACAGAGATCATGACAATTTATGGGTTTTGTCGCAGTAGTCGCAGGGACAGTACTTGGGTATGATGACTGCTATGACTCAGGTACCTATCCCCACGACTTCTGGCATAGCCGTAACTATGCGACAGTTTTGGGGGCGATTTCGGCTGTTTGTCGCAAACAGGCTGCCGTGTCGCATATAGTCCTGACGAAAATCAGCAAAAAGTTAAGGGCATTAAGATTATGAAACAGAATGAAAAGAACAGCCAGAAGAAGGCTCAGGAGTTGACAAAGGAAGAGTTGGAGCAGGTGAACGGTGGTCGTAGGTGGTGTATGTAACAGCCCCGTCAGTTCAAGAGAGGTCCCGTGAGTGCAAAGACTCACGGGACCTCTCGCGTTTACAGCCGTAACCTTTGCGGATTTTAGGTTTTTGTCTTTTTGCCCTTTTTGCCTTTTTATAAAAATAGGGTTTTTTATAGTAATATTCAAATTGTAACATATTATTATATAACATTATAATATAATTATAATTATATTATAATGTTACCATAATATTTATAGGATTTATGCGTTTATATAAAAAAACAAANAAAGGGCAAAAAGGCAAAAACTCTTGTTTCGTGTGTGTCTGTTCATACCTTATAGAATAAGTGGCTCCTGTTGTTTGACAAGAGCCACCAGCCGAAAAACAAATAAGGAGTATTGGTAATTAAGAGCCTGGCGCGCGAATCACGGCTCGCCGAGCTCAGAGAAGATGAGAGACACCTCTGCCGGTGTGAAAGAACGGGTGCGTTTGGCGTAAAGGTACGACAATCGAGGATTCAATCCGAGCCAGGATCGGAGCTTATGCCAGGCTGCCTCGGGGTTCATCTTGGGAAAATAGAATGTCGCAAGTTCTGTGCGTCCGTAGGAACGGACTGTGAGTTCATTGTTGTTGTTTCGGGTCATAATTGATGTAATTTATATGTTTGTTATTATCTTCTGCAAAGTTACGAAAAAATATTGAGAATAACGAATAAAAACAGTTTATAATGTATCATAACAGATAAAGTTCGTAAGATATTTAGTATCTTTGCATTGTCAAAGAAAGAAGTAGCGCTATTCGGACTGAGATACAACGAGATTAATTAACAACTTATTATCAACTATTTAAACATTTTAAAAAATTATGATTGAACTTTATCTGACACGTAACAACAACGAGACGAGTGAGGCGTACGGTAAGTACTACCCTCGAGTAAGCTACAAGCAGACGCTGAACATCCAC
>CACWLC010000018.1 GCA_902761605.1 uncultured Prevotellaceae bacterium
GATTCAAATGGTCAAATCAAAAAGACAGAATAACTTTTAAAGACATAGTAACAGATTAACAGAATGAGTATAGTAGAAATGAATAAACAAATGAAACTCACCGAGCACTTCACGCTCGGTGAGATGACGAAGACGAGTTATAAGACGAAGGATGGGAATATACCGAGTCATGTGGCTATCGAGAACCTGAAGCGTCTATGCGGTTGGCTGGAGATGCTTCGTGAAGAGTGGAACAAGAGGTATGGAGATGGGAATGACCCTATAATCATCAACTCTGCATATCGCTCTTGGGAGGTGAATAAGAAGACAGGAGGATCAGCGACCTCGAACCATCTCGTTGGCTGTGCTGCTGATATCAGGTGCTTAGGCAAGGAGCAAGCTCTTCGCTATGCAGTTATCCTGCTGGATATCGCAGATGATTCGAAAGAAGATTTTGATGAACTAATCATCGAGGTGCGGGGCTCGACGGTATGGGTTCACTTCGCAGTACGTCCTAAAGGCAATCGCAGGAAGGTTGTCTTTAACATCAAGTGAAGAAAAAGGCGCAAGGGGGCTGACCCTTTGCGCCTTTGTGAAAAAAAAGTTCTTTATATTTTGAAGTTAACAAAAAAATGCCTATATTTGTACCCGCAAACCATTTTTCTAATTTAAACTTAAAGATTATGGACAAGACTCCAACTCCCCATATCGGGGCAAAGTACGGCGAGATCGCCGAGACGGTGATTATGGCGGGTGACCCGCTGAGAGTGAAGCTGATGGCCGAGAAGTTCCTCGACGATGCAGTGTGTTTTAATCAGGTACGTGGTATGCTTGGCTTTACCGGTACATACAAAGGAAAGAGAGTCAGTGTGATGGGACACGGAATGGGTATGGCCTCTATCGGCATCTACACCTATGAGCTCTACAATTTCTATGGCGTGAAGACAATCATCCGTGTGGGATCGGCTGGTTCTATCAACAACGACCTGCATATCGGCGACCTGGCAATAGCTATGGGTGCCTGCACCAACAGCAACTATGCAGCAAGTTATGAGATGCCTGGCACATTCGCTCCCATAGGCAACTTCGACCTGATACGTAAGGCGGTGGAGTCGTGCGAGAAGTTCGGATATAAGTACAAGGTAGGTAATGTGCTGTCGTCGGATGTGTTCTATGGTGAGAATCCCCATACCGACAAGTGGATCAACATGGGAGTGCTCGCTGTGGAGATGGAGATAGCTGCCCTGTATATGAACGCAGCCCGCTCTGGCAACCGTGCACTGGGTATATGCACCATCTCTGACCATATCCTTACAGGCGAGGCCACAACGGCAGAGGAGAGACAGAATAACTTTACGCACATGATGGACGTAGCATTCTCACTAATTTAAAATTTTGTTCTTATGTCATTCTGTCTTAAAAAGAAACCTGTTATTCTGTTACTATGTCTTCTGAATACTCTGTCTCTAATCGCCGATGATTATGAGACTATGAAGACTGAGAAGATACAGAACCCCATGCTTTGGGCTGATGTGCCCGATCCGGATATCATCCGTGTGGGCGACACCTTCTATCTCGTTTCGACCACGATGCACCTGATGCCGGGAGCACCCATCATGAAGTCGAAAGACCTGAAGAACTGGGAGACTGTCGGATATATCTTCGACAAGCTTACCGACTCTCCGAAGTACGACCTACAGCAGGGAACGGTATACGGCAGAGGTCAGTGGGCCACTTCGCTGAAATATCATAATGGTAAGTTCTATGCCCTCCTGGCTCCCAACGAGGCAGGACCCATGGGCGACACCTATATCTTCTCGGCAGAGAAGGCAGAGGGCCCTTGGAAGATTGTTTCGCGTATGAGACATTTCCATGACTGTTCGCTGTTCTTCGATGACGACTCGCGCGTGTATGTAGTATATGGTACGGGAGAGATGATGGAACTGAAGCCAGACCTCTCGGATGTCATCGAGGGAACACACAGGCAGATCTTCCAGCGTGAGGAAGACGAGAAAGGTCTGCTCGAAGGGTCGAGACTGATAAAGCACAACGGGAAATACTATCTCTTGATGATATCACATGTCTACGCCCCGGGCAAGCATCGTCGTGAGGTGTGTTACAGGGCAGACAATATCCAGGGACCCTGGGAGAAACAGGTGATTCTGGAGAGTGAGTTCGGAGGTTTCTCTTATGAGGCCCAGGGAACGATAGTAGATACTCAGGACGGCGACTGGTATGGCATTATCTTCCAGGACAGAGGTGGAGTAGGTCGTGTGCTTACTGTGATGCCCTGCCGATGGATCAACGGATGGCCTATGCTCGGCGATGAGAACGGTAAGGTGCCTGAGCAGGTTCGTGCTCTTAAGAGCGGAGAGCCGGAGGCACATATCGTGAAGGCCGATGATTTCTCTTCTCCGGAGCTCGGACTGCATTGGCAGTGGAACCATAATCCCATTGATAATGCCTGGAGTCTTACGGAGCGTCAGGGTTGTCTGCGACTGAAGACAAACCGTGTGGTACCTAATATCTATCTTGCACCCAACACGCTGACACAGAGAATGGAGGGACCTGAGTGTAGCGGAGCCATCGAGATGGATCTCTCGAAGATGAAGGACGGTGACTGTGCGGGTCTGGCGGCATTCAACAGCGACACAGGTGCGCTTACCATCAAGAAGAAGGGCAAGAAGCTCGTGCTGGAGATGAGTGAGCAGAGTGTGAAGCTGACAGGTCAGGATAAGGTCGTTGGGGATGTTACGGAGAATGTCATCGAGAGTGTGCCCCTGAAACAACAGAAGATATGGCTGCGTGTGGATGGTGACTTCCGTCCTACGGGTGGCAGATTCGGAGGTGCAGATACGGCAACATTCTTTTACAGTCTCGATGGTGAGAACTGGACGAAGATAGGTTCTGACTACAAGATGCGTTTCGACTGGCAACGATTCTTCATGGGATCGAAGTTTGCCATTTTCTGCTATGCAACAAAGAAAAAAGGTGGTTTCGTGGATATCGAAGATTTTCGTTATTGTAAAAAGTAACAAGGTATGTTACATATAATAAAGTATAGGTAACATATCGAAATGCCTTTTTTATATAAAGTACGTATCTTTGCAGCCATGAAAAGGTACGTACTTGTTTTTTTAGCTTTTATGACGCTCTGTGCATGGGCACAGACAAAAGAGTTGCCATCACTTCATGTAGAGGGTAGATGGCTCGTAGACAAACATGGAAATCAGGTGGTGTTGCATGGTGTGATGGACACGCCAAGCAACTATTTCAATGGAGGCCGTTGGGAAGGTTCCAAGGCACTAGGCTGGTGGGATCACTATAACGATACTGGTGCTAAGAACTGTCTCGCATATTTCGAGAAGATCTTTCAGGGTATGGAGCAGTCAAAATGTACTGTGTTCCGTCTTCACATGGACCCTGCATGGACAAATGATGATAATATCACTGCTGCAGGATTCTCGAAGATTACGAAGGATGGTAAGAATATAACCATAGACCCGAATGGGCAAGAAGTAAGCGGTGAGGCCGATATCTCGCATTTCAGCAAAACACGCTATGCGAAATGGCTGCCTACAGTATATTTGGAACTGGTAAAGAAAGCCCTGAATCATGGTATGTACGTGGTGGTTCGTCCTCCTGGCGTATGTCCAGGATCGCTGAAAGTTGGTGACTACTATAACCAGTATCTGCTGTATGTCTGGGATATCTTCTCTCAGCAGGAGTTTGTGAAGAATCATGCCGGACAGATCAGTATAGAGCTCGCCAATGAGCCTGTAAGTCTGAAGAATGCCAATAATCAGGATGACTCGAAGGCTCTTCATGATTTCTTCCAGCCTATCGTTGACAAGATCCGCAGCAACGGCTTTACAGGTGTCATCTGGGCTCCGGGAACTACATGGCAGCAGAACTATCGCAGCTATGCAGAACATCCTATCGAAGGCGAGAACATCGGTTATGCCGTTCACGACTATTGTGGCTGGTATGGATGCAGCGATGACAACCCTGATCCTGCAAACAAGATTAGGAACTTCCATGAGTCAGTACCTGTAGTAGACTTTGCTCCTGTAATCATCACAGAGGTGGACTGGAGTCCTGAGAATCCCAATGCTCAGGGTCATTACAACGAAAGCGGTACTTGGGTAAAGCCAAACTACGGAACATGGGCCACTGGTTCAACATCCAAGTGGGGAAAGGCTTTTAAGGCTAATCTCGACTATTTTGGCAATATCTCCATGACCCTGTCCAGTACATCCTGCCTGTTTGATATCGATGCTCTGTTGAATACGGGCTATCCCATGCCGGCATTTAATGGTTTAGAAGAGGCATGTGGAAAAGCATGTATGGACTGGTATGCAGAATATTATACTGTTAATGTCCCACATCCAGACAATGAGGAAGAGACGGGTGATGCATATACTGTAGAGGCGTTGACAACGGCAGAGGAGGCGTATGACCTGATGATTGGCGATCTGCAGAGATTGTCATTGAATGCTTTGTTTAAGGACGGACATAAAAAGGATGTAGCTGGTTTGGTAACATATACTGTTGGAAATCCGTCAGTAGCAAAAGTCCAGAATGGCTATATCTGTGCGCTTGCAAGTGGTGAGACAACGATAACGGCAACTTATTCTGATAAAGGGAATGAGTGGAAGAAGACTATATCTATCAAGGTGACAGGTCTCAGCCTGAGCGATTTCACTGCCCTGAGCAGCATAGATGAGATTACAGCACAGCCATTCGCCATTGTCCGTAAAGATAACCAGAATATATTCTACGGCTCTGATGCACAGAATCTTGGATTCAGTGATGTCTTAGGAGTAATAAATAATAAGGCAATCAATGGTTATATGTTTAAGGCTATACCAATTTCAGGACGCAATGGTTGCTATCTTCTGAAACTGATTCTGCTCAACGGCAATGATTATATTATGTGGAATAATGAGCCTGGCTATCTTAACTCCCAACCAATTGCAGGAGGATGGTGTAGCTTTATCCTTGGTTTGAACAACCAGTATGGGCAGGATGTCAAGGATGGCGCAGTTTGGGAAATAAAATATGAAGCTAACAAGGGCTTCACGCTGAGGAATATGGCTACTGGTAAGTATCTAAACGATGCTGCTCCTGCAAAATACGATACACCTGCATATATGGATTTCCTAAAAGCTGGTGCTTCTACAGACATCAGCAATATCAGGACAAAGGTTGCCGATGATGCCGTATATAATCTGCATGGTGTGAAGGTAGGAACAGCAGACAAGATGGATGCTCTGCCACGAGGTATTTATATCATCGGAGGCACAAAGGTGGTGAAGTCATTCTAAATTTTTCAACTAACTTATAAATATGAGACATTCAACAATTAAAACCGCGCTCTTAGCAGTATTGTTACTCGCACTGCCATTTACTCTGGCAGCACAGAAGAAGAGCGCCATGAAAAAGGCTAAGACTGAGAAGGCGTCTCAGACAGCTGACCCTAACTTCTACATCTTCCTCTGTTTCGGACAGTCGAACATGGAAGGTGCAGCACGTCCTGAGGCACAGGATTTGAAGAGTCCTGGTCCACGATTCCTGTGGATGCCTGCAGTGGACTATCCTGCTACAGATAAACAGCCAGCCCGTAAGATGGGTGAGTGGTGCGAGGCTATTCCTCCACTCTGTCGTCCTAATACAGGACTGACCCCAGCTGACTGGTTCGGACGTACTCTCGTGGCTTCACTGCCGGAGAATATCAAGATAGGTGTTATCCACGTAGCTATCGGCGGTATCGATATCCGCGGATTCCTCCCAGATAGTATTCCTTCTTATGTTAAGAGGGCTCCCAACTGGATGAAAGGCATGCTCGAGGCATATAACAATAATCCTTACGAGCGACTAGTTACATTAGCCAAGAAGGCTCAGAAGGATGGTGTCATCAAGGGCATCCTGATGCATCAGGGTGAGACAAACACTGGTGACCCGAAGTGGGCAGGAATGGTGCAGCAGGTGTATGATCATCTCTGTGGCGACCTGCAGCTGAAGCCAGAGGATGTGAACCTCTATGCGGGAAATATCGTCCAGGCTGGTGGTCAGGGCGTATGCTTTGCTTGTAAGAAACAGATCGACGAACTCCCCCAGACCCTGCATACAGCGCAGGTGATCTCTTCTGATGACTGTAGCAACGGTCCTGATCGTCTGCATTTCGATGCGGCAGGCTATCGTGAGCTGGGTTGCCGTTATGGTGAGGCTGTAGCACGATTCCTCGGCTATGAGCCTAAGCGTCCTTATATCGAGATGCCAAAGAAGATAGAAGTTCCTGAGGATGCCTTTATCGCAGAGACAACCGTTCCCGGCAATGAGTTCCCGAAGGTGGACAAGGAGGGACGTGCATATTTCCGTATCCAGGCTCCTGAGGCCCGTAAGGTGGTGCTCGACATCTGCAGCAAGAAATATGATATGCAGTCTGACGGAAAGGGTGGCTGGATGGCTGTTACCGATCCTCTCGTGCGCGGGTTCCATTATTATTTTATGAATATCGGAGGCGTGAACTTCATTGATCCTGCCACAGAGACATTCTTTGGATGTAACCGTGAGGCAGGTGGTATCGAGATTCCTGAGGGTGCTGAGGGTGACTACTACCGTCCACAGCAAGGCGTGGCTACGGGTGAGGTGCGCAGCTTCTACTACTATGCAGAGTCGACAAAGGAGTGGCGTCACGCTATGGTTTACACCCCTGCTGAGTATGACCTGAAGAAAAATGCCAAGAAACGCTATCCTGTGCTCTATCTGCAGCACGGTATGGGTGAGGACGAGACAGGCTGGAGCAAGCAGGGTCACATGCAGCATATCATGGACAATGCCATCGCCAGCGGTAAGGCTGTGCCAATGATTGTTGTTATGGAGAGTGGTGACATCAAGGCTCCTTTCAGAGGCGGCGACAACCGTCAGGGCATGAGCACCTACGGCAACTCGTTCTACAAAGTTATGATCAACGATTTAATACCAACCATAGACCAGAAGTTCCGCACCTTGACAGATCGTGACCATCGTGCGATGGCAGGACTTTCTTGGGGCGGACACCAAACCTTCGACATCGTGCTCAACAACATGGATAAGTTCTCGTATATCGGAACATTCAGCGGAGCAATCTTCGGACTCGATGTGAAGACTGCCTACAATGGTATCTTCAATAATGCCGAGGACTTCAACAAGAAGATCCACTACTTCTTTATGATGAGCGGTACAGAGGGCATGGATAAGATGTTTGGCACTAAGAAACTCGTTGACGACCTCAATGCACTGGGTATCAACGCCCACTACTATGAGTCGACTGGCACAGACCATGAGTGGCTCACATGGCGCAGAGGACTGAATGAATTTATACCTAACATATTTAAATAAAACCAAATCATGAAGAAGATATTATTAGGACTGATGTTGCTCGCCGGTAGCACATCGATGTTTGCACAGTGGGGACGCCCCGTAGACTATTCTGCAGGACCAGGATTGAAGGATGCCTACAAGGATTACTTCACTGTTGGTGTGGCTGTGAATCAGATGAATGTGTCTGATGCTGACCAGATAGCTATTATCAAGAAGCAATTCAATAGCGTAACAGCAGAGAATGACTGGAAACCAGGTGAGATTCATCCAAAGGAGGGTGAATGGAACTTTGAGAAGGCAGATAAGATTGCAAATTTCTGTCGCGAGAACGGTATCAAGATGCGTGGTCACTGTCTTTGCTGGCACTCACAGTTTGCTGACTGGATGTTTACCGATAAGAAAGGCAAGCCAGTAAAGAAGGAAGTGTTCTACCAGCGTCTGCGTGAGCATATCCACACAGTAGTAAACCGCTATAAGGATGTGGTTTATGCTTGGGATGTGGTTAACGAGGCAATGGCAGATGATGGTCGTCCGTTCGAATTTGTCGATGGCAAGATGGTTCCTGCCAGCCCATATCGTCAGAGCCGTCATTTCAAGCTCTGCGGTGATGAGTTTATCGCAAAGGCATTCGAGTTTGCACGTGAGGCTGATCCTACAGGTGTTCTTATCTACAACGATTACAGCTGTGTAGATGAGGGTAAGCGCGAGCGTATATATAATATGGTGAAGAAGATGAAGGATGCAGGTGTACCCATCGACGGTATCGGTATGCAGGGACACTATAACATCTATTTCCCTGATGAGGCACAGCTTGAGAAGGCTATAAGCCGTTTCAGCGAGATTGTCAATATCATCCATATCACAGAGCTCGATCTCCGTACAAATACAGAGAGCGGTGGTCAGCTTAGATTCTCTCGTGGTGAGGCAAAGCCACAGGCTCCATATATCCAGACACTGCAGGAGGACCAGTATGCACGTCTCTTCAAGATCTTCCGTAAGCATAAGGATGTAATCAAGAATGTTACTTTCTGGAACCTCAGCGATAAGGACTCATGGCTTGGTACAAACAACCACCCACTGCCTTTCGATGAGAACTTCAAGGCAAAGCGCTCTTTGCAGATTATCCGCGACTTCAACACAAAGCTCGACAACTATGTTCCAAAGGAGGATTTCGTTTCCAACCCAATGAATCAGCCTGGTCAGGAATATCCAATGGTGAACTCTGAGGGATATGCACGTTTCCGCGTTGTTGCTCCTGATGCAAAGTCTGTTATCGTAAGTCTCGGACTTGGTGGTCGTGGAGGTACCGTACTGCGCAAGGACAAGGACGGTGTATGGACAGGTACTACAGATGGTCCTATGGATCCTGGTTTCCACTACTATCACCTTACTATCGATGGTGGTGTGTTTAATGATCCTGGCACTCATAACTACTTTGGCTCTTGCCGTTGGGAGAGTGGTATTGAGATCCCTGCTCCTGATCAGGACTTCTATGCAGAGCGTACTGATATTCCTCATGGAAACATGCAGAAGGTACTTTTCTACTCTCCAAGTCTGGGTAAGATGCAGGAGGCTACTGTATATCTGCCCTATGGCTATGGTAAGGTGGTTAAGGGCAAGCTGGAGCGCTATCCTGTTCTGTATCTGCAGCACGGATGGGGTGAGAACGAGACCAGCTGGCCTGTTCAGGGTAAGGCAGGTCTCATTATGGACAACCTCATTGCAGATGGTAAGATCAAGCCATTCATTATCGTTATGGCATATGGCCTGACAAATGATTTCAAGTTTGGCACTATCGGTAAGTTTACTGCAGAGGAGTTTGAAAAGGTGCTCATCGATGAGCTCATTCCTTATATCGACAAGAACTTCCTCACCAAGACTGATAAGTGGAATCGCGCTATGGCAGGTCTGTCTATGGGTGGTATGACAACGAAGCTCATCACCCTCCGTCGTCCTGAGGTGTTCGGATACTGGGGACTGCTCAGTGGTGGTACCTACATGCCTGAGGAGATCAAGGATCCAAAGTGTGTGAAGTATATCTTCGAGGGTTGTGGTGACAAGGAGAATCCTGATGGTATCAATAAGAGCGTAGAGGCTCTTAAGGCAGCAGGTTTCAACGCTGAGGGTCTTGTTTCTGAGGGTACTGCTCACGAGTTCCTTACATGGCGTCGTTGTCTGAAGGTTATGGCTCAGAAGCTTTTCAAATAAAAAGTCATGAAGTCAGTAATGATAACAATACTGTGCGCTTTTGCCTTAGTGGCAGGCGCACAGTCTTTGTCTAAGAGAGTGCCTCAGGTATATTCCGTAGAGAATACTGGTGCAAAGTTCGAGGCTCCAGAGATGCCTGCCTTCAACGATCTGAAAGAATGCAGGGAACTGCCGGATCCTCTCGAGTGGAGCAACGGCAAGGGTAAGGTAAAGACATTCGCTGAGTGGTCTCACCGTCGTAGTGAGATAGCTCATGAGATTCAGCATTACGGCATTGGCACGAAGCCTGCTGTTCCAGATGGTGGAGTGATGGCCCGTATGGTGGGAGATACTCTCTTCGTGTATGTGACGGTGAATGGTCGTACGCTGAGGCTGAAATCTACTATCACCTATCCGAAGACGGGCAAGGCTCCTTATCCTCTGATGATAGGTACCAGTATGCTGGCTCTGCCAAGACAAATCTTTGCGGATCGTCCCATTGCTATCATGAACTTCCACGAGAAACAGATAAACGACTACGGACAATGGGGACCTCATCACGACAGGGGAGAACATTGTTTCGACCGTCTCTATCCTGAGCTGAAGGATAATGGTGCCTATAGTGAGTGGGCATGGGGGCTCAGCCGTATCCTCGATGGTCTGCAACAGCTTGGCCCTGAGATTACAAAGATTGACATGAGCCATATAGGAGTATCGGGCTGTAGCTATGCGGGTAAGATGGCTCTCTATTGTGGCGCCTTCGATGAGCGCGTGGCTCTTACCATAGCTCAGGAACCAGGTGGCGGAGGTGCTGCGGCATGGCGTGCCTCTCGTGAATCTACTAAGGCCGGGAAGAACCTGGAGGATATTGATAAAACCGACTATCACTGGTTTCTTGAGAGCCAGAAAGAGAATTTTCGTGGCGACAGCGTTTATCGTCTGCCCTATGACCAGCATGAACTCTGTGCTATGGTATGTCCCAGGGCTTTGTTGCTGTTGGGAAATCCTGACTATGAGTGGCTTGCCGATGGTTCTATGCTCGTGTCGGCAAAGGCAGCGAAAAAGGTATGGGAGAAGTTTGGTATCGCAGAACGTTTCGGCTATTCAATACAGGGAGGTCATGGGCACTGTCAGTTGCCTGAGAGCCAGTTCCCAGAGGTCCAGGCTTTCATAGATAAGTTCCTGCTGGGAAAGGATACAGAAACAAAGAATATAGAAAAATAGGATTTAAACTAACATTAAAAAAGAAATGAAACGACTACTATTATTTATCGCCTGCGTGACAGCACTTTCTGTCAACGCCCAACAGCACAAGTTATGGTACAATAAGCCTGCATCTCACTGGCTCGAGGCACTGCCTATAGGAAACTCGCATCTTGGTGCGATGATATATGGCGGTACTGATACCGAAGAGATACAGCTTAATGAAGAAACCTTCTGGAGCGGCTCTCCTCATGACAATAACAGTGCTGCGGCAAGGGATTCTCTTCAGGCTGTACGTGACTCTATCTTTGCGGGAAAGGAAGAGGCTGCCCATGCTATCATCGACAAGAATTTCTTCAAGGGACCTCATGGAATGAAGTATCTGCCGTTGGGCAGCGTAAAACTGAAACTGGGACATGTTGATGTGAGCAACTATAAGAGGGAACTCTCTCTGAACAATGCCCTCAACACCACCTCTTATATCTATAAAGGTGTTAGATACGAGCGAACAGTCTTTGCATCACAGGCAGATAATGTCATCATCGTTCGTATCAAGGCAAGTAAGAAAGGTGCCCTGACATTCGATGTTAATTTCGATTCGCAGTTGACATCACAGGTGTTCAATGTGCAGGATCGTGAGAACAGGGCTGTAAATGAATTGGCGGCTGTTGTCGATGGAGTAGACCATGAAGGAATCAAGGCCGGACTGAAAGCCGAATGCCGCATTAAGGTAGAGTCGGATGGCAAACTCCAGCGTGGCGTTCATTCGCTGGGTGTCTCTAAGGCCACTACGGCTACCCTTTATATTACAGCTGCCACAAACTTTGTGAACTATAATGATATTAGCGGCAATCCTGTTAAGAAAAATAATGTGACGTTAGATGCCTTGCAGGGAAAAACCTATAAGCAGCTCCTAAATAATCATCTCAAGAAATACCAGGAGCAGTATAACCGCGTTAGCCTTGTATTTCCTATGGATCCTAGAAATTCTAGGATATCCTATGATGCTCTCCCTACAGATCAGCGCCTCGCAAGTTTCGATGGCTTAGATCTCGATATGGTATCGCTGATGATGCAGTATGGAAGATATCTTCTTATCTCTTCATCTCAGCCTGGAGGACAGCCGGCAAACCTTCAAGGAGTGTGGAACGACAAGATAAATGCCCCTTGGGACTCGAAATACACCATCAACATCAATGCCGAGATGAACTACTGGCCTGCACTCGTTGGTAATCTTGCGGAGACTCAGCAACCATTCTTCTCTATGGTTCGTGACCTAAGTGTTACTGGTGCAAAGACGGCTCAGGAGATGTATGGCTGTAGGGGTTGGGTGGCACATCACAACACAGACCTCTGGCGTATTGCAGGACCTGTGGATGGCACTACCTGGGGAATGTTCCCCACAGGAGGAGCATGGCTCACGACTCATATCTGGCAACACTATCTCTATACTGGCGACAAGCAGTTCCTTGAGGAATACTATCCTATCATGAAGGGTGCAGCCGACTTCCTGCTCGATTATATGCAGGAATATCCTGCTGATGGATATATCAAACAGGCAGCGGGATGGCTGGTAACAGTACCTACCGTTTCTCCTGAACATGGACCTATGGGCAAGCGTACAACAGTCACTGCTGGTTCTACGATGGATAATCAGATCGTCTTCGATGTCCTCTCAGCCACAGCCTCAGCCGCCCGCGTCCTCGGCCTTCCTCCCGATTCTTCAATTCTTCAATCCTTCAATTCTTCAATTCTAAAGCTTCCTCCTATGCAGATAGGCCGCTATGGTCAGCTTCAAGAGTGGATGCAGGATGGAGATAATCCTAAGGATGAACATCGACATATCTCTCATCTCTATGGTCTATACCCTTCAAATCAGATATCGCCATATTCTCACCCAGAGTTATTCACCGCTGCAGCCAACACGCTGAATCAGCGAGGTGATATGGCTACGGGATGGAGTCTGGGATGGAAGACAAACTTCTGGGCACGTATGCTCGATGGTAATCATGCTTTCCAGATCATTAAGAATATGCTTAAGATACTGCCTGACGATAGCAAGGCACGTGAGTATCCTGAGGGTCGTACTTATCCTAACCTTTTCGATGCACATCCACCTTTCCAGATTGATGGTAATTTTGGTGTGTCTGCTGGTATCTGCGAGATGCTTCTTCAGAGTCATGACGGAGCAGTTCACCTCCTCCCTGCTCTTCCAGATGCATGGAAAAATGGTGAGGTGAAGGGGCTGCGGGCTCGTGGAGGTTTTATCGTGGATATAAAATGGGATAATGGAAAATTGTCGAAGGCGAACATAAAATCCACAATTGGAGGTACGTTACGAATCCGTTCGTATGTCCCCCTGAAGGGTAAAGGTTTGAAACCAGCAAGTGGTCCATGTCCTAACAATCTGTTTGCTCCTGCATCGATTAAGGAACCGCTAAAATCTTCGGAACTTGCTAATTTTGAACTACTTCCGATACGGAAAGTTTACGAATATGATATTGAAACTGTTTCAGGAAACTATTACATTTGTAACTTCTCGGAATAATGAAACATATGGCAAAGTAAATGTAACGTAAGATAAATAGGTTTTTTAAAAAACACCTTATCTTTGCACCAGAAATCGAAAGTTAATAGAATTGTTTTAGTTATATTAGTATTAGTAGTTAGTAGTTTTTTCCACTTCGGGGCAACCGAAAAGCGTTTCGATTGTCCCGTTGTTGTTTTTAAGAAGAGTGTATTAAAAACCAAAATACAGATGAAACATTACTTATTATCAACTTTAATAGTGTCTGGTGCCGTCCTTACAGCGACGGCCCAGACACCTTCGTTTAAGAACCCGTCATTAACAGCCAAAGAACGTGCAATAGACCTCTGTAGTCGTCTTACTCTCGAAGAGAAGGCTCAGTTGATGCTTGATGAGAGTCCTGCGATTCCTCGTCTTGGTATTAAAAAATTCTTCTGGTGGAGTGAGGCTCTACATGGAGCGGCAAATATGGGAAATGTAACTAATTTCCCTGAGCCTGTGGCAATGGCTTCTTCTTTTAATCCCGCGTTATTATATAAGGTGTTCGATGTGGCAAGTACTGAGTTCCGTGCCCAGTACAATCACCGTCTCTATGACCTCGGGGGCGAGGATATGAAGATGCGCAGTCTCTCAGTCTGGACTCCAAACGTGAATATCTTCCGCGATCCGCGATGGGGTAGAGGACAAGAGACTTATGGCGAGGATCCCTATCTGACATCGGTTATGGGCGATGCCGTTGTTCGTGGTCTTCAGGGACCTGAGGATTCTAAATATCGTAAACTCTGGGCGTGTGCCAAGCATTATGCCGTACATAGCGGTCCTGAGTACACGCGTCACAGCGCAAATCTTACCAATGTGCCTGTACGTGATTTCTGGGAGACATATATGCCAGCCTTCAAATACCTTGTAACAAAGAGTAATGTACGTGAGGTGATGTGTGCATATCAGCGCCTTGACGATGATCCATGCTGTGGCTCTAATCGTCTTCTGCAACAGATACTCCGTGATGAGTGGGGATTCAAATATCTTGTGGTAAGCGACTGCGGAGCTGTAAGTGATTTCTATACTTCTCATAAGAGCTCATCTTCTCCTATCACAGCTTCTGCAAAGGCTACCATCGCAGGTACTGATGTAGAGTGCGGTTACGGATATGCATATCGCAGTATCCCAGAGGCAGTACGTCGTGGACTTATCTCTGAGGAAGAGGTGGATAAGCATGTCATCCGTCTGCTCGAAGGACGTTTCGATCTCGGAGAGATGGATGACCCGTCACTTGTTGAATGGTCAAAGATCCCTTATTCCGCAATGTCAACTAAGGCATCTGCACAGATAGCCCTTGAGATGGCCCGTCAGTCACTGGTGCTCTTGCAGAACAATAATGATATCCTGCCTCTGAAACGTAATGCAGAGAAGATTGCCGTTATCGGACCTAATGCCAACAACGAGCCGATGATGTGGGGAAACTATAACGGCACCCCCAATAATACTGTTACTATCCTCAGCGGCATCCGTGCAAAACAGAAGAATATCGTATATATTCCTGGCTGCGATCTCACAAATGATAAGGTGATGGAGTGTCATATCGCCTCCGACTGTGTTGCTCCTGGTGGCAAGAAGGGCATCAAGGGTACTTTCTGGACAAATACAAAGATGGAGGGCAAACCCTTTACCACAGAGTATTATACCAAGCCGGTGAACGTCACCACCTCAGGCATGCATGTCTTCGCGGCAAACCTCCCCATCGAGGATTTCTCTGCCAAGTACGAGACAACCTTCACTGCCAAAGAGGCTGGTGAGTATGTGGTGAATGTAGAGAGCACAGGTCATTTCGAACTTTATATCGACGGTGAGAAGAAGTTTACACATCATATCTGGCGCGCAACACCAACACGTACCGTCTTGAATGCTGAGAAAGGGCAGCAGTTCCGGATAGAGGTACGTTTCCAGACGGTAAAGACCTGGGGAGCATCGATGAAGATTGACGTGGCTCGTGAGCTGCCTATCGACTATCAGGAGACTATCGCAAAGCTTAAAGGTATCAACAAGGTGATCTTCTGCGGAGGAATCTCTCCTGCTCTCGAAGGCGAGGAGATGCCTGTTAACATCGAGGGTTTCAAGGGCGGCGACCGCACAAACATCGAACTGCCGAAGGTTCAGCGTGAGTTCCTGAAGGCTCTGAAGGATGCCGGCAAGCAGGTAATCTTCGTAAATTGCTCTGGCTCTGCTATCGCTTTGTTGCCTGAGAAGGAAACCTGTGATGCCATCCTTCAGGCGTGGTATGCAGGACAGGAGGGCGGTACTGCTATCGCCGATGTGCTCTTCGGTGACTACAACCCCTCGGGAAAGCTCCCTGTGACATTCTATAAGAGTACATCACAGCTTCCTGACTATGAGGACTACTCTATGAAGGGTCGCACCTACCGTTATTTCACTGATGCGCTCTATCCCTTTGGCTTCGGCCTTTCATATACCGGCTTCGAGATTGGAGAGGCTGCTGCATCGGGCACTCCGGGAGCGGCTGGATACACACTCTCTATCCCAGTGAAGAACGTTGGTAAGCGCAACGGTACGGAGATAGTACAGCTCTATATCCGCAACCTTGCTGATGCCGAGGGACCTCTGAAGTCGTTGCGCGGCTTTGCTCGTGTCGATGTCAGGGCAGGACAGACGACAAAGGCTGATATTACTCTCTCGCAGGAGAGCTTTGAGTTCTGGGATGCTTCTACCAACACCATGAGGGTAAAGCCTGGAAAGTATGAGATACTCTACGGCACGAGCTCTCTCGACAAAGATTTGAAGAAATTTACAATAGATCTGAAATAAGAAAAATCCCCCAAGCTCTGGGGGATTTCTTATTTTATTTCTTTTTTATAACATCTGTGTCTGCGATGGTTTCTGGACTCTAAGTACTGCCATTGTGATAGCACACCCATATTCGACTCCATCTGTGGTCCTGTCTCTGCCCAGGTGAAGCCATAGCGCTGGAACTGACGTATCAGATCGTCGAAGATAAGAGCATTGGCTCCCTTGGGGCGATAGTCTGGCAATACGCCTATCAGCAGAAGGTCTACCGTGTCGGTCTTATGCCATTTCAGTGTCTTCAGCAGATGCCACCATCCGAAAGGCAGCATCCGGCCGTCGCGCGTCTTCTGCAAGGCTCTGGAGAAAGAGGGAAACGTGATGCCGAAGCCCACCATGTTGTTGCCGTCCATGATAGCCGTCACAAGGTTAAGGTCGGCTATCTTGATATAGTCGTTTACGAGTTTGTCTATCTGTTTCTGCGACAACTCTGAGAATCCATAGAGATCCTTATACGTGGCATTCAGAAGATGGAACACCTGACGCCCGAAGCCCTCATCTACAAGTTCCTTGCGCGTGAACTTATGCACCCTCAGACCGTAGCGTTTCTTCACCATATCTGTCAGCTTACAGAACTTATCGGGCACCACTTCTGGTACCCTTACCTTCATCTCAAGATAGTCGTTGTCTTTTGCGAAGCCCTCTATGCGCTCCATGTGCTGGGGATAATAGGGGTAGTTGTAGTTGATATACATAGTGGCCAGCTCCTCAAAACCATCTACGAGCATACCCTCACGATCTGTATCTATGAATCCCATGGGCCCCACAATCTCAGTCATGCCTTTCTCCTGTCCCCAGTCTTCTACTGCTTTCAATAATGCTGTAGACACTTCGATATCATCGATGAAGTCAAACCATCCGAAACGTACCTGGCGCCTGTCCCATCTCTCGTTGGCTCGATTGTTGATGATGCCGGCCACACGCCCCACCACCTTACCATCCTTAAAAGCAAGGAAATACTTGGCATCGCAACATTCGAACGAGGGGTTCTTGTCGCGACTCAGTGTAGCCACTTCATCAAAATATAGAAAGGGAACAGCATATTGGCTGCCGCGATATAAGTCGTAGTAGAACTGAAGAAATTGCTTCAGGTCATTGTCTGATTTAACTTCTCTGATCTCAATCATCGGTGCAAAATTACAAAAAAAGATGATAATCCATATCTTTTCCGAAGAAAAAAACACCTAACTACCTTAAAAATTTGGCTATATCGTTTTATTTGCTTACTTTTGCAGCGCGAAAACAAATACAGATGCGTATGCAGACAAACAGTCATTTATCTCGTTTGATACACGACCAGGCAAAGAAGTATGGTGACCGCGAAGTGCTCATCTATAAGGATTTCGGGGGCAAGGAGTGGAAGTCGATGTCGTGGAACCAGTTCTCGGAAAAGGTAAAGCAGGTGTCGAATGCGATGCTCAACCTCGGCATAAAGGTACAGGAGAACGTGGGAGTATTCTCTCAGAACTCCGTACAGTATCTGATGTGCGACTTCGGAGCGTGGGGCATCCGTGCCGTAACGATACCTTTCTATGCCACCAGCAGCGAGCAGCAGATACAGTTCATGGTGAGCGATGCGAAGGTAAGATTTCTCTTCGTGGGAGAACAGGACCAGTATGACAAGGCCCGTCGTGTAGTGTCTATGTGTCAGACACTTGAGCGTATCATTGTATTCGATAAGGACGTACGTATCTCATCGCACGATCCCAATGCGATGTATTTCGATGATTTCCTGAAGCTCGGTGAGAATTTCCCGCGTCAGGCAGAGGTGGATACACTCCAGTCGCAGGCATCGATGGACGATATCGCGAACATATTATATACTTCCGGTACCACAGGCGACTCAAAGGGCGTTATCCTCACATGCGGACAGTATCACGCTGCATTCGAGGCCAACAACAAGTGTGTGCCTGTAGGCGAGAATGATCGTGTGCTTAACTTTCTGCCCTTCACCCATATCTTTGAGAAAGGTTGGAAGATACTCTGTCTCACCGAGGGAGCACGACTTATCGTAAACACCTATCCTCAGGAAGTGCAGCAGTCAATGAAGGAGACTCATCCTACATGTATGTCGTCTGTTCCCCGTTTCTGGGAGAAGGTGTATATGGGAGTCCTCGAACAGATAGAGAGTGCAAATTCCGCCAAGCGTGCGCTGTTTAATCATGCCCTGAAGGTTGGTAAGAAACATAATATCGACTATATCTCCAAAGGTAAGCGACCTCCTTTGGCACTGCATCTGGAGTATGAGATGATCAATAAGACTATCTTCTCTCTTGTGCGTAAGGAACTGGGACTCGAGAATGCCCATTTCTTCCCAACGGCAGGTGCTACTGTAAATCCTAAGGTAGAGGAGTTTGTGCATGCCATAGGAATAAACATGATTGTGGGCTATGGTCTTACGGAGAGTCTGGCCACTGTTAGCTGTAACCACCTTGGCGAGCCTTATACCGTTGGTGGTGTGGGTATCCCCATCGAGGGTATAGAGATAAAGATCAGTGATGAGGGCGAGGTACTTCTCAAGGGGCCAACCATCACCAAAGGTTATTATAATCGTGCTGACCTCACTGAGGCGGCATTTACAGAGGATGGTTTCTTTAAGACAGGTGATTCAGGCTATCTGAAGGGTGGCGAGCTCTTCCTTAAGGAGCGTATCAAGGATCTCTATAAGACTTCCAACGGAAAGTATATCGCACCTCAGATGATTGAGTCGAAGCTTCTTGTGGATAAGTATATAGACCAGATATGCATCATCGCAGACCAGCGTAAGTTCGTGTCGGCGCTCATCATACCGGTTTATCCTCTCCTTGAGGAGTATGCCCGTGAGCACCATATCGAGTTTAAGGACAGAGACGAACTCTGTGCCAACCAACAGATCAACGATATGATGAAGGAGCGTATCGACACCCTCCAGCAGCAGCTTGCACATTACGAGCAGATAAAGCGTTTCACGCTGTTGCCTCACCATTTCTCTATGGAGCGCGGCGAACTCACCAACACACTGAAGATCAAGCGTCGTGTGCTGAATGTGAACTACGCTAAGGAAATTGATAAGATGTACGAGGAATAAATGATAACAAACGACCAGTTAAAAGATGTTTTGGAGAGGGCTGATGCGTTGCATCGCTATCTCGAGATAGATAAGAAAAAGATGGAGTACGAAGAGGAAGACCTTCGTACTCAGGCTCCTGACTTCTGGGAAGACCGTCAGCGCGCCGAAGAGCAGATGAAGAAAGTGAAAGGCATCAAGAAATGGCTCGACGATTATAAGGAGGTTCGTACCCTTGCCGACGAGTTGCAGTTGGCCTTTGACTTCTTCAAGGATGAGATGGTGACGGAAGAAGAGGTTGATGATACATATCAGAAAGCCATCAAGGCTATTGAAGACCTCGAGTTGAAGAATATGCTCCGTCAGAAGGAAGACCCAATGGAAGCTGTGCTTAAGATCAACAGCGGTGCTGGTGGTACAGAGGCACAGGACTGGGCTTCGATGCTTATGCGTATGTATATGCGCTGGGCTGAGGCTCATGGATACAAGGTTACTATCTCTAACCTCCTCGATGGTGATGAGGCTGGTATTAAGAGCGTTACGATGCAGATTGAGGGTGGTGAGTTTGCTTATGGCTACCTTAAGTCTGAGAATGGTGTGCATCGTCTGGTGCGTGTGTCTCCTTTCAATGCCCAGGGTAAGCGTATGACATCGTTTGCCTCTGTGTTCGTCTCTCCGCTTGTCGATGATACCATTGAGGTATATGTAGACCCAGCGAAACTCTCGTGGGACACCTTCCGTAGCTCTGGAGCAGGAGGACAGAACGTCAACAAGGTGGAGTCGGGTGTACGTCTGCGCTACTGGTATACCGACCCTGACACAGGCGAGGAAGAGGAGATCCTCATTGAGAATACCGAGACTCGTGACCAGCCTAAGAACAAGGAACGTGCAATGACCCTTCTGAAATCACAACTCTACGACCGCGCCATGAAGAAACGTCTTGAAGCTCAGGCAAAGATCGAGGCTGGCAAGAAGAAGATAGAGTGGGGTAGTCAGATACGTTCTTATGTCTTCGATGATCGTCGTGTGAAAGATCATCGCACCAACTATCAGACCACAGATGTCGATGCCGTTATGAACGGAAAGATCGATGACTTCATTAAGGCATATCTTATGGAGTTCCCTGTCAATGATGAAGAATAAGTAATATCAACAAAATAAAAGACTAAAAATTATGGCACAGATTGCAAGAGCATCAAAAAGCACCCAGAAGAAGGTCGCTTATGAGAAAAAGGTAGAAGACAAAGGAAAGAAAGTGGTTAACTGGATCTTCGGTGTACTGGTCCTGTTAGCCATCGCATTCGTTGCTTATTCAGTGTTTATCGTTAGCTGATGGCTCACGGTTCTGAATTAGAGATAGAACGCAAGTTCCTGGTTGTCGGCGACAGCTATAAGCAAGAGGCTTACGATAGCAGCCGCATCCGTCAAGGTTATATCTGCAGTAGTCGCGGACGTACTGTCAGGGTACGCATCCGTGACTCCCGCGGATATCTGACCATCAAGGGCCCTTCAGCGAATGGAGGCCTTGCCAGATATGAGTTTGAGAAGGAGATAACACTCTCAGAGGCAGAGAATCTTATGAAACTCTGTGAGCCAGGTATGATCGACAAGACCCGTTACCTTGTTAAGAGCGGAAAACACATATTCGAGGTGGATGAGTTTTATGGTGAGAATGAGGGTCTCGTGATGGCTGAGGTAGAGCTCGCCTACGAAGACGAACCCTACGAGAAACCATCGTTCATAGGTAAGGAGGTAACAGGTGATCGCCGTTACTATAACTCGCAACTCAAGGAGCACCCTTATACTACTTGGGAGAAATAGGTTTATTTCTTCCTTATTGCTGTAGCTGCAAATCCGATTATACCTATAAGTGTACATCCTGTGGCATTTGCCGCAAAATCCAGCCAGTCGCCATTACGGTGACCAAAGGTACAGTATGCCTGTAACAGTTCCAGCACTCCGCCCATGATTACTGGGGCCAGCCAGGCCCATAAGAGCAGTTTCTTATAGTCATATTGCTTGTGCTTGAAGAAATATTCAAGCCAAATAACCATACATGTGCCTCCATACATCACGATATGCACCCACTTGTCGATAAACTCCACATCATCGAGAGGTGTCTCTGGGAAAAACGGCACCAGTGAGAGTGTCCATACCAGTGCGATACATATCATCGAGAACGGATAATTCCTTATGAAATTGCGCAAAATACTCATGCTTATCTCTATTTTTGCTGCAAAATTATAAAAAAATCTTTGTTATCGATTCTCAATTCTCAATTATTTTGTATTTGATACAATTTAAGCCACACTATAGATACTGCTACCATCAAAAAGAGACCCAGATAGCTCTGAGTCTCTTCCTTCTTGGGGGATTATATTACTCCGGCTGCAGATCAGCATACTCATGCACTACATCCTTGATGCACGGACAATCCTTCAGCGGGTTGAGGTCATCATGACCTATTATTATCGCACGCGGATAGCGCTGGTGCAATTCTTCAAGTAAACGTCTCATGGATGCCTTCTGAGCCTCGGTGCGGGTATCGTCGGGTTGACCTCTGATATTGAGCCCTACCTCGTAGCAGATGCCTATCGGCGCACCCGCATATACTACCATCAGGACAGGAGCGCGGTGAGCATCATCGGTTCAGAAAACGTGCAGGAGCTCATCAGTTATGACATGCCGGAAACATGGCTCCGCTTCCCGATGCATATGGGCGATAGCGTCTGCGGATACTTCAACGGCACCTGTTGACTCGAACACCAGGAGCAGGTAGTTGCCATCATTCTCAGCTAAAAGAGGCAGAAATTGTCCATCAGTTAAAAAACAATGCAATTTCTTGCTGATATCAGCAAAAAGTTGTAATTTTGCAGGCAAAATATGAGACAACAGCAAATGGCTAAACTGGAAAGAGCGAGTTTTGGAAGTAAACTGGGTATCATCCTGGCCACAGCAGGTTCTGCAGTGGGACTGGGTAATGTTTGGAGATTTCCTTACATGACAGGTCAGAACGGAGGTGCAGTGTTTATCATGATATACATCGGTTGTGTGCTCCTCCTTGGCATACCGTGCATGATCAGCGAGTTTATCATCGGGCGCCATGCTCAGGCGAACACTGCGAGGGCTTTCAGAAAGATTGGTGGACGTAATCCCCTGTCGTTTATAGGATATATGAGTGTACTCACTGGATTCCTTATCACAGGGTATTACGCTGTGGTGTCTGGATGGTGCCTGCAGTATATTGGAACTTCACTAATAGGCGGCATCCAAGGCGGTACACCTGATCTCTATGCAAATTACTTCACATCATTTATGCAAGATCCCGTGAAACCGGTCTTTTGGACATTCGTTGTACTGGGAATAACCTTCCTTGTTGTGGTTCATGGCGTGCGTGATGGTATCGAGAAAGCCTCGAAACTGATGATGCCGATACTCTTTATCCTGCTTCTGGTGATTGTGGTGGCATCGTGTATGTTGCCTAACGCTTATAAGGGTATTGAGTTCCTCTTCAAGCCTGATTTTACAATGATCAACGGTGATGTGTTCCTCTCGGCCCTTGGACAGGCATTCTATTCGATGAGCATCGCTATGGGGTGTATCTGCACCTATGCCAGCTATTTTTCAAAGCAGACGAACCTCACCACTTCTGCTGTACAGATAGGTCTTATCGATACCTTTATTGCAGTGTTGGCAGGACTGATGATCTTCCCTGCGGCATTCTCCGTAGGCGTGCAACCGGATAGTGGTCCATCACTGATATTCATCACCTTGCCTAATGTGTTCCAGCAGGCTTTCGGTTCTGTTCCTGTGCTCTGTTACGTCATCTCCCTGACATTCTTCACACTCTTGTCGATGGCTGCTCTGACATCCCTGATATCTCTCCACGAGGTGAGCACGGCCTTCTTCCAGGAGGAGTTTCATATTACTCGTCGCAAGGCTGCTGTTATTGTCACTGCTACTTGTTTCCTCATGGGTGCTATATGCTCGTTGTCACTGGGTCCTTCAGGTTCAGTGTTCCATGTTTTCGAGAAACCGCTGTTTGACGTCTTCGACTTCGTAACAGGGCAGATATTCCTTCCAGTGGTGGGATTCCTGACATGTATACTTATTGGCTGGTTTGTGCCTCATAAACTTGTGCGCGATGAGTTTACTAACAACGGTACACTACGTGTGGTACATTTCTTCCATGTATATATCTTCCTTATTAAGTATATCTGCCCTCTGTGTATCCTTTGGATCTTCCTCCATCAGCTTGGGCTGATTTAAATGATTATGAGCGAGCGCGGTAATTTCGGAAGCAAACTGGGTATAATCCTGGCAACAGCGGGTTCTGCTGTTGGCTTGGGTAATGTGTGGCGGTTCCCATATATGGCAGGTCAGAATGGTGGTGCTGCCTTTATCATCATCTATCTGGGATGTATCCTCCTGTTAGGAATTCCTGGTATGGTGAGTGAGTTTATCGTGGGACGCCATTCTCAGTCAAATGCTGCTCGCGCATATGCCTCATTATCTAAGAGCAAGAGCTGGGGACTGATAGGTATCCTCGGCATCATCACCTCTACCATAATCCTCGGATTTTATGCGGTAGTGGCAGGATGGTGTCTTTTTTATCTGGGAGCTTCGACTGTCGGGCAACTTAAAGGTGACCCTGCCTTTGTGCAGAGTTATTTCCAAACTTTTTCCGGCGACCCCATAAAACCCGCTGTCCTTGGTGTCGCTTTTGTCCTCATCACTCATTTCATAATTGTCCGTGGTGTGCGCAATGGTATTGAGAAAGCTTCAAAACTGTTGATGCCGCTGCTCTTTATACTATTGTTGGTGATAGTGGTGGCTTCGTGTTCGTTGCCAGGAGCATCGAAAGGTATAGAATTCCTGCTGAAGCCTGATTTCTCGAAAGTCGGTCCTAATGTGTTTCTTGAGGCCTTGGGACAGGCATTCTTCTCGCTGAGTCTTGGAACGGCATGTCTCTGCACATACGCCAGCTATTTTTCGCGTCAGACGCGTCTGCATTATTCTGCCACTCAGATAGCTGTTATCGACTTCTTCATTGCCCTGCTCGCAGGACTGATGATCTTCCCTGCCGCCTTCTCCGTGGGTGTACAGCCTGACAGTGGTCCCTCGCTGATATTCATCACCTTGCCGAGTGTGTTCCAGCAGGCTTTCAGTTTCTCGCCAATGTTGGGATATGTCATTTCAATAATGTTCTACGCCCTCTTGGTGTTTGCAGCTCTCACGTCGACGATTTCCATGCATGAGATAGGCACAGCTTTCTTCCATGAGGAACTGAAGATCCGACGATCCTATGCTGCGTGGATCATTACAATGGTATGCTGCGTGTTGTGCATCTTTTGTTCGTTGTCGGTTGGAAATGCGGAGATCGGTTTCTTCGGTATGTCGCTGATGAATCTCTGCGATTTCATCACAGCCCAACTGATGCTTCCTGCAGGGGCTCTGCTCACAAGTATCCTTGTGGGATGGGTGGCTTCTAAATCTCTCGTCCGTGAGGAGTTTACCAATTTTGAGACTGCTCGAGGTAAATCGCTCTTCGGATACTATATCTTCTGCGTACGGTATGTCGTGCCAGTGTGCATTCTGCTGATACTGCTCCATCAGTTCGGACTGATATGATTTACTATAGGAAGTCTGACAGAAAGATATTCCTGGCGCTGCTGGGAGTGATAGCAATAGCTCTGATAGTGATATTCTTTACTGGTGGCAGTAATGATACTAACGAATTGCTCCCTGCCGATACCCTTTCGCAAAAGAAACAGCATCGTGACTCTTTTCATCGCAAGTCCTATCCCCAACGGACAGTATATGTCCGTACCAAGGTGATTTATCGCGACACTTCTTATCGTCGTGGCAAGGCTCTTCCTGATGCTGATCACGATTCTATTGTGACTCATTATCAGCAGAAGATAAAGCCAGGTGAACATATAGACCTTAACACTGCCGATACCACGATGCTGAAGATGGTGCCTGGCATCGGCAGCTATTTTGCCCGTAAGGTGGTGCAGTACGGTGAACGCTTAGGAGGTTATGTAAGCGTTGATCAGCTCGATGAAATCGAGGGTTTTCCTCTCGATTCAAAGGAATATCTTGTTATAGAGAACCCTTCCCCACGTAAGCTGGATGTCAATCGTCTATCGCTGAACGAACTAAAGAAACACCCATACATTAACTTCTATCAGGCCCGCGAGATAACCAACTATCGTCGGCTTCACGGTCCACTGAAGTCACTCTCCGACCTTCGTCTCTCCAAAGACTTCCCTCCAGAGGCCATCGCCCGTCTCGAGCCTTATGTGGAGTTTGAATAGCTGTTGCGCAAATAAATGGCTGAAAGTTTGGTGCTTTCAGTTTTTTTTCATACTTTTGCCGATGAAAACTAAAGACTTTTGAATATGTTTGGACTTGGAATGCAAGAGATACTCGTTATTGCGCTGATAATCCTGCTGCTCTTCGGCGGCAAGAAGATTCCTGAATTGATGAAAGGCCTTGGTAAAGGCGTGAAGAGTTTCAAGGAAGGAATGAATGAGGTGACTGATATTACAAAGGACGAGGAAAAGAAAGAGGATGCAGGGAAGTGACTCTGAGACGATGACCTTCTGGGATCATCTCGACGAACTGCGCTCTGTCATCATCCGTATCCTTGTGATAACGGCGGTGGCGGCAGTGGTGGCCTTCGTGATGAAGGACGAGATGTTCGCCATAGTCCTCGCCCCTCGCAGCAGCGACTTCATCACCTATCGACTCATGGGTGTGGAGCCGTTCTCGATACATCTGATGAATACGGGCTTGACGGAGCAGTTCATGATGCACCTGAAGACCGCGATGTATTTCGGAGTACTGGTGGCATCGCCGTTTATCATCTGGCAACTCTTCCGTTTCGTGTCGCCTGCGCTCTATGAGGGTGAAAGGAAATATGCTACGGCATTATGCCTCAGCGGATACCTGATGTTTATGCTGGGAACATTATTGGATTACTTCCTTATCTTCCCGCTGACGGTTAAGTTTCTTGGTACTTATCAGGTGAGCCCCGATGTGGCGAATATGCTGACGCTGCAGTCGTATATGGACACGCTGATGATGATGAGTCTCGTGATGGGAATAGTGTTCGAACTGCCTGTGGTGAGTTGGCTCTTAGGACGGATGGGGCTTGTCAACCGCAGTATGATGCGCTCTATGCGCCGCCATGCGATAGTGGCGATACTAATCATAGCGGCGATAATCACTCCTACGACAGATGCCTTTACGCTGTTTATAGTGGCATTGCCGATATGGCTGTTGTATGAGATGAGCATAGTTATTGTGAAAAGGTGAAAAGATAAAAAGGTAAAAAAGTAAAAAGGTAATAACTAAACAAATACTGACTTATGTTACGTAAAATCAGGACAATTGTTGCGGCTGTGGTGTTCGTTTTGATCACCCTGCTGTTTCTGGACTTCACAGGAACGTTGCATCATTGGCTTGGCTGGCTTGCGAAGATCCAGTTCCTGCCTGCCGTGATGGCTCTCAATGTGGTGGTTATCGTCGTGCTTGTCGCACTGACACTTATCTTCGGACGTATCTACTGTTCTGTGATATGTCCTCTTGGTATTCTTCAGGACCTGCTGGCACGTCTGCGCAAAAAGAAGAATAAGTATAGCTACTCCGGTGAGGTGCGCTGGCTGCGTTATCCTATGCTCCTGGTGTTTATCATCGCTGGGGTTGTGGGAATAGGCTCTCTCTTCCAACTCTTGGCGCCTTATAGCGCCTTCGGACGTATTGCCACGATGATTCTCCAGCCGATATGGATGATGGGTAATAATGTTCTGGGAACGATCGCCGAACGTGCTGACAGCTATGCCTTCTATACCGTCGATGTATGGATGAAGTCACTGCCTGTGCTTATCATCGCATCAGCCACACTGGTGGTGCTTTTTATCCTCGCCTGGCGCGGAGGACGAACATACTGTAACACCATCTGTCCTGTGGGTACAATACTCTCATTCTTAGCGCGATTCTCTTTCCTGAAGATCCGCTTCGACGAGAAGAAATGTAAGAACTGCTCCCTTTGTTCTAATAACTGCAAGGCGGCATGCATAGATTACAAGACGCATACTGTCGATTACTCTCGCTGCGTAGTATGCGGCAATTGCATCGACAGCTGTAAATTCGGAGCCCTGAAATATGTAGGATCTCTAGGAAATCCTAGGGAATCTAGCAATTCTAGGATATCTAGCGATCCAAATAAATCTGGCGTTTCTGGCGATTCTATCGATACATCCAAGCGCTCTTTCCTCTTGGCATCTGCCCTGCTTGCTGGTGGCGCGATGGCTCAGAAAAAGGAAAAGCTTATGGATGGTGGTCTTGCCGAGCTTGAGGATAAGGTTGCTCCAAACCGTCAGACTCCGCTCACGCCTCCGGGCTCTCTCTCTTTCGATCACTTCGCCCAGCATTGTACGGGCTGTCAGCTTTGTGTCTCTGAATGTCCCAACGATGTCCTTCGACCTTCTTCCGATCTTATGCACCTGATGTTGCCTGAGATGTCGTATGAGCGAGGCTACTGTCGTCCGGAGTGTACTCGTTGTTCTGAGGTGTGCCCTGCTGGTGCTTTCCATCATGTGGATAAGCCTGAGAAGTCTTCTATCCAGATAGGTCATGCTGTATGGATTAAGAAGAATTGTGTTGTTCTTACCGATCAGGTGGAGTGCGGCAACTGTGCCCGTCACTGTCCTTCTGGTGCTATCGAGATGGTGCCTATGGATGAGAATGATGAGGAGTCACCAATGATTCCTGCCATCAACGAGGCAGCCTGCATCGGATGTGGTGCCTGTGAGTATGTATGTCCGTCGCGGCCGTTCTCGGCGATATATGTTGAGGGGCACGAGGTACATAAGAAACTTTGAACATTGAACATTGAACTTTGAGCTTTATGATTACAAAGAAAGATAAGAATATATCGAGACGTGGGTTCCTGAAGATGCTGGGAGCGGGGAGTGTAGGTGCTGCCATTTCGCTGGTGGGGTGTAAGGAAGCCAACAAGGCGGAGAACAAAGCCGCTGAGGAATACAAGAATCAGGTAGAGCCGCCAAAGGGCAAGATGACATATCGTGTGAATCCCAAGACTAAGGAGAAAGTGTCGCTGTTGGGATATGGCATGATGCGCCTGCCGTCGAAGGTGGATAATGGCGATGAGTTTGATCAGGAGATGATCAACAAACAGGTGGATTATGCTATCGAACATGGCCTGAACTATTTCGATACGTCGCCTGTCTATTGTCAGGGAAAGTCGGAGGGTTGTACTGGTATCGCCTTGAGCCGTCATAAGCGCGAGGAGTATTTCGTGGCTACGAAACTCTCAAACTTTAACCGAGATTACTGGAAACGGGAGAAAGCCTTGGAGATGTACCATAACTCGATGAAGGAACTCCAGGTAGATTATATCGACTATTATCTGTTGCATGCCATTGGTGGAGGCATGGATGAGTTTCATGGACGATATGTCGACAATGGCATCATGGATTTCCTTCTTAAAGAGCGCGAGGCAGGACGTATCCGTAATCTTGGATTCTCGTTCCACGGACAGAAGAGTGTCTTCGATGAGGTGCTCGCCATGCATGATAAGTATCACTGGGACTTCGTGCAGATAGAGCTCAACTATCTTGACTGGGACTATGCCGACGAGATAAGCAAGCGTAATGTCGATGCCAGCTATCTTTATGCAGAACTTGCGAAGAAGGGTATACCCGCTGTTATCATGGAGCCTCTGTTGGGTGGTCGCTTGGCAAATCTGCCTCAGTATCTTGCCGCCGAGCTTAAGAGCCATGACCCAGAGCGTAGCGTTGCCTCATGGGCTTTCCGTTATGCTGGTACTCCAGAGGGTGTGCTTACAGTACTATCTGGAATGACGTATATGGAACATCTTAAGGATAATCTACTCAGTTATTGTCCTCTCGTTCCGCTATCTGACAAGGAGATGCGATATCTTGATGATGTGGTGGCACAGAAGATTGTCGGGCTTGAGAATATCCCATGCAACGATTGTAAGTATTGCATGCCTTGTCCTTACGGTGTCGATATCCCTGCCATCTTCGTACATTATAATAAATGTAAGAACGAGGGATCGTTGCCGATGGGTGTGGGCGATAGTGAGTATCGCGAGCATCGCCGTCAATATCTTATCTCTCTGGATCGAGTGGTGCCTCGTGATCGCCAGCCGGACCACTGCATCCAGTGTGGCCAGTGCGAGCCTCACTGCCCGCAGAACATCCGTATTCCTCGTGAGTTGAGAAAGATCGACGAGATGATCGAGAATCTCAAGCGCAATCCATTCATAATGGATAAGGAAATGTAAATAAACCAAGCCGATTTCTTTCAAGATTTTACACCAATTTCTTTTCTAATGCCAGTCTTACGAGGCCGACGGTGTTCTTCACGTTGAATTTCGCCAGCAGACGCTTACGGTACCAGTTCACCGTCTCTGTGCTCAGGTGCAGTTGGGCGGCGATCTCAGGATTAGTCATTCCATCGCAGATGAGGCGCAGGATGTTCTTCTCCACATCCGTCAGCACCACGCTGTTTATTTTGCCTTTCTGGAGAATGGCTTCCACATGCGGCGACACATACTGCTGTTTCTGCCATACGCTGACGATAGCCTCAATCAACTCTTCTACGGGAGAGCTCTTCAGCACGTAGCCGTGGGCACCGCACTCCATCATGCGTTGAATCATGGAGTACTCATCGTGAATGGTGACAGCGACGACGCGGACTATCGGATATTCGCTGACAACCAGCCGGCAGAAGGCTACCCCGTCTCCATCTGGCATCGAAAGGTCGAGCAGGAGCACGTCGGGACGCCGGTCTTGTAGGGCTTGCTTGCAGGCTTCCAGAGTGTTGAAGCTACGGCTGACGTGGGCCTTGCCGCTGTTGTTGATTAGTTCCGTGAGTCCCTCGCAAACCATCTGGTGGTCGTCAACGATATACACGTCTATCAGATAATTCTTCATAGTGGTAATATGATGTTTATGTCTGTTCCCTTGCTCTCGGCTGACACGATGTCGATCCTGCCATTGTATGACTCGATGCGCTCACGGATATTCTGCAGACCCATGCCCTCGCCCGAAACGGTTCCCCTCTGTATCCCCCTTCCGTTGTCGCTGACGGTGAGTGTCACTTCGTGTTCGTCCTGCATCAGCTGAATACTGATGCTGCTGGCCTGGGCATGCTTTAGGGCATTGTTTACCAGTTCGTAGGCACAGCGATAGAGCACAAGTTCAACGTCTTTTTCGAGATGGATGTCTCCAACGGCTTGGAATATCGCCCCAGGCACGGATACAGCGAAGTCGTTAAGAGCAGAAGCCAGTCCGTTCTTCAGCAGTTCCTCGGGCATCAGGTGATGGGCCGTGCGGCGCAGTTCGATAATTATATCGTCGAGCAGATCACGGGGAGAACCGTCTCCTTGATTCACTAGCTTCATCCGTAGCAGCGACAGCATCCCTCCGAGTCCGTCGTGCAGGTCACGTGCCAGTATTCTTCGCTCCTTAGTCTCTGCCTCCAGTGCCACCTTAGCAGCCAACAGTGCTCTCTTTCGTTTGTGCATCACCACCATTAGTACGAATCCAGCCACAAGGGCAGTGATGGCGATGATGGCGGCAGCTAGGAGCCATAGGTAGAGTGAGCGTTGCTTGTCTAGTGTTACAATCTGCGCCTCCTTCTGGGCTGTCTCGTAGAGCACCTCCATCTGCGAGAGTCCGCTCTGGTAGTTCCTCGTGGAGAGCCTCTCCTGTAGCGTGCGTACCTTTTTTATAAATATGGATGCCTGCTCTTTGTTGCCCAGCTGCATGTATATCTGTGCCAGGAGCTCGTAGCAGCCGATATCACCGTAGGTTGCCTCGTCGTCGTTTTCGTGTATTGACTTCAGGGCATATTCGAGGGCCTGCTGCCATCGGTGCTCTTCTATCGCTACCATAGTGGCGGCTGCATAGATGTCGCACTGGGTCTCCATCATCATCTCGCCGTTCACCAGCGAGAGGGCTTCCGTCGCGTATGCCTTTGCCTTAGCCAAGTCAGTGTGGACGTCCATCAGGTGGAGCTTTGTCATTGAGGCAAGCACTTCAGGGTAGTCGCTCGTTTCCTCTTTGCGATGTGAGTGATAGTAGTCGTAGGCAGGGAGGATGGTCTGACGGGCCTTTTCATAGTCACCTTCTTCGATGTATATCTTCACCAGACCTTTTCTGGGCAGTGCAGCCATCAGTGAGTCGCCTGATGCTTCGCCTGTCTTGATGGCTTTCAGATACTCTGCCTCAGCCTTCTTGTTGTTGCCCATCGAGAGCCACAGTTCAGCCACGTTGTGATGCAGGATGGTCTGCGACTCCAGCCAGCCGTGCTTCTCGAAGATGGGTAGTGCCTTCTGGTAGTACTCGATGGCCAGCAGCGCCTTGTCCTGGATGTTGTAGAGATTGCCGATGGCACCGTAGAGCTGCGAAAGGTTATCATCGATGTCGCTCTCGGTGTAGCGCTTGTCGTTTTTCATCGAGTCGGTGACGGCGAGCGCCCAGAGGAAGTAGCGTTCTGCCTCTTGGTATTTCTCTTGTCCGTAACTCTGCAGCCCTAGATTGTAGAGGGCACTCTCACGCACGTTTTTGGCATCCATCTTGTAAGTCAGGGCGAGCATCTCGCGGCAGTAGCGTTCGTGCTTCTCGCCGTCCTTGCCTATATAGCCGCGTATCAGGATGCTGTAACAGCTCAAGCGCTCCTTGTCGCTGAGGTGCTTGTTGCTTAGCAATACTTGTTCAGCCGAGTCCACTTTGGCATTGCGGTGATCGATATAGCCATGAGCTGTCATACAGGCAACCAGACACGCAAAAAAGATAATTGTTCTCATTCTGCCTACAAATTTACCTTTTTTTTTCCATTTTCACCACCCAAATGGGTGGAAAATCTATACTCTTATGCAAAATCCACCCTTTTGGGTGGCTGTATCATAGGGAAAAACGACTATCTTTGCGGATATATGTGTTTAATTAATCAAAAACCAATAAATATGAAAAGACTATTATTAATTCTGATGGTGATGTTCGCTTTTGCAGTGAATGCTGATGCACAGGGATTCTTGAAGAGACTGAAAGAGCGTGCTATCAATGCTGCTGAGAACGCCGTAGAACGTAAGGTGGAACGTAAGGTCGACAAGGAGACCGACAAGGCGATGGACGACGTGCTCGACGGAAAGAAGTCAAAGTCCAGCAAGAAGAGCAAGAAGTCGAAGAACGACGATGCTGACGCCGAGGACGATACGCCCGATGCTGTGGCTCAGAATCAGAAGAGCGACTTCGTTCGTGGTAGCGTGATTCTCTTCGAGGATGATTTTGCCAACGAGCAGCTGGGTGAGTTCCCTTCGAAGTGGGATATCAGCGACGGTAGTATCGAGGTCGCCTCTGTCAATGGCAAGAAGTATGCGCATAGCAATGCTCCGTCCAGCGTTTTCTCACCATTGATGGAAAACATGCAGTCTTATCTGCCTGATGTCTTCACCCTTGAGTGGGATGTCTTCTATTGCAAGCCGGGCGATATTGACCAGGCAGCGCAGCAGATTACTTTCTATTCTGGGAAGGATGAAGTCGGCTATATTTATTTGATGTTTCGCCCGGGTTCTCCTGATAGCTACGGTAACTATCGTCTTAAGAAGGGCGGAGGTTCTGGCGATGAGGTAGCTGGTCAGATTGAGTGGGATCATATCCAGAAATATGTCAAGCTAGGCCAGTGGAATCACTTTGCCATTTCGTTTAATAAGCGTGCTTTTAAGTACTATATCAACGGCAACCGTGTCATTAATCTTCCGAATGTGAAGGCTCCCAGTCGTTTTGAATACTACATTCACTACGGCGAATATCCCTATCGCGGCGTAGGCCATGTGGTCATTGCCAAAGGTGCTAAGGATCTTTATGAGAGAAATACTACAGACATGTCTGCCGTTGAGAAGGCTATTGCCGAGACGGGTAAGTTCGTGACTAACAATATCCTTTTCAAGACAGGCAAGGCTGATCTGCTGCCGGAGTCTATGGCTGAGATTCAGAAAGTTGCCGACTATATGAAGAAGAATCCGACGGCTCGCTTTGAGGTGCAGGGTCATACTGACAATCAGGGTTCTGACAAGATCAATGATCCTCTCTCTCAACAACGTGCTGAGGCTGTCGTGAAGGCTCTCGAAAGTCTGGGCTGCGATCCGTTTAATATGCGTGCCGTAGGTAAGGGCTCTCACGAACCTATTGCTGACAATAAGACCGAGAATGGTCGCGCCAAGAATCGCCGAGTAGAGTTTATTAAGAAATAATAAAGTCAGTAACTTATTCATAAAGAGATGAAGAAAGTTTTATTCTTGTTAGCTGTAGTTTTAATGTCCGATGCTACAGATGCCAATGCACAGGGATTCCTGAAGAAGCTGAAGCAGAAGGCCCAGGCCGCTGTCAGCAGCATCAAAGGTACAGATAATGAAGATAGTGAAGAGCAGCAGGATGCCGACAGCGACGAACCTGCCGATCCCTCAAACCTTACTGTGGCACAGGGCAGCGACATCGTGCCCAAGCGCAAGACATCAACCATCACGTGGGACGGCACCATCACTCCAAGTACGGCATCCACAGCAGCTGCCCTGATGAAGGAGCTGCCTGCTCTGCCATCAGCAGAGAAGATGGCACGCAGCTCGATGGAGGAGCGTGATGCCTATACACAGAAGATAGCCGCTGTCACCCTGCGTGCCGAGCAGTTGCAGAAAGGTACTGACGAGTGCTCCGACGCAGAGATGGAAGCCCAGCGACAGAAATGGGAGAACAAGATACAGGATATGTTCGGTCTGACGAAAGAAGAGTTTGCCATCCTTAACGACGAGAATGCCAGCGAAGCCAAGAAGGAGCCTATCCGTCAGAAGATGCTGTCGAAGATAATGGGTACTGACGGTGCCGACATGGCTGAGATGAAACGCTTCGAGCAGATGAGCGAGAAGGAGCAGGAGGCATACATCAAGGCTCATCCTGACTTTATGCAGAGGATGATGAAGATAGGTCAGAACGCAGGCAGCTTCGCTAAGAAAGCCAATCTGATGAATGCCGCTCTCAACGATTATACGGCTAAGTTGGGGATGCTCGCAATGGACTATTCGAAAACGATAGAACGTGAGGAGAACCATAGTTATGAAGGCATTGCCAGAAAATATAACACCAAACTTCAGAAACTGTATGCGCAAATATGCGATATTGACGATGCCTCACAGATTGACAAGCTCTATGCAGAGGCCGATGAGTTGCTCTATGAATATCGTCTGGAGGCAGCCAAAGAATATCGTGAATCGTTACGGCGCCAAATTGCCGAAGTAAAGAAGTTCGCTTCCGAGTATGCTCGTCTTTCTCAGGAGGTTATCGACAGTGGTGATCTGCCTGAGTGTGCTGTTGGACGTATGGACTTGAATGCTGTCATCATGGTTGGCAATCTGCTTGACGAGGCTTATAAGGAACTTCCGGAACTGGAAGCTCAGCCTGTATGCATGGAGACCATTTACTCATTGCCTCAGGACTGGAGCTTTGGCTTGTGGGAGTGTCGTGGATTCATTGGGGCTGTAGATGGTTTCAAGGCTGGCGCCAACTGGCCGCTGCTTGCCGAAAAAGCTTTAGGCGATGAGAGAGAGTATGGAGTAGTAGAAAATGGCAAGTTCCGAAAGATCAGTGAATACGAACTGAAGAGCATAAACAAACAGGCCGACTTGCGTCAGAAGAATACTGACAAAACACGACAAAAACCACCTTACGGAACCTACAAGAGCCGTAGTGGTCAGCGTATGGTAGAATACAGTAAAACAGGTGAGCTGATTGTCAACGGTATGACTTCATTTGCTCCTATCGCCTTCACAGCCAAAAGCAATTTGTTGGAGTGGATTATCCTGAGTGATAGAAATATCGTGAAGTGCACTTATAAGCTATAATGCCAAACGTAAAATACATTTATATGCTGTGGCTATTGCTCGTGATGGGCAACGCCACAGCTTTTTCTGTCAATTACCCTAAGGTTTTTGGTAGTGACTGGACAGATGCAGAACGATATGTCATTGAGCATCACGAGGCATGGAAAAAGGAATTCGATGTATTTGGGGTCGATGCACGTTTGGCTGAAGCTGTCGTGTTTCCTGAGCTTATACGTTATTCTTTCTGGAAGGATGAGATAGAGAAAGTGGCAGTCAATGGGCTATATGTCAAAAAAGGCAGGGATGGTGCTGATTTCTCTGTCGGAAGGTTCCAAATGAAACCTTCGTTTGCAGAAAAAGTGGAACGGACCTGGAACTCTTCGCCTCTTGCACAAGAATATGGGTTTTCGTTTAATATTGCAGACAACGCTGAAGCTCGTCGCAGTCGTGTATTACGTCTAGGTACAGAGGAGGGACAGTGCCGATACCTTGCCATCTTCATCCGTCTTCAAGAGCTGCGTCTTCCACAACTGGCAAAAGTGTCTAGGAAACAAAAGGTGCGCCTTCTTGCCACAGCATATAATCGTTCGTTCTCTGCCTCATGGCTGTCTTTATGCCAGATTCAGTATGAACGCCATTTCCATACCGATGTTATCAAGACCCGAAGCACACAATTGTACTGCTATGCTGACATCGCTGAGAGTTTTTTTTTAAAATGCTCTAACCCTAACACGAATCTCGCGGAAGCCCTGTGTTTATCATACTTTCGCGAATTGTATACCCTAACAGAACCCTAACATATCCCTCACCCAACCCTAACATTTTTAATTCTGTCGTTGTTTTTCAAAATAAGGTTACTATCTGGCTTTTGCTAATAGCCTATGAAAAACTTGTTGCTTGCCTATGTCGCAAATTTTCCCTCGCTGGGAATAAAAACGGGGTCTTGACGGCGTGTGAATATTGTTCAATAATTTCAAAATACAGTAAAGGTCTGCGTACTGAATAGGTGAGAGATGATGTTAGGGTTATGTTAGGGATATGTTAGGGTTTCTGCCTTACCCTAACACGTCTAACAATCTTATTTCTAAATACTTGCCTTTTAAATGTTAGGGAATGGCTCTTTTTTGTCAATAAGAGCATAGTGTTGAGAAGTAATCTCGTCGGGCACGAGCTGTAATCTCATCAAGGATGAGCCGTAACCTCCTTAATGGTTTGCTTACGGCTCTCTTATAGTCCCACCCTATGGGACTATTTGAACAATAATGGGGTGAATTCTGAGAGATAGATGCGCCAGTTGCGCCAGATATGTCCGCCGTCAGTCTCAAGATAGGTGTACTTATAGTGCTTTGAATCGAGATAAGCACGCAGGTCGTTGTTGTTCTTGATGAGGAAGTCGGTCTTGCCTATGCCTATCCAGAATAAATTGGGCTTCTTGCTGAACAGATTGTCAATCTTAGCATTTCGATCAGCATAAATCTCAGGATGCCCATCAGATGAGCCACGCTGTTGTTGGTCTACTGCAGCAGAGAACAGCCCTACATAGCCGAAGAGGTCAGGATTGTTAATGCTGATGAAGAGGCTGTGGAAACCACCCATCGACAGGCCTGCAATAGCACGGTGAGTCTTATCTTTCTTTACTCGATAGGTTTTCTCGATGAACTTTATCACATCGGGGAAAGCTGTCTCAAAGCTACCCTCCATAGTCTTTGGCAGCATCATTGTGGGTACTTTGAAACCCTCTGAAGTCTCACCCGGACAAGCCTCCTGAGAGATGTTGCCATTTGTCATCACTACGAGCATTGGCTCTGCCTTGCCCTGGGCAATGAGGTTGTCGAGAATCTGTGCAGCTCGTCCGAGTTCGCTCCAGGCATTCTCGTCACCACCGATACCATGCAACAGGTAGAGCACTGGATAGTCCTTATCACTTGTCTCGTAACCTGCAGGAGTGTAGACTGTGAGACGGCGCGTGAGACCTGCTGTAGGACTCTCATACCAAACCTTGCTTACTGTGCCATGGGCTACCTTGTTGACCTTGTAGAGGTCTGCGCGTGCATCACCGCCAATGAGGAGTACGCTGAAGAGATTGTTGATGTCGCGGATATTGTAGACATTCAGCGGGTCGATGATCTTTACACCGTCTACAATCATATTATAAGTGTAGAGCTCTGGTTTCAGAGATCCGGTGGTAAAGCTCCAGATGCCCTTGTCGTTCTTTACGAGGTCAGCTACTCCTGGAGCATCGTAGGTATTGCCATTGAACTCCACCTTCTTTGTGGGAAGAAAGTCGCCGGTAATCTGTACTTTCTGTGCCTCAGGAGCAATAAGGTTGAAGGTAACAGAATTGTCTGCATGTACATCTGGAGAGGCAACCTGTGGTCCCTGTCCCCAACTCAGGTTCTGCTGAGCCTGTGCTGCCATACCCACCAGGCAGAGGGCAGCCACAATCATTAGTTTTCTCATTGTCTATATAATTTTAGCTATTCATTGGTGCAAATATAAACATTTTATTTTAATTAGCCAAAGAAATGAACATAAATGTGAAATTACCGCTACCAGTTGTGCCTGTAGCATCAAAATAAATCCCTGCCAGGCGACAGGGATTTATTTGTTTAGTGTTTCTTGAAGTTCCACTTGGAGTTGTCGGAGTTGAAATCAAACTCTGCGAGGGTAGGAGTGGAGTCGCCTGCAGAATAGATACAGTATTTTGTATTAAACTCCTTTTGACCAGGAATAGCGAAGGGCATGATACGGTAAGTACCGTCTGTAAGCTGCTCTATCCACCAAAGCTGAGAATCCTCACCCTGAAATTCCTTTGTGGTAAGTTCGAGATTTGCTGTAGCTGTAAGGGCACGGTTGGTGCCTTCAATCTTTATCTCATAGAGAGGACCTGTAAGACGTCCGCCAGCCTCAGGACGAGGAATGATGGTCCAGTGCTGCCAAGGACGGAACATATAGTCGCTGCAACGAACAGCAATCTCTCCCTCCGGCCATGTGCCGATAACCTCTTCCAGTTTCTGGTTAGGGATGGGTTTTACAGGCTGCTTCATCTGCTCGCGGTTAAACCAACCCTGACGTTCCTGTTGCATACGAACAAAGTCTACACTCAGCTCAAGAGAGTATCCTCGTCGCTCTGACTCTATCCAGAAATCACCACCTTTGAACAATTCGCCAGCTACAGGCCAGCCGTTTTTCCACAACAGAGGTCGGATGCCAAGAGTAGAACGTCCGCTAAGATCGAAATCGGCCTCGAAGTGACAAGACATCACCTCTACGCCATCCTCGATGACGGTTCGTCCGAAATGTCCAGGACCGGTCTTGCGGTCACCAGCGGCAATAACCATCTTTCCACCTCCGTGAAACATATCACGGCCAACATTGTCTATATATGGTCCCTCTACACTGCGAGAACGACCTACTACAATATTATATGTAGAGTTGACACCATCGCAGCAGGTACCGTGTGTGCCCAGCAGATAATACCAGCCATCGCGATACAGAAGGTCTGTAGCCTCACAGTCGATTGCGATATCCTTCTCTTTGTTACCCTTTACACGGAATCCTGTCTTTGGATCGAGCTCTATAAGACGGATGGTGCCGAAATAAGTACCGTAGCTTGCCCACAGACGACCAGTTGTGGGATCTAAGAGCAGTCCCGGGTCGATGGCATCCTGATCTTCCATACCGTCAGAGGCGCATACCTCTACAGCCTCACTCCATTTGAAATCAGGCGACTTGGGGTCGAGGGTCTTGTTCCACATGGTGAGTATACGTCCTGCATGACCACCACCGAGTCCACCGCCTGTAGCACCATAGATACAAAGGTAACGGTCGCCTATCTTCATAACGTCAGGAGCAGCTCCGCCACCAGGACGCTCTGCACCACTGTTCCAAGTCCAGCCGTCTTCAGAGATAAGACCTCCGCCACCTGTTCCAAAGGTATAGTATTTGCCATCGCACTCAGCAATTGTCGAGGGGTCGTGGATATATGGTGCGCCGATTTGCGCCCTTATGGGGCTAAATAAAAAATATAAAATAAAAAATAAAAAATATCTTGCTTTCATAATCTTCAATGCTTATTTGTTAGTGCTTATTGTATAGCTTTTCACAGGGTTGCCTTTCTCATCGATGAAACGGGCACAGAGGTCGCTCAAACCGGGGCCGTTGATGACAGCACAGCGCAGGATATTGCGACCTTTCTTCAGAGTGAGACGTGGAGACATACCATCGTCCTCTACCATACGCCTGTCGCCTTCGAGCAACAACACCTCTTCACCATTGATCCACCATTTTGAGGCTCCGTTTGATCCAGCTGCAAGTCGTACGTCAGAAATCTCTTCAGGACAATCTATGTAGGTCACGATCCAGAACAGTGATCCGTAGGTCTGCTGGCCCCATTTCTCTGCGAAACGGAAGAGTTTTATGTTGTAGTTCTCGCTGTCTATAGCATGCCAGGCAAGTGTCTGTTTGCCAGCTTTGACCTTCTGTCCATCCTTAGGCAGGATGGTCATCTGATCCTTGAAGTATGTCTTTGCGAGATTCTCTTCCAACCAGGTGTTAGTGAAGATAATGTTTGAACGGATGTCGTACTTTATGGGTTCAAGCAGCAGCCATCGACGGATGAAACCAGCTTCGTCAGGCTGTGCAGACTGTGCTGTCGCAGGCGAGAAGTACTTCGGACGATTCTTGAACTGAACATTGTCTACGCTGATGCCAGCATCGCCTTCAACGGTGATAACCAGATCTGTAACACCTTTTGGAGTATAATCCAGAGGAGCAGTCAGAGAGAGCCACTGGTTACTGAAGTCACGACGGAACATTGCCGGCATGCCTGCAGGCGCCTCTGGCTTAACTGTCAGATCAACCTTGGCGATAATCTTTCCGTTAGCAGCTTTCTCGCGGATAAAGAACTTTGTGTTTTCAGATGCTTTCGCTTTAACAATCACATATCCGTCGGTAATACAACTGAAATCGATATCATTATATCTCATCCAACTGCCCTTAACTGGGAGTGTGGCCTCAAAGCTTCGGAAGGTATTGATGGTATCGATGAGTTGTGTGGTGACATCGCTGCTGGATGCACTGAAACGGTCAATCTCGATCTTTTCTGTAGCTTTGTTGATACCTACGCCTCGCATTGTTGGTTTCACTTCTTTGATAGTACCATCGGCATTGAAGTATAACTTCTCTATGCATACAGAACGACGCTTGTCATCGCGTGGTGAGAAGTCGTTGTGATGATAGAACAGGTACCACTGTCCTTTGTAATTGATGATACTGTGATGATTCGTCCAACACCCATTCTCATGCTCAGCCATGATAATACCCTTGTATTCGTATGGTCCCATAGGATTCTTGCTCATGGCATATTTTCCCTTACATAAGGATAAGTAAGGTAATAGTTGCCGTTGTACTCGAAAGCGAACGGCCCTTCAGCCTGACGATTCGGAAGTCCCTTGAGACAATTTACACCATACATCTCAAACTCGCGCTCACCCCATTTTACCTTTTCCTTTGGGGTGTCATCGGCTAATTCCTTCATATTGTCCTTGAGCTTTGCGCAACGACCATTACCCCAGAAGATATATGCATTACCGTCGGAAGCCAGAAGAACGCATGGATCGATACCGTTGATGCCTTTTATAGGCTCTGACTCACAAACGAAAGGTCCTTCAGGACTGTCGGCGATGGCTACTCCTACGCCAAATCCCATTCCTCCTTTAGGAGCAGAGGGGAAATAGAAATAGTACTTCCCGTTTCTCTCAACACAGTCGGGTGCCCACATCGAATACCCAGTCCTGACGCTGTCCCTCAGGGGGCACAATGTCATGCGACGGGTAGACGTACACCTTATTATTAAATACGCGTGCGGTAGGGTCAGCGCTGAACTGATCCCTGATAATCGGGTTCTGTGCCGACATCATCATCGGCATTCCCAGTAATAACAATAATAGCTTTCTCTTCATCGTCAGTTAGAAATTAGATGATGCAAAGTTAACCATAAATATGATATACTCCAAACTAATTAAGTGTAGTTATACAATTATGATACACCACATATAGTTTGTGATACATATAATAAAACCCAAGTCGTGGTTTTTCCGTAACTTTGCACCCGTAATAATTTTAAACTCCCCAAAATGAAAAGATTAAAAAAATACCTGGCTTCAACCATAATCCTCAGTGGTTCCATTCTTACTATTTCTGCACAGGCGGAAAATGGTGAGTCAATAGCAGAACGTTTGCGTCAGGATTCACTTTTGCTGCAGGCGGCAGTCAGTGGAGAGGCAGAGATCAACCTCCCTCTTTTCCAGACGAAATATACTGCTGACCCGTCACCGATTGTCGTGGGTGATACTCTGTTTCTTTTTACTTCGCATGATGCATCGCCAGAAGATATTCCCGATGAGAATGAGAAGAGCTCTGCAGGATTCTTTATGTACGACTGGCTCCTGTGGTCAACCACCGACATGGTTAACTGGACGGAGCACGGTGCTGTGGCATCGCTGAAGGATATCCCCTGGCGGAGCAGGGAGAATGGAGCCTGGGCTATACAGACTGTTGAGCGTGACGGGAAATACTATCTCTATGCACCACTTCATGGACATGGCATCGCTGTGCTGAAGGCGGATTCTCCCTATGGACCTTTCAAGGACCCTATAGGAAAACCGCTGGTATGGGATCAGAGCAACTGGTATGACATTGATCCTTCTGTTTATACCGATGATGACGGACAGGCATATATGTATTGGGGTAATCCACACACCTTCTATGCCCGCCTGAATGACGATATGATATCGCTGAAGGACAGTGTTGTGAAACTCCCACATATAGAGAATTACCAGGAAGGTCCTTGGTTCTATAAGCGTAACGGACACTATTATCTTGGCTATGCCACTACCTGTTGTCCTGAGGCTCTGGGGTATGCCATGAGTGATTCTCCCACAGGCCCTTGGGAGAGCAAGGGATATATCATGCGTCCCACACAGCGTGACAGGGGCAACCATCCTGGCATCATAGATTACAAGGGCCATTCTTATATCTTCGGACAGAACTATGACCTGATGCATATAGAAACATTCGTACACCACGAACGTCGCAGTGTATCAGCTGTTGAGATAACATATAATCCTGACGGAACGATACAGGAAGTGCCTTACTGGCTGGATCAGAAACCTCTGAAACAGCTTTCGTGGCTTAATCCGTATCAGCGTGTAGAGGCAGAGACGATGGCATGGGGCTTTGGCCTTAAGTCGGCAAAGATGGGTATAGAGAATACTGGTGTCGTGGCCGACATGCCGGAGTCGACAGGAAAAAAGAATATGTATGTCTTCGATATCGATGATGGAGAACTGATACGTCTGCGAGGCGTAGACTTTGGTAATGGTGCAAAGAACTTTAATATCATTGCATCGGCAAAGGGAAAGATTACTGTTACTTTGCGTCTCGATAGTCAGAAGGGCCCTGTAATGGGAAAGGTAAACATCACTCCTACAGGATCATCGGAAGATTATCGTGTTTTCAGCACTAAGGTGAAGAAGATAGCTGGCGTACATGACCTCTATCTGTGTTTCGGCAATACCACAGGTGATGTTCGTCTTGACTGGTGGCAATTTAAAAAATAAAAATAGGGCGTAATTATGAAGATTTCAATATTTATTCTGATGTGTACAACGATGATTATGGCTGGTTGCTCTGCTCCTGATATGGAGCAACAGATAGATGAGCTGTATGGTAAGATGTCGCAGGAAGAGCGCATCGCACAGTTGAGGAGCATGTATATGGATGACCTCTTCAATGAGGAGGGACAGTTGGATACTTCAAAGTGTCGTGAACTGATTCCTAATGGTATCGGACATTTCTCACAGTTTGCCATGCAGAAACCCCGTGATCCTAACGAGTTGAGAGATCGTGTGAAGGCAGTACAAGACTGGCTGATGAATAATACTCCTAACGGCATTCCTGCCCTCTGTCATGAGGAGGTGCTCTCTGGTGTCAACACCAAGGGCTCTACCATCTATCCCCAACAGATTGGACAGGCTTGTTCGTTTAATCCTGAGTTGGCTGAGCTGAAAACCCTACAGACTTCCACTGCCATGCGTAAGATGGGTGGTGTGTTGTCGCTTTCTCCGATGGTTGATGTATGCCGTATCCCAAGTTTCAATCGTCTTGAGGAGTCGTATGGTGAGGATGGCTATCTGTCGGCAGTAATGGGTGTCGCTTTTGTGAATGGCCTACAGCAAGGTGATTTGAAGAAGGGTGTTGGTGCTTGTTCGAAGCACTATCTTGGCTATGGCGGAGGTGGTGATGCCGATGAGAAGGAGATGATGGAGGAGATACTCCTGCCTCATGAGGCAATGATTCGTCTTGCTGGCAGCAAGGCTGTTATGCCGGGATATCATGAGGTACACGGCACAAAATGTGTGTGCAACAGTGAGATCCTTGAGGATATCCTTCGTGGTTATGTGGGATTTGACGGAATGATAGTAAGTGACTATACTGCCATCGACCAGATTCCAAATATAGAGGATGCTTTGCATAAGGCTGCTGCGGCTATTAATGGTGGTAATGATGTTGACTTCCCATTCGGAGCCAACTATCAGTATCTTCAGCAGGCCATCGATGAAGGACTTGTAAAGCCTGAGACTCTGGAAAGGGCTGTTAAGAATGTGCTTCGTTATAAGTTCCGTGCTGGTCTCTTTGATAAGAATCCATATCTGTATAGCTCTGAGGAGATAAAGCTCGACACCCCTGATGAGCGCAAGACGGCTTATGATATCGCCACACAGTCGGTAGTGCTCCTTGAGAATAATGGCATCCTGCCTCTTAAGAACGCTAAGAATATACTTCTCACAGGACCTAATGCAAATACCATGTGGGCAATGTTGGGCGACTATTCTTTCCCTGCAATGTCTTATTTCTGGAAAAAGGTGGAGAGTGATCTCGATTATCCGCACACCATCACACTGCTTGAAGGTATGAAGGCAAGCACTCCTGCTGGTGTAAATCTGATGTATGAGCGTGGATGCGACTGGACTGAAGAGATTGAGACGAAGTTCTCTGAGCTTGGCGACGAACGGGCCTGGGAGTACGAGATACTGCATCGTAAGGTGAATTCCGGCGAGAAGGCAGATAAGGTTGAGGCTCTCAGACTCGCTAAGAATGCTGATGTCATCGTGGCTGCTGTTGGTGAGAATGTGATGCTTTGTGGAGAGAACCGTGATCGTCAGGGACTCCGACTCCCAGGCAAACAGGAAGAGTATGTAAAAGAGCTTCTTAGCACTGGCAAACCAGTGATATTAGTAGTCTTTGGAGGTCGTGCCCAGGTAATCTCTGGTATCGCAGAGAAGTGTGCCGCTGTTATCCAGGCGTGGTATCCGGGCGAGGAGGGTGGTAATGCTGTCGCAGATATCCTTTATGGTAAGGTGTCGCCATCGGCAAAACTCTCTGTAAGCTATCCTAATACTGAGGTGTATGAGCCTTTGTGTTATAACAATTCTGATTCTAAGGATCCTCGTGTTCAGTGGCCTTTCGGCTATGGCCTGAGCTATACATCATTCGAATATCGGAATCTGAAGGCTGATGAAGCGGTTGCTACTGACGCAAAGGCTATAAACCTCTCATTCGAGGTAAAGAATACTGGAAAGGTGGCTGCTGATGAGATTGCACAGGTTTATATCTCTCCAAAGCATGAAGGACAGAATATCCGTCCAATCCAGCTTCATGGATTCGCACGTGTATCCCTCCAACCAGGCGAGACAAAGACTGTTAACGTAAAACTCTATACAGAGCAGTTTGGATTCTATTCCAACAAAGGTAAGCGCCTTTGGAACATCCTGCCAGGCATATTTACAATCGGAATCGGTGCTTCATCACAGGATATCAGGCTGCAACAGGATATAACCCTTACGGGTGAGACTGTAACAAAGCCCTTAAGAGAATTCTATTTCTCGGAGAGTTCTGTAAAAAAATAGCGTAATTCAACCATAATTAATTTCTATCTATGATTAAAAAACTATTCTTACTCTTGCCGTTAACGGCAATGCTTATTGGTTGCACCTCTAATCAAGAGGGTGCTGAGTGTCCAGTCCTCACTGTTGAGGGTGGTCAGATTCAGGGTGTCGTAGCAGAATCCCCAGGCGTTTTTGCTTATAAGGGAATCCCTTATGCCGCTGCTCCTATTGGTGATCTCCGTTGGAAAGAACCACAACCCGTTGAGAAGTGGGAAGGTGTGAGAGACTGCTCAAAATTTGGTCATCCTGGATACCAGGCAGTACACTATCCCGGTGGCTATGCCACAGAGTGGGGCTATGGAGATGAGGCTCCATATAGTGAGGACTGTCTCTATCTGAATGTCTACACCAAGGCTCCTGGTCAAGTGGATAAGAAACTTCCTGTTGCTCTGTGGATTCATGGTGGAGGCTATCGTGAAGGCTGGGGCACGGAGCCTGAGTTTGATGGTAAGGAGTGGGCAAAGAAGGATGTCGTACTCGTGACAATCAACTATCGTTTGGGTATCTTCGGTTTCATGCCTTATGCCGAGCTTTCTGCAGAGAGTCCTCACGGAGTATCTGGCAACTATGGCATCCTCGACCAGATACAGTCGTTGAAATGGATTAAGGAGAACATTGCTCAGTTTGGTGGTGATCCTGATAATGTTACTATCTTCGGACAGAGTGCCGGAGCAGGTAGTGTACGTACCATCTGTGAATCTCCTCTGGCACGTGGATTGTTCCATAAGGCTATTATTATGAGTGGCGGTGGCTTGAATATACCTCCTAAGGATGGTGAGGCGGTAAAACCTGCTACACCTATGGTTAAGTTCTTTACCTACAATCCTACACTTAAAGAGGCTGAGGCAGAGACAAAGAAGGTGATGGACTGGGCTGGTCTTACTAATCTTGAAATGCTTCGTAAGGCTCCTACTGAGATTCTCTATACTGTGGCTACTATTTATAATATGGTAAACAAGAGCGATGTGTATGTTATGGAACGTCCTATTATTGATGGTTATGTGTCGCTGAAGAGTTTTGATGAGGCTGCTCGCGAGGGTTCAATTGCTGATGTTCCTTATATGATTGGTTACACTCTTAACGATATGGGTTCGATGGCTCCTGGAATAGCAGAGTTCTGTAAGGTTCGTGAGAGTCAGGGTGCAAAGGCCTGGGCTTATGAGTTTGCACGTCCTCTGCCTGATGATGGCTCACATCCTGAAGTGACTCAGCGTCTGAAAGGAGCTTTCCATTCCAGCGACCTGTGGTATGTCTTCAAGAGTCTGGAGCATTGCTGGCGTCCTTGGACTCAGGGCGACTGGGATCTCTCTGAGAAGATGATCACTGCCTGGACTAATTTTGCAAAGTTCAGTGATCCGAATGGCGAAGGTGAAGGACTTGGTTGGAAACCATGTACGGAAAAAGAAACTGACTTCATGCTCTTTAAACTTGACGAAAAAGATGCAGAAGCATCTGAAATGGGTCAGCCAATTATCCCTGAGCCGATTCAACTGCCTGATAGGCGGTAAACGAAATTTTTGTTAAATATAACGCAGAGTTTGCGGTATGTAACATTTTTGGCAATGTTACATTTCTTGCAAACTCTGCGTTACTTATAATAAAGTATTGATACTAAAAATGCAATATCTTTGCAACGAATTTGAAAAATAATGAGACGTGTTCCTTCGTGATCACATTCCATATACCTAACAGAATTTATATTTATTGTCAATTATCTAACTAAATTAAAAAAGTATGTTAAATTTCAAATCACTGCAAAAGCCGTTAATGGCACTGTTCTTGCTCTGTTTGTTCCCAATGGGAGCACTGGCTCAGAGTCTCGTCAAGGGAACAGTCAAAGATGCTTCTGGCGATCCGATTATTGGTGCTAGTGTGACAATTCAAGGTGTCAAGTCGGGTGTTATTACAGATTTTGATGGTAACTTCAGTATTCAGGCTAAGAGCGATGCAACATTGGTTATCTCTTACATTGGTTATGTTACTGAAACGGTAAAACTGAATGGCCGTACCGCCATCTCCGTTACTCTTAAAGAGGATGCTCAGACACTGAATGACGTCGTAGTTATCGGTTATGGTATTCAGAAGAAGAGCGACCTTACTGGTGCTGTTGCTTCAGTTAAGGCAGAAGACCTCAAGAACCGCTCTACAACTGATGCCGCAGCTGCCATTCAGGGTAAAGCTGCTGGTGTACAAGTTTTGAATGGTTCTGGTAAACCTGGACAGGGTGCTAATATCCGTGTACGTGGTTACTCTTCTAACTCAAGCAACATCGGACCTCTGTTGATCGTCGACGGTCTGCAGGTTTCAAGCATCCAGTACCTCGATCCTTCTATGATTGAGTCTATGGAAGTTCTGAAGGACGCCGCTTCTGCAGCTATCTACGGTGCTGAGGCTGGTAATGGTGTTATCCTTATTACAACAAAGACAGGTAAGAAGGGAACAGGTACTATTACATATGATGCTAAGTTTACTAATCAGTCACTCGGGCGCGTTGGCAAGCTTCTTAATGCGGCAGAGTTCCAGGACTGGATGGGAATGCAGATTGGACATGATGTAGTAAAGAAAGATATGGCTGATGCTACAAAAACGTATGGTTGGAATCCCAATACCGATACTGATTGGATGGACGCTTTCTTTGAGAACTCATGGGCTCAGCAGCATACTATCACTTTCCAGGGTGCCAACGATCGTGGTTCTTACTTCCTGAGCGGTAGTTATGTTAATCAGGACGGTATCGTTAAGGGCAGTAAGGATACGTATGAGCGCCTGACTGCTCAGATTAATGCAGACTACAAGATTAAGGATTGGTTGCAGGTAGGTACTAATACATCTATTGAGAAGTGGTCTACTAGTGGAATTTCTGAGAATGGTTATGGTTCTTCATTCGAAATGCTGCTCCTTATAGATCCTATGACTCCACTATACTGGACTTCTCCAAACCAGATGCTCGGATCATATCGTGATTACTATGATGCAATCCAAGCAGGTAACTCTAGATATACTCTCTTTGGTGACGAGAACGGTTATTATGCAACCTCATATTTTAATGATCGTCTTGCAGGAGGTAACCCATTCTCTCAGCGTGATCGTGCAGAGGGAAAGAACGATGGTGTAAATGTAAACGGTACAATTTTCTTGAATGTTACTCCTATCAAGTATGTGACATTCACCTCTCGTCTTGGTTATCGTCTCTCATTCAGCAACAGCTCTAACTGGGAGTATCCATATTACCTGAACGCACAGACAAAGGGTGATAACTACAGAATCGAAGGTTCAAGCAGTAACTCTACCTGGTATCAGTGGGAGAACTTCATCAACTATAATCAGGATTTTGGCAAGCACAATGTAGGTGCCATGGTCGGTATGTCGTTCCGCCAGTATGACTCTAATGGGGTCAGCGCCAATGCTTCAGGTCCAGATATCCTCAAGGCATATGAGCCTAACTATATTTACCTTAATTGTGTAAATGGTAATGATGACACCACAAAGAATATCGGCGGTATGCCTAATACAACACGTGCCCTCTCTTACTTCGGTCGTGTTCTTTACAACTATGACAACCGTTATAGCTTGCAGGCTAACTTCCGTGCAGACGCTTTCTCTTCTGAGAAGCTCTCTAAAGATAAACGTTGGGGTAAATTCTTCTCTGCATCTGCCGGATGGACATTCTCTAACGAGAAGTTCTTCAAGGATGCAATTGATCCTAGCATTTGGTCATTTGGTAAGATTCGTGCATCTTGGGGTACCAATGGTAACGTAAACGTGCTGAAAGACTATTCTTATCAGGCTGGTATCTCTCTGAATGGTCAGATTTACAACTATGGTCCAACAAGTGTTGTAGCCTACGGTTCAATGCCAAATGGTATTGCCAATCCCGACCTGACTTGGGAGAAGTCTGAGCAAATCGACCTTGGTCTTGACCTTCGTTTCCTGAACGATCGACTCTCTGTTGGTATCGACTGGTATAAGAAGACCACAAAGGACCTGCTTGTTCCTGCTCCTGTAATGCCAGAGTCAGGCTACTCTACAATGACTATTAATGCTGGTAAAATACAGAACAGCGGTCTTGAGTTCGAGGTTAGTTGGAAAGACCATATCGGTGACTTCAAGTATAGTGTATCCGGAAACCTGGCTACGCTGAAGAATAAGGCCACTTATCTTGATCCTTCTATCGAGCGCATAGCTGGTGCAACTGTTGAGGGCGCAAGTCCAGAGGCTGTACGCTGCTACTTCGAGGAAGGTGAGCCAGTTTGGTACATGCGTGGTTACAAGTATGCAGGCCGTGCAAGTGATGGCACAGCTCTCTATTATGCAAAGGACGGTTCAACAACTAACGACCCACAGGCAGAAGATATGACCAATATCGGTTCTGGTCTTCCTGATGTCACTTTCGGTCTTACATTGAATGCTGAATATAAGGGATTCGACCTCACAGTATTCGGTGCTGGACAGGCTGGCAACGATGTTTACTACGGTCTCTATCGTGCAAGATACCATAATGTTGCAAAGGGTGTTTATGACGACTTCAAATCTGGCAGTCTTCCAGAACTTAAGAGTGTAGCTGGTAGTGGTCAGTTCTGGCGTTCTTCTGCAATGGTTTACAATGGTTCATTCTTCAAAATTAAGCAGATTCAGCTTGGCTATACATTGCCAAAGAACATTACGAAGAAAGTATATATGGAGAACGTACGTGCGTACATATCTCTTGACGACTTCTTTACATTCACCTCGTATCCTGGCCTAGATCCAGAAACTACAACTCAGGAGTACAATTGCCCAGGTCTTGACAAGGGTGTTTATCCTACTATGAAGAAGTTGGTTCTTGGTTTAAGTGTTACATTCTAATCCAAAAATATTAATTGAACAGAAATATGAAAAAGATATTATTTTTCGCAGCTATGCTTTCTGCAGGTATGATGCTTACATCATGCGAAGATAAGCTGGATGTTGAGCAGAAGGCAACTAGCAGCACAGGTAACTTCTATAAGACGGATGCTGATGCTCAGTCTGCTCTTACAGCAATGTATGCAACATATAGCAATGAGATCAGCGGTAATGAAGGTATTTGGAATGCATATATTATGGGTCTGAACTATTCCGCTGACGATGTGTTCGCAGCTGGTGGTGATATGAATGACCATGCTGATTTCCGTATCCTTAACGAGATGCGTTATGATGCAAGTTCTGCTCCAATAAGTACGCTTTACAACCATATTTACAAGGCTATCTACTCTGCAAACCTTGTAATCAATTATTTCGGTGAGAGTGCTGATACTCAAATGAAAAAACAAGCTGTAGCAGAGGCAAAGGTTATGCGTGCATGGGCTCACATGCTGGCTGCACAGGTTTATTACCAGCCACCATTGATTGATCATCTTGTAACTAATGATAAGCCGACAAATGCAGAGTCACAGAAAGCAATCTTCGATTTCTGTATAAAGGATTGTGAGGATGCTATACCTGACCTGCCCGAGCGTAAGGGCCAGAGCGACAAGGAAGGTTCTTGGCGTGTAACTAAGGGCTTTGCTCAGTTTGTTGGTGGTAAGTGTGCACTCTTTGAAGGTGACAACGCTAAGGCTGTAAGCCTGTTGAAGCCGCTCGTTGAGTCTGCTAACTATGCACTTGTTCCTGGTGAGCGTTTCCGCGACCTGTTCCATGTTGAGGGTGACGGTTGTGAGGAGAAGATATTTGAGTTCAACTATATTACAAATACAGCTGCCTCAGGTGGTACAGCTCCTTGGTCTCCAAGTAATAATCGTGGTCGTTGGATGGTTGCTAACGTTCTTAACTGGCGTGGTGATGATATTGTCGGAGGTGGTAAGAATCCTCAGATATGTGCAACTGGCGGTTGGGGCGGTGGCTCTATCAATCAGGACTTTGCTCATAAAATGCTTGAGAATGATGGAGATAGCTACCGTCGTAAGGCAACATTCCTTACTTCCGACGAGTTCTTCTATGACGCATCTCTTATGCCATGGAAAAATGACGTAGAGGCAGGCGGCACGCTGTCAACACGTGCTGAAAAGGAATTTGATGCGAACCGTGGTATCAACAAGTCTGCAGGTTCATTCTCTCGTAGTGATGTCATGGAGGTGAAGATGATGTGTCATCCTAATGATGTAGACCTTGCTGTCGGTGACAACTGTAATAACACCAACCTGTGTATTGCCCGTCTCGGTGAGGCTTACCTGCTCTACGCAGAGGCAGCTCTTGCATCTGGCAACAACGCAGAAGCTCTTAAATATGTAAACAAGATCCAGGAGCGTGCAGGCTCAAAGACCATCTCTTCTTCAGTAAGTCTCCAGACTATTCAGGACGAGAAGCAGTATGAGCTTTGGTTCGAGGGCTGCCGTTGGTTCGATATCGTTCGCTGGGGTATTGCTAAGCAGTGCTACGATAAGGTTCTTGACAATATTCCTCTGCAGTGGGATGAGTACTGGCAGTCTGGCGGAACAAAGGCTCACAAGCTTGTTTACACAATTCACCACCCATTCAAGGATGCTGGTATTACACTTTCGTTCAAGGAGGGTAAAAACGAGTACTGGCCAATCCCACAGACTGTAATCGAGGTTAACGACCAGATGCATCAGGTGCGTGGCTGGGCTAACTAAAAAGGAACTTTTAATACAACTAGTATTTTAAGTATACATTGTTTTGGTATTTTTTTGAGGTGCCACGTCGTGAGACGCGGCACCTCTGTAAATTTAGCCTAATACTATAATACCTCTACCCTAACACTAAAGGTGCTCTAGTATAATACTAAAGCACCTTTAGTGTTAGACTAGGAAAAACAAACTGACACCAAGGACTGAGATTACAGCTCCAAGGACAACACGCCATGTTATCCTCTGATGAAACAGCCAATATGAGGGTAGGATAATAATGATGGGTGTCAATGCCATCAGTGTAGAAGCAATACCTGCATTTGTATACTGTACAGCCATCAGCGAGAACCCTACCCCTACAAAAGGGCCGAAAATAGTTGTGAACGTAGCAACTGTCATGCCTTTATGGTCGTGCAGGGCCTCGCGCAAAGGTTGGAATCCTTCGCGGAAATAGAGCAGAAGACTGAATCCGAATATTCCAGCAATGCAACGCAGAAAGTTGGCACTGAAGGGAATGAGCCAGTCGGGCATTGTTCCTGTTTCGTAGTGATCCATACCAATCTTGCTCAGCACCAAGCCGATTCCTTGGCAGAGAGCAGCACCGACGGCAAAGAGTACACCGTTGAGCGGCAGTTTCAACGAAACTTTGTGATGCTCGCCACGACCTAATACGGAAATGCCGATACCAATAAGCGTGATGAACATTGCAACGATACTCATGGGTGCCATCTGCTGCCCCAAGGTAATCCATGCCATCAACGCTGCTGCAAGTGGAGCCAGCGTCATAAACAGCTGGCCATAACGTGAACCGATAATGATATAGCACTGGAAGAGACAGAAATCGCCAATAACATAACCGACCAACCCTGAAAGCAACATCCATCCGCATGCTTCCATGGAACCGACAGGTGGAAGAGGCGAGTCTGTCAGAACCCAGAAGAATATGATGGAAAAGAGAAGAGCAAATGCCATACGAAGTACGTTCAGCGTCAGGTTGCCGAGTCGTTTGCTGCCAAATTCGCTAAGTAGCGCAGTGGCCGTCCATGAAAAAGCCACGCCAATGGATATCAGTTCTCCTAAATATGTCATTAATTTTACCTATAGTTCATAAACAATCATTAATCTATGATTTTGTGAAAAATAAGGAAGTGGTTGATATTCAATCACTTCCTTTGCATACGACCCTTGATCCTGTCGGGATGAGGCGACTCGAACGCCCGACCCCTACGTCCCGAACGTAGTGCGCTACCAACTGCGCTACATCCCGAATCTACCATTTTAGGACGGTAGGGGTCGTATTTGGCTGCAAAGGTACTGCAAATTTTTCAAATACGTGCAGAAAAAAGGGAAAAACTTACGTTTATCCAAAAAGTTAGCGGGGTGTTACCCCCGCCAACAGTATTATTTTTTGTACTTGCGATAGTAATTACGGAACTGGTCAAACTCGTCGCACTTCCTTATGAAATCCTCCTGAGGATTGTCGTTGGTAAGGTCAAAGAGTGACTGGAACGCACGATACTGTGGAGACGTAGGATTATACTTGTTAATGTATTCTTGCTTATCTGTGTCCCACTCGTCATAGCGCCATAGTTTCTTGTTGGGCTGGCCATAAGATGTCATTCCATATAGCTCACGATAACCCATGGCGAAGAGAGCCTTGCGCTTCAGTGCCGGATCGGATGTCATTGCAGCCTTCTGTAGCATCTCCAGAGCCTTATCATCTAAGTTAACCTCGTTTACACGGAAATTGTCATAGCAGCTCTTTGAGTAGCGAAGCAGCCACCAGCAGTCGCCATGTATGCTGGCCTGGGCGTAACGAACGGCGAGGTTATAATAACGCTGGTCGAGGGCCTTACCCTTCAACAGGTTCAAAGAGCCTTCCATCATCTGCATTTCTTTACAGAAGTCGAGTTTCTTATGCTTCCACCACTTATACTCTTTCTCGTATATATCACTTTCATCGAGCCACTGACGCTTGATCCAAGGCTCTACCTCGTAGCTGCGAAGCACAGAGTAGTAACGGTATCCAGGGCCATGATGTTCGTTGTAGAAAGATACAGGTATGTCCTTAAGCCATTGGATGGCCTTGTCCCACTGACAGAGACGCATATACTTCGTGCCGATGAGGTCTGCTAATACAGTGTCGTTCTTGTAGATGTGCGACTTCAGGAACTTGTCGAGCTTGTTCTTTGCGGGGGTATTGGTGTAGAAGAGATATTTCTCCAGCTTGTCCACGCGTAAAGTATCTTTGTCGAAACCGCTGCATGCACTATTACATGCCTCAGCGATGGCAACATGACGCTCTGCGCTGTTGGCGTAGTGCTTCAGAAGCACCCTGTTTGTAAGGCGGTTCTCTGCATTACTGAAGAAATAATCCTCATCGCCTTTCTTCTTAAGCCATTCGAGCTCATCAGCCAGATAGTCGTCGAATGCCTCACCTTGTTTTGCCTGAGAAGCTGTGATATAAAGCATAATCACTCGGGCATTATCCTTCATTCGGTCTGTGCCCTCGAGCTTGATGGCATCGAAGATATCCTTTGTGGCATCCTTGGTGTTGCCTGAAAGGAACTCAAGCCATGCCTTTGCCATCTTCCACATGATAGGACAATCGGTCTTGCCCTCGCGAACCACCATCTCACAGAACTGCTGCATCTGCCACGACTCCTGTTTGTTGATGTCGCGGATGAACTGTTTTCCTATGGAACCGCCTCCGCCATCGTTGGCAGCATCGGCTGCTTCCTGGGCATTGTTTACAAAGTCTGTCATAAGCCAGGGGAGAACCTTAGAGGTGGGATTCTGTTTGTAATGCTGGCTGATAGCTAGGTATGAGCGTTTCTTGTAGAACATCGTCATCAGACTCTCATCGTCGTCCATCTCTGCAAACAGTTCAGCAGCCTCTGCTGCGCGGTTGGTCTTGTAGAGAGCACCGGCATAGATGTTCTTCATCATATCCTTATATACAGTCTCAATGAAGTTGGTGGCTGTCTGCTCCCAGAATGTGATATTGTCCTGATGGCGCCCAAGCATCATGTTACAACGCATATAAAGCAGGGCATGCTGTGAGCGCAGCTTGGTCTTGATCTTACTGAAAGCGTATGTTCGAACGGCCTGAAGGTTGCGCTTCTGACCATCGATATCCTCTTTCGTGGGGTAGTTCCACTCATATTGCTTGCGCTGTTCGATGTCTACGCAATCGAGATACTTCTGCAGATTCTCGATATAGCTGACCATCAGTGCGTCGCCTTTCTGACGTGCTGCCTTAGTGACTTCTTCTGGGTTGAACCAGAAATACTCTTCTGTAGAGCCAAGATAGGCTTTCCAGTTGTCTTTGCAGATATTATCCACGCGACTCCTGAAGTTGTGGCTCTTGTATGGGCTGAACAGGTAGTAGTTGTCAGTACCATACCAACCACAAGCGAGCATCGGCAGTGTCATTGCCGACAACAGACTAATGATGATAAATCTCTTCATAGGTTTCGGGTTTATAACGGTTTATATTATCTTCATCCAGGTGATATGTGATGATAGAACGGCTGAGGTCGTTGCGCTCTTCCTCCATAGCCTTCTTTACCTTCAGAATCTCTTCTGCTTCAACGAAATGCTCCACTCTTACCCCCTGAATATCCCTTACCCATATAAACACAGGATAGGCGGAAGCGAGTGGAAGGGGATATTTATTGAGGCGCTTAAGATAGGGATACACGTCGCGATAATCGAGGATGGGGTTGCGCTCCTGCCACTTTCGCGGATCACCAGTATTATATATCATCAGGGCTCCGTAATCCACTGGCGGAGCTTCCATCGAGAGCTGATGAAGGCGGATGGTCGTCGAAATCCTAGATTCCCCAGAATCTCCAGGATGTCCTTCCTTCCAATATTTACCGACCTCCTCGAGGAATCGATAGTATCTCTTTCTGCTCTTTGATGTATAATCACAGTCTATCTGTATCTCCTGCACATTTTTGATATCGTTGGTCTCGTTCATCTGACGGATACGCTTTACGAGTTTCTCTGCAAGACCTTTAGGCTCCTTGTGCATGCAGTCTTCCGTGATATATATGGTAGGGATAATCTCAATGCTGTCGGGCAGTGCGTCTGAGAAAGTGATGGTGGCATTGGGTCTGGGTTCGGTGCCGTCGTCGCTCATCACAACATCAAAGTATCGGCAATACACCTTTTTTATATTATATTGCGCAAGAAAGGCTCTCTCTGCAGAGTCGAGTCTAAGGTCTGTGCGCCAGTAATATACAGCATTGCCAATCTCCAAAGGCTCTCTTTTCCTGGATGCCTCCTCCTGACATGCTGTAGCCATCAACAGGCCCACCAACATACACAGCCCTATGACAAATCCCTCACCTCTCACCTCTTATAATATCTCTGGCAATTGGAACAGCTTATTACTATTACTGCCCTTGATGAGTATGTAATATCCCTCTGGACAATTGTCTTTTATTGCGGCCTTTACCTCTTCCACATCGTGGAACTTCCTGAACGGACATTCGATATCCTTGAAGTTGTCACCCACGAGCCATACCTCATCATAGCCGGCATTCTCCAGATAGCTTACCATCTTACGATGTTCATTATCGCTGTCTGCACCCAGTTCGCCCATCTGTCCGAGGATGGCCATCTTCCTGTCTGCCTGTATCATACTGAAGTTCTCGAGTGCGGCCTGCATGGAAGTGGGATTGGCGTTATAGGCATCAACGATGAGGTGGTTCTTATCAGTTACTGTCATCTGACTGCGATTGTTGGAAGGGGTATATTCCTCCAGCGCGGCACATATCTTCTTACGGTCCACTCCGAAATTGATACCCACGGAGATGGCTGCAAGGAGGTTGTCGATGTTATATGCTCCAATGAGCTTTGTCTGTACCTTATGCCACTTTGTGCTGCGGCCTTCCTCTTCGAGGGTCATCAGGGGCTCTCGCCAACGGAACTTCAGAAAAGGATTACACTCTATCACCTCACCGCTGATGCAGGCATACTGGTTCTCCGGGTCGGTGGAGTAGGGGGTAAGCCATACCTCCTCGTCATCACCTATCTGGTTCATCAGGTGCTCGTTGTCGGCGTTGATGAAGATAAGCCCGTCTTCTCTGGTGCGGAGGAAGTCGTACAGCTCGCACTTGGTCTTGATGACTCCCTCAAAACTACCGAATCCCTGAAGATGCGCCCTTCCCACATTAGTGATAAGACCACATGTGGGCTCGGCTGTCTCTACGAGGGTCTTGATGTCGCCAGGATGCGATGCTCCCATCTCGATGACAGCTATCTCGTGCTCTTTCGTGAGACGGAACAGCGTCTTGGGCACTCCCACGTCATTATTGAAATTACCCTGAGTGTAGAGCACATTATATTTCTGTGACAGCACTGCTGCGACGAGTTCCTTAGTGGTGGTCTTGCCGTTGGTGCCGGTGATGCCGATCACGGGGATGTCGAATTGGCGACGATGCTCGCGGGCCAGGTCCTTGAAGGTCTGAAGGCAGTCGTCGACGAGAATGAGTTTTGAGGAATCATAACTGTCCACAGTCAACTTTCCACTCTCCATTATCTCCGGCTCGTCGATAATAGCATACGCGCATCCCTTCTCCAGTGCCTGAATAGCAAACTTGTTTCCATCAAACGATTCGCCTTTCAGAGCGAGGAAGATACTACCCTTAGGACAATCACGGCTATCGGTGGTGATGCAGGGGTGCTGCTGGTAAAGTTTATAAAGTTCCTTTATATCCATATAGTTGCTAATTTTGGGTGCAAAGATAGTGTAAATTGAGCGAAATACCAAATTTAAAGTGGTTAAAGGAGTTAAAGGGAGTTAAACAATATCACTTTTCATCTTTCGCGTTCTACTTTTCACTTCTTTTTCGTAACTTTGCGGTCGGAATGAACTATACGCTCAATTTACACGGGCGGTTGATGGATCTTACAGAACCGCAAGTGATGGGTATCCTCAATGTGACACCCGATTCCTTCTTTGCAGGCAGTAGAAGCCAGACAGAGAAGGAAATAGTTGTGCGCTGTAATCAGATAGTGAGCGAGGGGGCATCGATAATAGATATAGGTGCCTGTAGCACCCGCCCGGGTTCTGTGCCTGTGTCTGAAGCCGAGGAGATGGAGCGTCTGAGGATGGCTCTGGATATCGTTCGACGTGAGTTGCCCTATAGTGTCATCTCTGTGGATACTTTCCGTCCTGACGTGGCTCGAATGGTAGTAGAGGAGTTTGGGGCAGACCTCATCAACGATGTAGGTGAAGACAAGTCGATGTTCCGTATGGTGGCCCGTCTTGGAGTGCCCTACATACTGATGTCAAGCAAGGCAACGACAAGGGAGATATTGTTAGACTTCGCATCCGCTGTTCAGCAACTGCGTGACTATGGTGCAAAGGATATCATCCTCGATCCGGGTTTCGGATTCGGAAAGACTCTTGAACAGAACTATGAGATCATGAACGAACTGGAGAAACTGCAGGTGATGGATCTTCCTGTTCTTGTGGGCATATCCCGTAAGTCGATGATTTATAATAAGCTCGGCTTCACGGCCAACGAGGCTCTCAACGGCACCACTGCCCTCAACACCATTGCCCTGATGAAGGGTGCGTCCATCCTTAGGGTGCACGATGTTCGCGAGGCCGTGGAGTGCGTGAAAATTGTCAAATCGTTAAATAGTCAAATAGTCAAATAATTATGTTTTTCGAATTTGGCATAAAAGATCTCATTGACATCCTCCTGGTAGCGATACTGCTCTACTACATCTACAGGCTGATGCGCGACTCACGTTCAGGGAATGTGTTCAACGGGATCATGGTGTTTATCGTGATATGGCTGTTGACATCGCAGGTGCTGGAGATGCGGTTGCTGGGTTCTATCATGGACAAGTTGGTCAGCGTGGGTGTCATAGCCCTTATCGTGATGTTCCAGGATGACATCCGTAAGGTGCTATATAATCTCGGAGCCCATCAGAGGGTGAGAGCATTGATTAAGCTCTTCTCTTCATCAAAGTTGAAGGACAAGGTGAAACGTGATATTAAGGATACCATCATGCCGGTGGTAATGGCATCGATGAATATGAGTCGTGGTAAGGTGGGTGCCCTCATCGTGATTGAGCGTACTTCGTTGCTCGATGATATCGTGGCCACCGGTGATACCATCGATGCAAATATCAACCAGCGTCTGATAGAGAATATCTTCTTCAAGAACTCTCCTCTTCACGATGGTGCTATGGTGATATCCAAGAAGAGGATAAAGGCTGCAGGATGTATCCTTCCTGTGAGCCACGACCTGAGCATACCCAAGGAACTGGGTCTTCGTCACCGCGCTGCTATGGGAATCTCTCAGGAGACCGACGCTCTGGCAGTGGTTGTCAGCGAAGAGACGGGAGGCATATCCGTAGCTGTGAGGGGTGAGTTCCGGCTCCGTCTCTCGGCTGAGGAACTGGAGGGTATCTTAACAAAAGAATTAGAATAATGTTTTACTAATATTTTTAATAAAAACAAATTATGGATCTATTAAGTCAAATTGTAGCGCGTGCAAAAAGTAACAAGCAGCGCATCGTGCTCCCAGAAGCAGAAGAGGAGCGTACACTCTGTGCAGCCGATAAGGCTCTTGGTGATGATATCGCAGACATCATCCTGATAGGTAACCCTGCTAAGGTTGAGGCTCTCGCTAAGGAAAAGGGACTCACCAACATTGGTAAGGCAACACTCATCGACCCTGAGAACTATGAGAAGAGCGAGGAGCTTGCTGAGAAACTGGCCGAAATCCGCAAGTCTAAAGGTATGACCATCGAGGAGGCTCGCAAACTGGTTAAGAATCCTCTGTATCTTGGATGTATGATCATCAAGACCGAGGGTGCCGATGGTCAGATCTCTGGTGCTCTATCAACAACAGGTGACACTCTGCGTCCTGCTCTGCAGATCATCAAGTGTGCTCCTGGCATCACATGTGTAAGTGGCGGTCTGCTGCTCATCTCTAAGGAGAAGCAGTATGGTGAGGATGGTGTTCTCGTTGTTGGCGACGTTGCCGTTACTCCAATGCCTGATGCTGCTCAGCTCTCTCAGATTGCTGTATGTACAGCTCAGACAGCTAAGTCGGTTGCTGGTTTCGCTGAGCCGCGTGTCGCTATGCTGAGCTTCTCAACAAAGGGTTCTGCAAAGCACGAGGTATGCGACAAGGTTATTGAGGCTACTCGTCTGGCCAAGGAGATGGCTCCTGAGCTGAAGATCGACGGTGAGCTCCAGGCTGATGCTGCTCTTGTTCCAAGTGTTGGCGCCAAGAAGGCTCCTGGTTCTGATATCGCTGGTAAGGCTAACGTATTGGTATTCCCTAACCTCGAGGTTGGAAACATCGGTTATAAGATGGTTCAGCGCCTTGGTGATGCTATCGCCATCGGCCCAATCCTCCAGGGTATCGCCCGTCCAGTAAACGACCTCTCTCGTGGCTGCTCTGTCGATGACATCTACTACATGATTGCCATCACCTCATGCCAGGCCATGGACGCTAAAAAGTAATAAAAAGAAATTTAAAAGTAAAGAAATTGGAATAATAAGAATAATATGACGCGCCAAGAGTATGTTGACATCTATGACTTTGTGGGTGCTGCCCAGGAAGTTCACAAGGTGCTTGGAAGAGGGATGAACGAGGCTGTTTATCAGGAGGCTCTTGCGATAGAACTCAAAACTAGGGGAATGTCTTTTGAGCGCGAGAAACATCTGCAGTTGCAGGAGAACTACAAGGACTATATAGACGAAGTCTAATAATTATTCTTATTATTCTAATTTCTTTCTTATATATTTGGTCATTTTTTTTAATTAATTTAATATGAAGATTTTAGTTCTTAACTGTGGCAGCAGTTCTATTAAATATGCATTGTATAACATGGATGACAAGTCCGTGATGACCAGTGGTGGTGCTGAGCGCGTAGGCTTGGACGGAGCTTTTGTAAAGGTTAAGCTGGCCAATGGCGAGAAGAAGCAGATTATGCACGATATCCCTGAGCATACTGAGGGCGTGAAGTTTATCTTTTCTCTGCTCACTGACCCGGAGATCGGTGTAATCAAGAGTCTCGATGAGATTAACGCAGTAGGTCATCGTATGGTGCATGGCGGTGAGAAGTTCAATAAGTCTGTGATCCTTACTGACGAGGTCCTGAAGGCTTTCGAGGAATGCTCTGACCTTGCTCCTCTGCACAACCCAGCCAACCTTAAGGGCGTTAACGCCGTTAAGGAGCTGATGCCTGGTCTGCCCCAGGTAGGCGTATTCGACACAGCCTTCCATCAGACCATGCCTCCAAAGGCTTATATGTATGCTATTCCTTATGAGCTTTACGAGAAGTATGGCATCCGTCGCTATGGCTTCCACGGTACATCTCACCGTTATGTCTCAGCTCGTGCTTGTGAGTTCTTAGGTATCCCTGCAGAGGGCACAAAGATGGTAACTTGTCACGTTGGTAATGGTGGGTCTATTGCTGCTGTCGTTGACGGTAAGTGTATCGACACCTCAATGGGTCTCACTCCTCTCGAGGGTCTTGTGATGGGTACTCGTGCCGGTGATATCGATGGTGGTGCAGTTACTTTCATTGAGAAGAAGCTCGGCCTTGATGCTGACGGTATGTCTAACCTGCTCAATAAGAAGAGTGGTGTTGCCGGCCTCACTGGCGGTTCTTCAGACATGCGTGACGTAGAGAACGCAGCCAAGGCTGGTGATCCAAAGGCTAAACTGGCTCAGGACATGTATTTCTATCGCATTAAGAAGTACATCGGTGCCTATGCAGCTGCTATGGGTGGTCTCGATGTTGTGGTCTTCACTGCTGGCGTAGGCGAGAACCAGATATCTATGCGTTCTGAGGTATGTAAGGATATGGAGTTCCTCGGCATCAAGTTCGATGAGTCGAAGAACAATGTCCGTGGCGAGGAGGCTGTCATCTCTGCCGACGATTCAAAGGTAAAGGTCGTTGTCATCCCAACCGATGAGGAGCTTATGATTGCTACAGATACAATGAACCTGCTGAAATAAAAATATTATTCCGCAATACTTATAGGGTGTACCGGATTCAATCAGGTACACCCTTTAATAGACACAAACTTTGTACTCAGAAAAAGATAAAGAAATTGCTTAAAGAGTCGCATCGGTGTCACTAATTTTTATTAGCGATTATGAGAATGAAAAGGATTTTTAATTGGTTGCTAGCCACCACACTGACTATCTGTGCTTCGATAGTGTTTACGTCGTGTACCAATAGTATTGATAATCCGACTCCAGACCCAGAGCCTACGCCAACGGAGGATCTGGCTGACTATACCGTGTTCGTCTACGGTCACTCTGGCGGACGTATGGATTTTATCATTGAAAGAGTATATAAGGGAATAATGCCGTTGCTTACCGACAAGAAGAAAGTACGCGTGCTTTTTTTCTACAAGTATGGCAATTCCAAGAATAGTGAATTTATCTCAGAATATGCTAATGAGGACGAGGTGTTGCGCTTCGAACTGACGGCAGATACCGACTTAAGCAAGCTGAGGACTGAGGCCTGCTACGAGGAGAAGTCGAGGTTCCAGTTATACAACTCGCAGAATCTGACGGAACAGCTTAATTGGGTGGCAAAAACGGCTCCTGCCAAGCAATACATTGTGATGCTCTGGGGCCATGGTGCCGGTTTCAATGCAAAGGACGACTATTACAAAATGCCTACTACCACTCGTGCCGTGCTCTATGACGAGGGCTTTGATGGTCAGGGTATGAACATGTATGAGTTTAAGCAGGCATTGGAGGAATCGGCCATCAAGCACCCACTGATGATCTTTTTCCATAACTGCCTGATGGGTAATCTGGAATCGCTTACCACATTGCGTAATCTGACCGACTACTTTGTCGCTTCCCAGCACCTGCTTGCCAGCGACGGATATATTGCCATAGAGTTCATGAAATCTCTGCTACAGACCACTGATATTGAGGCAGCCACCAAGCGCCTGTTCAACAATCTTGATCCCTGGAGAGAACGATATGGTTCATTCAACGGTGACCTCTCATTTATCAAGTCCCAGGGCATAGAGAAAATCAATGAACAGATGGATCGTCTCTGCTATCGTCTCTGCGACATCTATGCCACCCAGCGTGTAGCTATAGACAAGGCAACATGCAGTGTCTATAAGCCTAAGAAAGAGAAAGACCTCTACGACGCTGCCGACTATGCCGCCTGTCTGGCCCGTGAGACTAACGACGAGCAGCTGAAAGCCATAAGTAACGACCTGAACGCTGCCTTTGCTGAAGCTTTACTCGCACGTGCTTCTGTCAACAATAGAAAAGACCGCCTCGACAACTACTCTCTCTCAGTGACCATCGTAGATAAGAATACTTTTGCCGGTGAGTTAAAAGATGACGTTGACAACTGGACCTTCACATTCGAGGAGTCGTATAAAGCAACAGCCTTCCATGACAACACGGGCTGGGGCCACTGGTTAAATACCAACGAGCAGAAACCCACAGGCAATCCCTTCGGTTTCTCAAATTCTTATGATGACGATATAGAGCCAGGATTTCCATCTTCTGATATGAAGTATCTCCAGGAATGGAGTGCTGGCACAACAGTGTCGCCACAGGCTGTTGAAGCATTTGGTGGATTGGACAAATGCTTTGCTGCTGAGCCTATTCCTGATGGCGTGTGGGAGCGTATGCAGGGCAAGACATATAAGGAGAACCCATACATAGGCCGGGATGACTTGCGCCATGTCAGGGCACTTCACCACGACTATGACGGGCAGATACATATAGGCGAGATGATCTGCAACAAGCTGATAGCTGACCGCGTGGTCAAGATCTTGCGCCAGCTCTACGATGAGAGTTATCCTATCCAGATGATGCTGCTCCCTGATGTCTTCAATGCCAATGATGAGGAGCAGATGTGTGCCAACAATTCGTCGTGTTTCTGTTACCGTGTCATCGCTGGTTCCACCAAGCTCTCGAAGCATGCACGCGGACTGGCAGTAGACATCAACACACTATACAATCCCTACTACAAGGATCTTGAGGACGGTACGCGCATCGTGCAACCCTCAATCGCCAGCGCATACTGTGACCGTACTCAGTCATTCCAATACAAGATCGACCACGATGACCTCTGCTTCAAACTCTTCACTGCTGCAGGTTTCGAGTGGGGCGGTGACTGGACAACGTGTAAGGACTACCAGCATTTCGAACTCATCGAATAAGCATATTACTTGTTAGCATACCAGCTGACAATCTGGTCGCCTATGCTGGGGGCATAGAAGGCCGAGAAGTCAGAATACGCCACATCGTCGCCGCTATCATCCTTACCCGTTGCCTTTTTCACCTCAAGGGCAATGTGAGGCTCTATACCGGCGTCGATGTTTTCACCAGCCTTGTTGACGAGGCGCGCACGGGCTGAGGACAGGATATAGCGGGATTTTTCAGAGAATACCTACCCATATCGGCTGGCGACTACCAGTTTGTCTGCAATCTGTCTGCCAAGCACGACGACATTATCGAGATGTATAAAGTAAAGAGACACAGGTATTCTGAAATGATTGCGATTTTTTTCTATAATGCTTTGGTATTTGAAAACAAAGTCGTATCTTTGCAGCGTATTTTCAATAAATTACTAACAAATATGAAAAATAGATTAATTGTTTTGTCAATCCTTGGAGCAATGATAATTGTTCCTGCAAATGCTCAGTGGAACACCTGGCACACCACTCAGGCCATAAGTGGCGGCTTTGGACTTTTAGGCCTTATCAGAAACTCCGCTTCGCTCTTCTTTTCCCGGCACTGCCTGCATCAGCAGAAGTGTTCGAACTGATTGAACCATCCAGCGACTGGAAGTTCAAGGATATCAGATGTAAGTAAAATCATTCATGAACAGACGTAGAATTGTAACTTTTGGAGAACTGCTTCTCCGTTTCTCAAAGCCAGGTCAGCTGAGACTGACGCAGGGCGATATGTTTACCAGTAAGTATGGTGGCAGCGAGGCTAACGTGGCTGTATCGCTGGCAACGCAGGGCGAGGAAGTGACATATATCACCCGTCTGCCAGACACTCCTGTGGGTCATGCCGGAGCAATGAACCTTGCACAACTGGGAGTTGACACCAGCCGTGTGCTCTACGGCGGCCAGCGTATCGGTACATATTACTTCGAGCCACCAGCAGGCATGCGTGCTGCGAAGGTGATATATGACCGTAGCGGCTCGGCTTATTATGACCTCAAGCCTGGTATGATTCCCTGGCGCGAGATACTTAAGGATTGTGCCTATTTCCATGTGTCGGGCATCACAGCAGCAATCTCTCCACAGGCGGCAGAGGCTACTTTCGAGGCATTGGACATCGCTGACGAGTTGGGAGTGACTGTGTGTTTCGACATCAACTACCGTAAGAATCTCTGGAAATACGAAGGGGCTGCACCTCGAGAGACGCTGAGTCGTATGCTCTCACGCTGCGACATGATGTTTGGCGATGCCATCGAGTTCGACTGGCTCTCACAGCATACACAGCCACCGTTCACCGCCACCGACTCGAACTTCGAGATGCAGATGGATGAGTATGGCGAGTGGTTTGATGAGCTTCATGCCAAGTATCCCCGTCTGAAACATTGGATGATGGGAATGCGAAACATCGTAAGCTCCAACCATCACACTCTGACAGCACTCCTCTGGACTGAGGGTAAGCTGCTTCAGGCTCCTATCATCGATATCCCCGATGTGGTTGACCCTGTAGGTGTTGGCGATGCCTTTATGGGTGGATGGCTGCATGCAGTAAATCTCTTCCCTGACGACAGACAGAAGCAGCTGAACTACTCACTTGCCGCTGCAGCACTGAAGAACACCATCCCTGGTGACTTCAACCTGTCATCGGAAGAAGAGATAATGGATGCGATGCTTGGCAAATACGATTCCAAGACGCTTTACAAGACAATAGAATAGAAATAATCATCCCCGCCGTTTGGCGGGGATGATTATTTTATGGGCGGCTCTCGCCTTCGATGTATTGTGACATCAGGAGGTGCTCGCCATCGTAGACGATATAAGAGAATTGTGTTATCCAGTCGCCAAGGATGATCATTCGGGCCTTCTTTGTGAGCTGTAAGTCAACCTCGATATGGCGATGGCCGTAGATGAAATAGTCAACATTAGAGTGATACTGGATATATTTCTTCGTGAAGAGCACGAGGTGTTCGCGGTTCTCGCCCATATATGCCGGCTCTTCGTTGTTGGGGCGTTTCATGCGCGAGTGCTTGGCCCAGTTGAGACCGAACCACATTCCCCAACGTGGATGGAGTGAGGAGAAAGCCCACTGGCAGGTCTTGTTGTGGAAGATGCTCCTGATGATTTTGAAACTCTTATTGGGGTCGCCCAGTCCGTCGCCATGAGCCAGGAAGAATACCTTACCGTATATCTCTGTGGTCAGGGGCTGCTTATGCAGGATAACGCCACATTCCTTCTCCAGATATTCGTAGGCCCAGATATCATGATTGCCAGTGAAGTAATGCACCTCGACACCCATGTCAGTGAGTTCGGATATTTTTCCGAGGAATCGGGTAAAACCCTTTGGCACCACATATTTGTATTCGTACCAGAAGTCGAACATATCGCCCAACAGATATACGGCAGCTGCCTTCTCCTTGATAGAGTCAAGGAAACGCACGAGCCTTCGCTCTTGCATCCTCTGGTGAGGTATTGCAAGCGATCCTAAATGGGCATCGGAGAGAAAATAGATATTTTTCATTATCAACTAGTCGAATCCCAGTTCTACCCTTGCTTCTTCACTCATCATACTCTGGTCCCAGGCAGGCTCGAAGACGAGGTTGACATTAGCGCTCTTCACCCCCTCTACACTCTCCACTTTCGTGCGTACATCTTCTAATATAAAGTCGGCAGCGGGACAGTTTGGGGCAGTAAAGGTCATGTCCAGTTCCACTGAGGAGTCGTCCTGAACATCGATCTTGTATATCATTCCCAGGTCGTAGATATTGACGGGAATCTCCGGGTCGTAGACGGTCTTAAGCACATCCACGATACGCTCTTCTATCTTTGTCTTTTCTTCTTGTGTCATTACCTTTATTATATTATATGGTGCAAAGGTAATGAATAATCTTGAAAAATCAAAGAAAACTAATTATTTTTAGCATTTACCCACTTCATGGAAGCTGTAGTACTGTCCGTCGGTAACAATCACATGGTCCATAAAATGGATATGCATCAGCTCGCAGGCCCGTTGGATACCACGTGTAAGTTCATTGTCGGCCCTGCTGGGGGTGAGGCTTCCCGATGGGTGGTTGTGGCACACTGCCATGATGGTGGCATTACACAGCACTGCCTCGCGGATGATGATGCGGATATCGACAGTTGTCTCGCTGATGCCTCCTCGGGCGATACGTACCTTCTTGATTAGGCGGTAGTTTTGGTTGAGATATAGGGCCCAGAACTCTTCCACATCGAGGTCTTTCATCTGGGCTATCATCTCGTTGTAGATGCGTGTTGCCGTCTCAAGCTTAGGACGTTCTTCAGGACTCTCAGCCTGACGACGCTTGCCCAGTTCACAGGCTGCGAGGATGGAGATGGCCTTTGCCTCGCCGATACCGTTATACTGGCAGAGTTCGTGGATGGTTTTCTTACCGAGGGTGTTGAGGTTGTTGTTACAGTCGTTAAGCACACGTTTCATCAGGTCTACGGCACTCTCCTTTGTAGAACCGGAGCCGATAAGTATGGCCAACAACTCGGCATTGCTCAGTGCTTCCGAACCGAGTGCCATCATCTTTTCTCTCGGACGGTCTTCTTCCGCCCATTGATTGATTTTTAGTTTTTCCATAGAAGATTAACAATAACTATTTTTTTATTTATAGAATGTCTTTTCAAATGCCTGGAACTCGTCTTGCTTCCTTACGCACCGTTTCCACCAGGATTCGATGAAGCCTAAGCCATATCCCATCAGTTGTGTGAATGCTGCAGGTATGGAGAGAAGGCCCACCCATAGGCTCTTGTTTTTTATGCTTGAATCGATAAAGATGATCAGACTATATAATAATATAGGTATCCAAGGGGCGAAACACATCCAGTAGAACTGGTCTCTGTCGACATAATGCATCAGCGCACGGCCAACAGCAGAGATGAGTATCAGCCCGATGACACCAACTGTGAATACCGTAGGCAACAGATGAACGAGTTTCATAGTGCCGGGATGGCGTTTCTCGAGGTTTATGCGCGCGATACCACTATTATATACCTGGCGGAAGAACTTCCTGAAGTCTGTACGGCGCTTATGCCATACCCATGCCTCTGGGAATAGCTGGGGCTTGTAACCTGCCTCCACGATACGGTAGGAGAAGTCTATGTCCTCACCGAAACGCATCTTTGAGAATCCTCCGAGCTTCAGATATACGTCTCTGCGTATACCCATATTAAAGGACCGTGGATAGAACTTATCCAGCTTAGCCTTACCTCCACGGATACCGCCAGTGGTGAAGAAAGAGGTCATCGAGTAGCTGATGGCTTTCTGTACTGGGGTAAAGGAGTCGTGGGCAGCATCGGGACCGCCAAAAGCCTCTGATGGATTCTGGCGGAGCTCGTCGTCTATTGCCTGTAGATAGCCCGTAGGCAATACCACATCTGAATCAAGTATTATCACATAGTCACCTTGGGCGCGTTCTGCACCGTAGTTACGGCTCTGTCCGGGGCCGCTGTTCTCCTTGGCATAATAATGCAAAGAAAGGATGCCTGCGTATTTATCGCAAACATCCTTGCAGGGCTTTGCCGATCCGTCCTCCACAATGACTACCTCGAAATCCTTTAGTGTCTGATTAGATAGGCTTTCGAGTAACTCGTCCACTTCATCGGGACGATTGTATACGGGGACGATGATCGAGTATTTCATTATTCCTTCACGCGGTTCAGGTATGAGCCGTCGCGAGTGTCAACCTGAATAAGGTCGCCCTCGTTGATGAACAGAGGCACACGGATCTCAACACCTGTCTCCAGAGTTGCTGGCTTCAGGGTGTTTGTTGCTGTGTCGCCCTTTACGCCTGGCTCAGAGTGAACAACACGAAGGTTGGTCTTTACTGGCATCTCGGCGTAGAGCACTGTACCGTCGGTGGTGTCAGAAACAACCTCCACGATATCGCTCTCCTTCATATACTCATGACCGATAACGAGTTCGTTGTCGATGGGAATCTGCTCGAAAGTCTCCTGATTCATGAAGATACGACCGCTCTGGTCCTCATACAGATACTGGTAAGGACGACGCTCGATGATAACGTCCTCCAGCTTCTCACCGATGTTGAAGCGGCGCTCCAGCACGCGACCGTCAGATACGTTCTTTACCTTGATGATCATAATTGTGTTACCCTTGCCTGGCTTGCGATGCTGGAAATCGATGCAAACCCAAATACTGCCGTCCATACGGATAGCAGTTCCTTTTTTAATGTCTTGCGAATTAATCATATTACCTTAAACTATTGATATTGTTACTTTTTCGGGTGCAAAGTTACTAATTTTAATCGTTATTTCTTCGTTTTTTGAGAAAAAACATAAAAAAATGCACTAATTTTAATGATTTTCTTGCGTAATTAAAAAGAAATGAGTACTTTTGCACCCCAAATCGATTAGAATTGAATAAAAAATAAATAAGTTAAAGCAATGAAGAGAACATTTCAGCCACACAATCGCCGTCGCGTAAACAAGCACGGCTTCCGTGAGAGAATGGCCACAAAGAATGGTCGTCGTGTATTGGCAGCTCGTCGCGCCAAGGGTCGTAAGAAGTTAACTGTTTCTGACGAGCATCACGGAAAGTAATCCGAGAAGAAACGTAGAAAAAACAGCTAAAATAGAAAGAAGTAGAGCGAAAACTTTACTTCTTTCTGTTTTTTTTGTAACTAATTTGGTTTTTCGAATTATTTTGTGTACTTTTGTGCCCATGAAGACAAAAGAATTCTTCGGAAAGTTTGTTAGCGCCTATCTGCTGGGTCATCTGGCAGCTATGGTTGTGTTCATTGTCCTTATCTGCTTCGGAGTGAAATATGGACTTGAGTGGTATACCCATCATGGTGAAGGAATAGAGGTGCCTAAGGTCGAGAATATGTTATATGCCAATGCCCGAACGCTTATTGAGCAGAAAGGGCTTAATATCATGGTTACCGACTCAGGATATAACAAGAAGCTTCCTGAAGACTGTATCTTAGCCCAGAGTCCTGGCGAGGGTACAAAGGTAAAGGAAGGACATATGGTATATGTCACTGTGAATGCCCCGTCATCGCCAACTTTCGCCATCCCTGACATTGTGGACAACAGCAGTTACCGCGAGGCAATGGCTAAGCTGACGGCAATGGGATTCAGACTCCTTCCTCCTAAGAAGGTGCCCGGAGAGAAAGACTGGGTATATGGTATCATCAGTCGTGGCCGTAGGATATCTACAGGCGATTTGGTTAACATTGACTCACCTCTGACACTTATGATCGGTAGTGGATTGTACAGTGAGGAAGAGGAGGATCTCGACTATGTTGAGCCCGTATATCATCAGGCACATGAGGGCACTATGCCTGAAGAGGATGATTTTGAGGAGGTGAAGGTACCGGAATAGAATTGAGAGTGTAGAGTTTAGAGTGTAGAGTTTGCTACCGCTGTGATGATTGAGGATTTTGAAATAGAGGACGAGGAACTGTTGGAAGCTGGTGACGAACCGGCCGACGACGGGCAGCTATATGAGCATTTCCGTATAGAGGTGGATCGTGGTCAGGTGCCTGTACGCATCGATAAGTTCCTTTCCGAACATCAGCCTCACTCCAGCCGTAACCGTATTCAGAAAGCCGCAGAGGCTGGATTCATACATGTGAACGGCACTCCTGTAAAGAGCAACTATAAGGTCCGGGCTGGCGATATCGTCACTCTGATGCTCGATCGTCCTCACTATGATACTACAATAGAACCGGAGGACATCCCCCTTGAGGTGGTTTATGAAGACGACGACCTGATGGTCATAAACAAACCGGCAGGTATGGTGGTACATCCCGGATGCGGCAACTTCAACGGTACACTTGTCAATGCCATCGCCTGGCATCTGAAGGATCTGGAGTCGTATGACCCTAATGATCCGGAGGTGGGACTGGTACACCGTATCGACAAGGATACCAGCGGATTGCTCGTGGTGGCCAAGACTCCTGATGCAAAGACATCGCTGGGCAAGCAGTTCTTCAACAAGACAACCCATCGCAGCTATAACGCACTCGTATGGGGTAACTTCGTGGAAGACGAGGGTAGGATAGAGGGTAATATCGGTCGTGACCCTAAAGACCGTCTGCGTATGGATGTCTTTCCTCCTGACTCAGAGATAGGCAAACCAGCAGTGACTCATTACAAGGTGCTGGAGAGATATGGTTATACTACTCTCGTGGAGTGTATCCTCGAAACAGGACGTACTCATCAGATCCGTGCCCACATGAAACATATCGGTCATCCGCTGTTCTGCGATGAGAGATATGGAGGATGTGAGATACGGCGTGGTGAACGTACTGCCAGTTACAAGGCATATATCCAGAACTGTTTCAAACTCTGTCCGCGTCAGGTGCTGCATGCAAAGACCCTTGGCTTTGTGCATCCTACTACAGGCAAGCAGATGGACTTCACCTCGGAGTGGCCTGAGGATATGGCGGCACTGATAGATAAGTGGAGGAAGTACGTGGGAAATAAATAAACTATAAAAATAAAATATAATATGGAGATGAAGAGAACGATAGCTATCGTATGTGGTGGCGACTCATCAGAACATGATGTATCCCTGCGTTCAGCACAGGGACTCTATTCCTTTTTTGACAAGGAGCGTTACAATGTGTATATCGTAGATATCAAAGGCCTCGACTGGCATGTAGAACTGCATGATGGCACAACGACGAAGATCGATCGTAATGACTTCTCATTCGTTGAGGATGGAAAAAAACGGGTTTTCGACTATGCATATATCACCATCCATGGCACCCCGGGCGAGAATGGTAAGCTGCAGGGATATTTCGACCTTATTCGTCTGCCTTATTCTACCAGTAGTCTGCTCGTTGAGGCTATGACCTTTGATAAGTTCGTCCTTAACCAGTACCTGCGTAGCTATGGTGTCAGCGTGGCCGATTCACTGCTCATCCGTAAGGGATATGAGGAACTGGTAAGCGATGACGAGGTAGAGGAGCGCATCGGTATGCCTTGCTTCGTAAAACCAGCTGCCGACGGTTCGTCGTTCGGTGTGTCGAAGGTAAAAAACAAGGATCAGTTGGCTCCTGCCATTCGAAAGGCCATGCTCGAGAGTCCTGAGATAATGGTAGAGTCTCTGCTTGAGGGAACAGAGATAACACAGGGTATCTATAAGACCCGTGAGAAAACAGTTGTGTTCCCTATCACAGAGGTGGTGACATCTAACGAGTTCTTCGATTACGATGCAAAATACAATGGTCAGGTGCAGGAGATTACTCCAGCCCGTCTGTCACCTGAGATCGCTGAGCGTGTGTCAAAGATTACATCGCATATATATGACATCCTCCATTGTAATGGTATCATCCGTATCGATTATATCGTGTCCAAGGAGGGAAAGATATCCATGCTTGAGGTGAATACCACTCCAGGAATGACAGCTACCAGCTTTATACCGCAGCAGGTTCGTGCCGCCGGACTTAATATGGCTGATGTGCTGACGGATATCGTGGAGAATCAGATGGAGTAGTGTAGAGTTTAGAGTGTAGAGTTTAGAGTTTGCTACCGCTATGATTGCGACAAAGGAGTTTGACGAGATAAGACCGTACGAGCCGGAAGAGATGAGGCAGGCCTTCGAGGACTTGCTGGGTGACCGACAGTTTAACATCATCATGAAGGGCTTCGCACCATGGTTGCCAAAGTCCGTACGTAATGGATTGCTGCGTCTTGCCTTCAAGGGAGTGAAGACACCGCTCGACTTCCAGAAGCGGTTTATGAAGCCCGTCGTCAACTACATCATCCGTAAGCATACTGATGGCTGTAGTTTTGACGATGCAAGTTTGAGAGACTCTCCACTAAGATACACCTTTGTCAGCAATCATCGTGACATCGTGCTCGACTCTGCCTTCCTCGACGTGAAACTCTTTGAGGCCGGATATCCCACAACAGTGGAGATTGGCATCGGCGATAATCTTCTAATCTATCCCTGGATAAAGAACCTTGTCCGCATGAACAAGGCCTTTACCGTTCGTCGAGGACTCTCTCTCCGTGAGACTCTTGCTGCATCACAACTGATGAGCCGTTATATCCATTATGCTGTTACCCAGAAGAAGGAGAATATATGGATTGCCCAACGCGAGGGTAGGGCTAAGGACTCTAATGACCGAACTCAGGATGCAGTACTTAAGATGCTGGCTATGGGCGGAGATCTTCAGGAACTGAACATCGTGCCATTGACTATCAGCTATGAATACGACCCCTGCGATTATCTCAAGGCCCAGGAGTTCCAACAAAAGCGCGACAATCCCAGTTTCAAGAAAAGCAAACAGGATGACCTTGACAATATGAAGACTGGCATCCTGGGATATAAGGGTAGGGTGGTGTATCGTACTGCTGCTCCGATTAATACATGGATTGAGGAACTGAAGGATGTTCCAAAGACCGAGTTCTTCAAGGCTGTGGCAGAGCGTATGGACCGTGAGATACATCGTGGCTACGAACTCTTCCCCTGTAACTATATCGCCCTCGATGAACTCAATGGCAATACGGATAATGCCAGCCATTATACCGATACCGACAAGCAGCGCTTTGAGAAATATCTCTCAGGGCAGATAGCAAAGATCAGTATCCCAAATAAGGATGAGGCTTTCCTTCGTGAGCGGATACTTACAATGTATGCCAACCCTGTTAGAAACTATTTAAGGGTAAAAAAGTAAAAGGGTAAAAGATATGTACGCGAATATTCGGTTCAAGGCATACCTGATGAAGGCTGGTAAGATGTTGTCTTACCTTTTTACCTTTTTACCTTTTTGCCTTTTCTTGTCTTGCACTCAGGATGCCTACGACAAAGGCGAGGGCAAATACTCGCTGATGCGTGCTGATTTTGTTGAGGCAAATTCCAACACTCAGAAAGAGATTGACCGTATAACTACCGACGATGGGGATATCCTGTCGGCATCGAAACCGTTCAAGGTCAAGTTCGTTAATACCCCTGACTCTGTTTATCGTTGTGTCTTATATTATAATAAGGTGAAGGATGAGAAGAATCAGGATGTCTTCGAACCGATATCTATCGGTCAGGTTGCATGTCCGAAGATTATCCCATTGGCAGAGCTCGACACAGAGATGAAGACCGATCCGGTGAAGTTTGAGAGTGCTTGGATGAGCAAGTCGGGCAAATACATCAACTTGAGTCTCTATCTGATGACAGGCACTTCAGATGATGAGGAGGCAAAACAGACCCTGCGTATCGTTCAGGATGCTATCGTCACAAATCCCGACGCCACCCAAACAAGTTATCTTCGTATCTACCACGATCAGGGTGGAGTGCCGGAATATTATTCTACGCAAGTCTACCTCAGCATCATCACTCCTGAAATCCATACCGACTCGGTGCGAATCCAAATTCCTACATATAAGGGGACTGTGGAGAAGGCATTTCAGATAAACAGTAAACGATGAAAGTACGGATTATCATATTTGTTTTAGCAATCATTGCGGTTTTCAGCTTCTTCCAGTTCTGCTATCCGTATCATTTCTTTTACCACGAGCAGAATCAGATCTTCCTTTGGGAATGGGAATATATATCCGGATATTTCGATAATATAGGGGGATTGGCGTCGCTCGTAGGTGATTTCCTTACTCAGTTTTATTATTATTTGTATGCTGGAGCTACAATCCTGACTTTATGCATTGCATTGGCAGGACTTATGTTGTTTAGGGCTTTAACAAATTTCAAAGTCAGTCCATGGATTGCTCTTGTTGCAGGACTTGCTGTGATTGGCTTTCTTTCAGTATGTCATTTTAGTACAAGTTATAAGATGTCGTCAACGATAACTTTTATAGGCTGGTTCCTGGCTCTTTGGCTTGTTTCTACTATCAGACATAGGTGGTTGAGATTATCATGTCTCTTAATGATGCTCTTACCGGCATATCTGCTTTTTGGTACACCAAAGATAAAGCGTCTGCAGGCTCCAGACTTTGTTCTTGAGAAAGACTTTGCAGTAGATAATGAATACCGTTTTGGCAACTATAATAAAGTGCTTGACATAGTAAAGAACTCTGATGGCTGGACAGACCAGATGCTGTTCTTCTATAATCTCGTACTGGCTCAACGAGACGAGTTGCCTGATCATCTGCTTGACTTCACACCGAATTATCTTGGCACGTTTGAGAAAATAGGACCGGAGAGTCCGATGCTGACAATCTTGAATATGAACGAGCTTTATTGGGTATTAGGTGATATGACGTTCACTGAGCGAGCTGCAATGATGACAAATGTCTTTGCTCCCAAGAATCGTAATGTCAGGATGATGAAACGTCTGGCAGAATGTAATATCGTCAGTGGCGACAACTTGGCAGCACAGAAATATCTCCGTATACTCAGCAAGACCTTTGTGTATGGAAAATGGGCTGATGCCACACGGGCTTTCATGTCAAAAGGACATACTCCACCATATCTTAAGCAGAAGATGCAGTTCGTAAATGTTCATGATACTATCACAGTAAGCGACAATGCCCACTTCCTGATGATGCAGTTGCTTGATCATAACGCGGACAACACAATAGCACTCGATTATATCCTCTGCAGTAACCTATTGTTGAAAGACATCGCCAACTTTAAGCGCGACTACGACCGTTATTGCATCGATACAGCAAAGCCTCGTATGAAACGTCTTTATCAGGAAGCCCTGTGCATCTGGTTGGCTGGTTCTAATGCTCCACAGGAGGAGTGGCAGAAGTATATCAAAATGCCTGATGTGATGAAGAGGTTCATAGATTATAACAACCAGCGTGGAAATCCGAAATTCAAGGGCACATACTGGTACTTTTTCGATAAAGTAAAAACGACAAATGATAAATGATAAACTTATGCGGAATATAACCTATATAACTATGCAGAAGATGATGGTATCACGTTTATCATTTATCATTTATCATTTATCATTTCTATTCCTGCTGTCTGCCTGTACACCTACTCCGGAGAATATCCAGAAGAGCGACCTCTTGCCGCCACTCTATCCTGACTACTGCGACGTTACTATTCCGGAGAATATTGCTCCATTGAACTTCCTGCTGCGTGCTGACGGGTGCGATGCCATAGAGGTAGATGTACGTGGGACAGATGTAGTACGTACCGACCAGCGTACCATTACCATTAATGCCAGAGGCAATGAGGCTGTCTTTGATATTGGTGAATGGAAAGCTTTACTTGAGCAGGCTGCTGAATGGGAGATGCCGCTCGTCGTTACCGTTACAGCACGTATCAACGGTCAGTGGATACAATACAAGCCATTCCAATGGAAAGTGGCCAGAGACAAGATTGACCCTTATCTGACATATCGTCTTATAGAACCTGATTATGAGATATGGAATCATGTTCAGATACAACAACGCTGCGTTGAGAACTTCGAAGTAAATGCCCTTGGGCACCACGAACAGTTGGAAAACCGCTGTATGAACTGTCACACCTACGCCAACCAAGACCCACAGCTTTCTATGATGTATGTACGTGGACCTGGCGGTGGAGCAATCCTGAATCAGGGAGGACAACTCAGCAAGTTGAACATACCGGGCAGTGTGTATTTCTGTTTCAGTCCAAGTGGGCGTTATATTACCTACTCCACTCAGAAAATCATACCTGCTTTCCATAGCGATCCAAGTAAGCGGCTGGAAGTATATGATTCTTCTTCGAATGTGTTCGTGGCTGATATGCAGGAGCACCGCATAATCTCCTCACCTCTGCTAAGCGACAGCTTGAAGTTCGAAACCTTCCCTACATTCTCTCCCGATGGCAAGTACATCTACTATTGCGAAGCTGATAGCGTCATTCTTCCTGAGGATATCAGACAACTGCAATACAGGCTTGTTCGTATCGCCTTCGATGAGCATACCGGACAAATAGGTAATAGGATTGACACCATTTTCTCTGAGAGGAGTGTCTGTCATCCCCGTGTTTCGCCCGATGGCAAGATGATTCTTTATACTGTTGCCGACTATGGTACCTTCCCTATCTGGCATCCGGAAGCCGACTTGCAGATGATGAACCTGCAGACAGGTGCTATAGATAGGCTTTCAATAGTTAATAGTCGGAAAAGTGACACCTATCACTCCTGGAGCAGCAACAGCCGTTGGTTCGTCTTTGCTTCAAAACGCGATGATGGCTTATACGGGAAACCATACTTCTGCTATGTTGATAAGGACGGTAAGGCACACAAACCATTCTGTCTGCCACAGGAGCATCCTACATTCTACGATAATAATCTGAAGTCATTCAATGCACCAGAGTTAGGTAAGGGCAAAGTGCCCTTCGATGTTGATGATGTTGCTAAGGCAATGAAGATGGAAGCAGAGAGTTTCAAATAGAAATATGGCGGCAACTGCCGCCATATTTCTATTTCACTTTTGTCTCTACGCGTTTGTCTGATTCTATTTCGTGACCAGCTTCGTAGGCATCGAATTCAACCTTCGTCTTTGTGAAGTCAGGGGTGTTGAATGAGAATAGGCTCTCGCTGTAATACTCCATAGGATGACGCTGAGGCAACATAAAGGGCTTGGAGAAATGTCCCTTATCGTCAACACACGCCAAATACAGGCGAGTGTAGTATCCGTCATCACGTCGACTAGTAAAGACAACCCAGTGCGAATTCAGGCTCCAGTTATGATAGCTGTCTGCCTTCTCGCTGTTTATCTCTTTCAATTCGCGAGCCTCTCCAGTCTGCAAGTCAAGCAGCCATTGATCACTCTCGTTATGCCAGATGGAGAAATATCCATAATCCATCAGGGTAAACATCATGTACTTGCCGTCGTATGATGGACGTGGCCAAGTCAGACTCTTACCCATTGCTACGGCATTAAAGATGGTGTCCGCCTTCTCACCGAATTTTCCCGTCTCAGGATCAAAGGATATCTTACAGAGGTTATATTTCTCATCCTTATAATGGACTGGATAATCCTGTTGCTTGCAGGTCATATAATATAATGTACGTCCGTCGGGAGAGAATACGGGCGAGTTCTCGCTCCAGTCTTTTGTCTGCAAGAGAGAGTCTGTCAGAATCTCATGGGTCGCAGGATTATATACAAAGACATCGCTGGAGAGGTCGAACACCTCGATGCGTTCATCCTTTATCACATGGAACCCCTGCCGGGTCTGATTAGTTGAGAAAGCACAGTATTTCCCACTTGGATGCCAGTATGGGTATACCATAGAACCTCCAAGCAAATCGTTTTTCGCCTTTAGCCATTCCCGCTTGCCGTCAATCTGGAACATAGTGGCTCCATGATTACCTCTAACGTGGAAAACAAACTTCGACGGGTCGGTCTGATGGGCGCTATGACAGTTGACACACATGCCTGGCACCTGAGTGTTCTCTATGATGGCATATTCATTGAAGTTTGACAGGTCGCGCTGATAGAGCCCCATCTTGCTATATGTCTCATAGCCAGGAGCTATACGACGATAGGTCAGTCCCCATTCGTCGATGGCATAAGGACTTACGTTTACGGTAAAGTCTTTATATTGCTTCCATTCGCCATCCATCTTAGCGCAGACAGTGAAAGTGAGTTTTCCTCCCTTGTTCTGCGCAGTAAGCGAGTGCCACTCATCTATTTCGAAGTCTGCATATTCTCCCTGAGAGTGTATCTCTCCACCCTTAGAACCTCGTATTGACACGTCTACCAAGTCAGCATCGTCAGCAGACAGGTCGAAGTTAAGCGGGGCAATCTCAGCAGGAATCGTGACCCCGATGTAATCAGGATAGATATTTGGCATCTCTTCGACTACAATAGGATTCTCTGGCCTCGATGTACAGGCAAGAAGAAGTAGCACAAATGATAAATATATTATATTCTGCATAAGTTTATCCTTTTTCATTTATCCATTATCATTTAACCAGGTAGTACCATGCTGTATTCCTGAATCTTTCCAGTTCTGCGGAGCTCTTATTGGCAGAATAGACTCTTGCAAAATCACTCATCTGCTGGAGTGTCAGCTGGTTAACCATGCCTTGTGGAGGCTGTTGGCGCTTCTGCATGAAAGCGAAGGCAATAGCTTCCTGAATGGCACGGGGATTATATGGAATGGTGTTTTGCACATACTGTATATACGACATAAACCTTGGGATGTCTCTGTCTAGCAGAGGTGCCATAACCAGATATTGTGCCGCCATCTGGTTCTCTTTGTTATGCATAAACAGTTGTCCGCAAATCTTGTCCAACTCATCTTCGCTGAACAGGAAGTCTTCGTCGAGGCGATACTGTCGCAGGGTGCCGTACAGAGGGTGGGCATCTATCTGTTTCTCGTCGCCAAGCATTGCCATGGTGCGCTTTGCCCATGGGCGGTAGAAGATGGTCTTCTCAAGCATCTGCAGGTATTTCCTTGCCACTTCATATTCTCCGTTTATAAGGTTCGTCTCCGCAAGGCGTTTTACCACTCTGGCACTCTTGTTATAGTTAGGTATGGCCTCCATTGCCTCGAAGGCAAAGCGCTGGGCGGTGTTGACGAGACCGAGATGGAAATATATCTCTCCGTTCAGTTGTGACGTTGCATAATTGCGCTCAAACTTGGGGAGCAGCCCCTCGCTGGTGCGCTGATAGAAATCAAAGGCGCGCTCACCAAGCTGGTTTGTCATGGCTAAAGCTAGGTTCGTAGCACAGACACTCATCGGAAGGTCGGGTGTCTGTTTCTCCGCCTTAGCGATGATGCCTTGCCAGTCTTTTATTCTTACCAGATAGTCGTATTCCAGCAGTTCGTATTTCTTGCTGTCATATCCCATGTCGGGAATCCCTGAAACAAGTGCTCCAAGAGCAAGAGCCTCACTGTACCTGACCCATGATTTCTGTTTTGGCAGAAGTCTGATAGCGATGCTAAGAATCCAGATGAGGGCTGGTATTGCAATAAGAACGTATGGCATCGTCTCGGGGAAACGGTAATAGCTTATGCCGAGCATTACTCTTGACATAGGAAATGGTACGAAGTGAGTACTTATCAGCATCACAGCGAGAGCCCATATCAAAGATACAGGCATCACGCATAAAGCCACAAGTATTACCATTGGCCCTATAAGCCAGTATATAATAGGTATGAGTATAAACAGTGCTATTGACTTGGCTATTATCTGGCCTCGTGGATTATCATTCTTTGGAAATGCTGTCATCAATGCCC
>CACWLC010000019.1 GCA_902761605.1 uncultured Prevotellaceae bacterium
GCGAGCCAAAATTTCCAGGTGTCAGAAATGGCAGTTCTCAAAAATGAAAGAAATTTGCAGATTTTCCGAAAAAAGTTGCTGAAAAATTTGGTAGTTTCGAAAATAATTAGTACCTTTGCAACATAGTTGCAAGATTAGGAGAAAAGCAACTACCAAGGACTAAGGAAAACGGACAAAGGACGAGGCTTAAATCTTAACATTCTAAACATTTTAAGTTATGTCTAAAATTATCTATGACGTTTATCAAAACGCGAACGAGACAAGTGCGGCTTATGGTAAGTTCTACGGTCGAATCGTTCACACAGAGACACTCAACACCCGTAAGCTGGCGAAGCACATCGCGGAGCACGGATCGGTATTCACCCAGGACGTGGTTGAGGGTGTGCTCACCAAGGCAGAGGCATGTATCGTTGAGATGCTGCTCGAGTCGAAGAAGGTGAAGCTCGAGGGTCTGGGAACCTTCTACCTGATGGCCGAGAACAAGAAGGGCGGTGCACCAAGTCTCGAAAAGTTCAACCCCAAAAGCACGTTCAACGGTCTGCACATCCGATTCCTGCCCGACTCATCCAGCGACACTCAGCTGAACTCTAAGGATGTTCTCGCAAAGGCCACCTTCATGTGGGCTGAGGATCTGAAGCGTGAGAAGGCCGAGGCTCGCCCTACTACACCTTCAGGCGGTAATGGAGCTACGGAGAACGGATCTACGGATTCAGGCAGCCAGAACTCCGGCTCAGAGCAGGGCGGCTCAGGTTCTCAGAACTCTGGCTCACAGCAGGAGCAGCAGAACACTCTAGCGAAGCCAACCATCTCTGGTGTGACACCATTCACTGACAGCACTGAGGTGACGATGAGCGGTCCTGAGGATGCGGAGATCTACTACACCACTGACGGTTCTACACCTTCAGCACAGAGCACACTCTATGAGGGAGGTTTCGTTCTGAGCGACACGACTACCGTGAAGGCTATCGCCATCAAGAACGGTGAGTCCAGTGAGGTAAGCACCAGGCTGTTTAGCAAGGGCACAGGCGGCGAGACCGGTGGCAACGGCGACATGGAGTAATCTGTCGGAGGAATAGCATCGAACCATTAAGAAGGAAGGAGGTAACTTATGACTAAGAAGGAAACCCTGAAGTGGATTGTACAGATCATCGCGAGTATCGCATCAGCAATCCTCACGGCCCTCGGAGCAACAAGCTGCATGGGTTATTGACAAGGAAATCCCCGCCAAAACAGGCGGGGATTACTTTACGGCACGGATGCAACGGCCGCTGAAACGATTGGTGGACAGATTGCCGAAGTCGACCTTGACATCTTCGAAATTAAACTCTATACACCAGGCCTTGTTGTAATTGCCGGTATAGATGGTAGATGTCCAGTAGATACCCTTGATGGCACGGAACTGGACGTCGCCATAGAATCGGAAACCGGTGATGGGCAGGAAGATGGAGTTACCGGTCTTCTTACCAGTAACCTTATAGCCGTTGACACCATCCTTGGTGATCCATTGCCAATCGCAGTTGTCGGGGTCGATAAGCTCCTCGCACTCGTCGACAGTAGGCATACGCCACTCACCGCCCATATTGGCACGGGCAGCATCGTCGAAAGGAGTAAGCTGGGTCTTCTTGTCGGAGGCATTATATTTTAGCAGGAAGCTTGTATCGCCCTGGCTCCACAGATAGGTGCCCCACGAATAGTATTGCTTCGGCTTGACCTCACCCCATGCGAAGTAAGTGCCGAAACCGGAGTCCTTCGTGGCACCGACATTCATGCTTGCCCACTTAACACTTAATCCTAAATCAACAGCCTCAACGCCATCAGATGCTTTTGAATTGTCATCAGTAGTTGTTACCTTAGCATTTCCAGCCATCCCAACAAACAGGAGAGACAGCGCTATAAGAAAAGTCTTCTTCATATAAAATCTCGTTTCTTTTGCAAATTCGGTTGCAAAGATAGTTAATTTTTCGTGAGCAAACAACAATTTTGGTAATAAGTTCAAATTAATTTGGTCTTTAATTCGTTTTTTCGTAACTTTGCAGCCAAAATATAATATAAATAGGAATGAAAAAGATAATTTTAGCAATCTTGTTAGCACTGCCGCTCACGATGGCTGCACAAGACAACTCATGGGAGAGAATAGAACAGGAGCCAACAACAAAGGAAAACCGGGATGCAAAATATCTTGTTCCCAATGCCGTTCCTGAGGTTGACGGCATCGTCTGCTGGGAGACAACCATCCAGGCACCAGGCAAGACGGCCTCACAGATCTACGATATCCTCCTGGCCCAGATGGAGAAGATGACCACCGAGCCCAACCAGATAGCAAACAGCAACGTGGCCATCCAGAATGCCGACAAGCACGAGATAGGAGCCGTTTACCACGAATGGCTCGTGTTTAAGAGTGCAGCACTCTCGTTAGACCGTACACAGATGAACTTCCAGCTCATCGTGACCTGCTCCGACGGACAGGCTAATGTAAAGATGAAACACGTAACCTACGACTACGACCTGGAGCGCAAGCCACAGCACTACAAGGCTGAGGAATGGATAACAGACAAATACTGCGTAAACAAGAAGCACACCAAGCTGTTGCCCATCTCAGGCAAGTTCCGCAGAAAGACCATCGACCGTAAGGATTTTATCTTCAACAAGTTCCAAACACTGCTTAACAATTAAAATGAGTAAGGACCAGATACGTAACGTGCTGAATCTCATCTTCATGATAACGGCAGTGATAGGTGTGATCTACTATCTCACTAAGGACAGAATGGTGGGTACATACATCATACTGTTCTCGATGTGTTTTAAGATAGCAGAGTCATCCCTGCGTATGATCAAGTAATATATGAGGAATATTCTTTCTACCCTCTTCCTGCTGATGTTTGTGCTGACAGAAGTTAGTGCTCAGGACACCCGTCAATTCAACCAGATCGACGAAGACGGAAATGTGACACAACGGAGTGAGAACAGAAACTTCAACAAGAACAGCAACGATACCACAAAGAACAAGGAGATACCCAAAGGGCATTTCGCCTGGACGATAGACAGACGTTTCGGTGATGTGATACCCGCAGATAAGGATACCATACACCACCTGTTTATGAACACCACATTCAATACAGGAATGCATGGCGAATTCAACACCACAGGTAACAACTACACCGCCCGGGAGAACCGTATCTTCATAGACCGCAAGGAGAGCAGTTCGTTTATTTTCACCGACCCATACACCTTCTTCTTCAAACAGCCCGACGAGTTCCTGTTTATCAACACACTCTCGCCATACACCCTGGTCACCTACGACAACTGCGGTGACAAACAGTTTGGTGAGGACCGAATAGAAGGTAAGTTTGCAGTAAATGCCAACAAGCGCCTGGGATTCGGATTCGACCTGAACTACGACTACGCAAGAGGATATTACAACAATCAGGGAGTGGCCCATTTCGACGCCACATTCTTCTCGTCGTATATCGGAGACAGATATCAGATGCACGCACTGGTAAGCCTGAAGCACCAGAAGGCGGCAGAAAACGGAGGAATCACCAACGATGACTATGTGACCCATCCGGAATCGTTCAGTGAGACCTTCGACCCCAATGAGATACCCACCGTGCTGCAACAGAACTGGAACCGTAATGACAACCAGCATCTGCATTTCACCCACAGATATAACATCGGTTTCTATCGCAAGGTGCCCCTGACCGAGGAAGAGCTCAAAGCCAGGAAGTTTGCCCAGGAATCGAAGAAAGAGAATCAGGAATTAAAGGAGAAAAGAGATCAGCTCAAAGGCCGTGACGAGAAGAAGACAGCAGTACCGAAGGGTCGTCCTGAAGGAGCTGCCATCATGGGTAAGGAACCCGTGAAGAACGACTCCCTCCACCTTGCCGCTGACACTACCCGTATAAAGGTTGCCGGTCAGGCTGCCATCGACAGTCTTAACCGTGCTCAGGCGATACAAGACTCCATCGACGCCACGATGAAGAAAGTGTATGTGCCCGTGACGAGTATCATCCACACCCTGGAACTGCACAACTACAACAGAATATACCAGGCATACAACACACCTGCCAACTATTATAAGGACAGATATTATACCAGAGGACAGGAGTACGCTGCCGATACCATCTACGACAAGACTAAGCATCTGCAGGTAAAGAACACCTTCGCCATAGCCCTGCTCGAAGGTTTCAACAAATACGTGAAGGCAGGACTGAAAGGATTCGTGACCCACGAGTTCAGGAAATACCAGATGCCAAACCTGTATGGGGAGTCACAAGACTCCGTATACTATAACACATGGAATGAGAACACGGTAAGTATCGGCGGACAGCTGAACAAGACACAGGGAAAGACACTGCACTTCAACGCCACAGCCGAGACCTGGCTGATAGGAGAAGATGCCGGTCAGCTGAAGCTCGACTTCACTACCGACCTTAACTTCGCACTCTTAGGCGACACCGTAAGGCTGAAGGCAAAAGCCTACATGCACAGGCTTAACCCCACATTCTACCAGCGACACTATCACTCCAGAAACCTCTGGTGGGACAATGACGACCTGTCGAAAGAGACCCGCACAAGGATTGAGGGAATGTTCTCATACGAAAAGACAAACACAAAGTTACGCGTGGCACTTGAGAACATCAGCAACTACACCTATTTCGGCATGAACTACGATGCCACCACCAGCGGAAGGACAAACATGACAGCAGGAGTGTACCAGGAGTCAGGCAACATCAGCGTGCTCTCAGCACAGCTGCATCAGAATTTCCGCTTAGGACCCCTGAACTGGGAGAATGTAGCCACATATCAGAATTCAAGCAATACCGATGTGCTCCCCCTGCCCACATGGAACATCTTCACCAACCTATATCTGAAATTCAGAATAGCAAAGGTGCTCGACGTAGAGCTTGGTGCCGATGCCACATGGTTCTCGAAATACTACGCACCTGACTTCTGTCCGGCGATAAACCAGTATGCAATCCAGAAGACCGAGAACAGCCGTGTGGAGATGGGAGAATATCCATTCGTTGACGCATATGTCAACATGCGACTCAAGGGCGTACGCTTCTTCGTGACGATGACTAATGTGGTAAATGCCGGAGCCAACCACATGACATTCCTCGCACCACACTACCCCATCAACGGCAGCACACTGCACATGGGAGTGTCATGGCCTTTCTTCAACTAAACGAGAAGAATACCGAGACTTACGCAGATACCATAGATAAAGATATTACGCGCTGTTTCTCCTAAGCAGAGATTCAGCGCTTTTCCTTTCTCTATACGCTTTATCTTCAGATAGGTGAAGACATGAAGCACGAAATAGATGAAAGGCAGGAAGAATGCCAACGGATGACCGTTAATCCAGAATGTACCTCCTAATATCATAGCCCCGATGCCTACGGCAAGATACAACTGAAGCCCTGATTCCGCCCCGAGACGGACGATGATGGTATTCTTGCCCGCCTCACGGTCCTGATCGCGATCACGGAAATTGTTGACTATCAGCAGCGCATCAATCACCATTCCACAGGCTATCGATGCAAGGAACACCTGCCAGGTGACAGTATGAAGATGAAGGTAATAAGAGATACATACAGGCACTATGCCGAAAAACACGAGAACGAGCAGGTCGCCTAATCCCATATACGAGAAATGGGTGGTATAGAGGAAACAGAAGACGACGCATATCAGTCCTATGAGAATCATCTCAAGACCCCCGAACCATACCAACGGCAATCCGATGACACATGCCAGACAGGTGGTGATGGCGATGGCACGTTTCATGGCATCGAGAGTAACCCAGCCCTGAGCACAGGCTCGACGAGGACCAAGACGAGTCTCAATATCGTCGGTACCATTGGCAAAGTCGAAGAAATCATTTATGAAGTTGGCGTCGATCTGCATCACAAAGGCAAAGAGGAAACACAGAACAGCCGCAAGCCACTGGAAGGTATCATCGCCATATTGCTTGGCGTCGACCCATGCCAACGACACACCTATCATCACCGGAACAGCTGCTCCCGTAAGGGTTTTGGGACGAGCTGCAAGGAACCACGCCTTGAGGGAATTTGTCTTCATTTATCTACTTTTAACTACTTTTGTTTGCAAAAGTAAGGAGAAATTCGTAAATTTGCAAAAAATTCACTGACTTTTTATGATTAACAATACACCTAGCCTGGATTTAGTCGAGTTTATTGAGACTAAGATACTACCGCAATATGCAGCATTCGACCGTGCCCACAATTTGGAGCACGTGACAAGAGTGATACGCCGCTCGCTGGATCTTGTGAAGACCACAGGAGCCGACATCAACATGGTATATACCGTAGCCGCATATCACGATCTGGGCATGTCGGGGCCGAGGGCAATACATCATATCACAGGAGGAAAGATACTGGCGGCCGATGCACGTCTGAAGAAATGGTTCTCGCCGGAGCAGATAAAGATAATGAGAGAAGCCGTAGAGGATCACCGCGCCTCAGCAAGCAGGGCTCCGAGAAGCCTGTATGGAAAGATTATCGCAGAGGCCGACAGGGATATCGATGTGGAAGTGGTTATCCGAAGGACTGTGCAATACGGTCTGAGCAATTATCCCGAGCTGGACAAAGACGGACAATGGAAACGCTTTAAGGAGCACATGGACAATAAGTACTCCGTAAACGGATATATCAAGCTATGGCTACCGAAGTCGCCAAACGAGAAGAGCCTCAACGAACTGAGGAACCTCATCGCAGACAAAGTGAAGCTGCATGAGGCTTTCGACCGTATCTTCTCGGAAGAGTCTACTACCTGAGATGCATCCAGTAGATATATCCCAGCACGGCAGCCAGGATAATAAGTACTATCGACTTGATAAGGCACGTGGTTACCTTCTTGATAATCAGGAAGGCAACGATCACGGCTACCAGAATAAAAATGTAATATCCGATATTCTCCATTACTTAAAGAGTCTTTTAAATGCTGTTGGTAGTGGTGTCTCAAACTCCATCGGTTCGCCTGTTACAGGATGATGGAAACAGAGTAGCCATGCATGGAGACACAGACGGTGGATAGGATCATCGCCATTGCCGTATTTCGGATCTCCGCATACGGGATGACCCATATCGGCAGAGTGGACACGGATCTGATTCTTACGACCTGTCTCAAGCTTGAATTCCACGAGAGAGAAGTCAGGGGTCCTGTCGAGGACATGATAATGGGTAACGGCATATTTACCGCCATTGTCGACTGGCGAGGAATAGGTGACATAGGCCTTGTTGTCCTTAAGCCAGTTGGCGATGGTGCCATCATCCTGTGCCATCTCACCGGAACAGACTGCAACATATCGTCTGTCGTATACAATATCATGCCAGTTGTGCTCCAGGATCTGTTCCGTCTCCATATCCTTGGCATAGACCATCAGACCACTGGTATCCCTGTCGAGACGATGCACCACATGGGCAGTACACTTCTGGCGCGACTTCTTGAAATAGTCGTCGAGCACAGTCTTCACATTCAGCGAAGAGTGTCCGGCAGCCATAGAAAGGATACCCTCTGCCTTCTCGACAACGATGAGCCAACGGTCCTCATAAACGATCTTCACATAACGGCTCCTGAAACCCTGCTGGTTGCGCTTGGTCTTGCTGACGGCAATCTTCATGCCCCGCTCCAGAGGGAAGTCAAACTGCGACACCGTCTTGCCGTTGACCTTGATACCCCTACCCTGCAACGTGGCCTTGATCTTTGACTTGGACTGCTGCACATTAGCCATCAGCCACTCCAACAGCGGCATAGGCTGCTCTACGGTAAAATGCTCATACTCGCCCTCGCGATTGTAGCCTGCATTATATCTCATACATCAATTATTTTGGCTGCAAAGTTACTAAATACAAGCCAATAATCCAAATATCTCCTCCAAAAATTGGCAGGTTCGGAAATAATTAGTAACTTTGCACCCTAATTAAGATGTATATTTATAATAAGGTATAGAAAAAGACAATGATTACAGTCACCAACTTAGCAATCCAATTTGGTAAGAAGACGCTATACAAAGACGTCAACCTGAAGTTTACAAGTGGAAATATCTATGGTATTATCGGTGCCAACGGAGCCGGTAAGTCAACGCTGTTGCGTGCCATCAGCGGTGAACTGGAGCCCAACAAAGGAACAGTAGAGATGCTGCCTGGCGAGCGTATGAGTGTGCTCGAGCAGGATCACTTCAAATATGATGCTTTCTCGGTAATGGATACCGTGCTCATGGGTCATAAGCCCATGTGGGAGAACATGAAGGAGCGCGAAGCACTCTATTCGAAACCAGAGATGACAGAAGAAGACGGTAACCGTGCCGCAGAACTCGAGATGGCCTTTGCCGAGATGAACGGCTACGAGGCAGAGAGCGAGGCAGCACAGCTCTTGCAGAACCTCGGAGTGAAGGAGTCACAGCACCAGAAGCAGATGTCGGAGATATCCAACAACGAGAAGGTGCGTGTGATGCTGGCAAAGGCACTCTTCGGACATCCCGACAACCTGTTGCTCGACGAGCCTACCAACGACCTCGACCTCGATACTGTTCAGTGGCTCGAAGAATATCTCTCTAACCTCGAGCAATGTGTGCTGGTGGTATCCCACGACCGTCACTTCCTCGACGCAGTATCTACCCAGACAGTAGATATCGACTTCGGCAAGGTGACACTCTTCAGCGGTAACTACTCTTTCTGGTACGAGTCGAGTCAGCTGGCTCTCCGTCAGGCACAGAACCAGAAACTGAAGGCCGAGGAGAAGCGAAAGCAGCTGGAGGAGTTTATCCGCCGTTTCTCTGCCAATGTGGCTAAGTCGAAGCAGACCACATCACGTAAGAAGATGCTGGAGAAGCTGAATGTAGAGGAGATCACACCATCAACACGAAAATATCCCGGTATCATCTTCTCTATGGAACGTGAGCCTGGAACACAGATACTTGAGGTGGAAGGCCTGAAGGCTGTAGATACCGACGGAACAGTGCTCTTCGACAATGTGAACTTCACTATCGAGAAGGGACAAAAGACCGTTTTCCTCTCACATAATCCGAAGGCGATGACTGCCCTGTTTGAGATTATCAACGAGAACAGGAAGGCTGATGCTGGTACATTCAAATGGGGTGTGACCATCACTACAGCCTATCTCCCACTCGATAATACCGAGTTCTTCCAGAGCGAGATGAACCTCGTGGACTGGCTCTCGCAATGGGGTCCGGGCAATGAGGTGACAATGAAATCATATCTTGGACGAATGCTCTTCAAGGAGGAGGATGTGCTGAAGCATGTTAATGTGCTCTCAGGAGGTGAGAAGATGCGTTGTATGATTGCACGTATGCAGCTGAAGAATGCCAACTGTCTGATTCTCGACACCCCTACAAACCACCTCGACCTTGAGTCGATTCAGGCATTTAACAACAACCTGATACAGTTTAAGGGTAATATCCTCTTTGCGTCGCACGACCATGAGTTTATCAATACCGTAGCCGACAGAATCATCGAGCTCACTCCTACCGGAACCATCGACAAGCTCATGACCTACGATGACTATATCTACGACGAGCAGATAAAAGAACAGAAGGAAAAGATGTACTCATAAGACAGTGGCACGGAATTTGCAGTAACAACCGTAAATGGTAAATTCGTAAATTGTAAATCACATTATGACAGAAAAAGATATCGACATCGAAAACGAGGAGACTCTGAACGAGGAACCCGTAGCAGAGACTGACAAAGAGGCAGAAGCATCTGAGGACATAGAGAATTCTGAAAATTCCAAAGAGGCTGAAGAGGAAGAGTCAGACCCACTGGAGAAAGCCCAGAAAGAGATCGAAGAGTTAAAGACCCAGATGCTCTATAAGGTAGCTGAGTTTGACAACTATCGCAAGCGTACCCTTAAGGAGCGTGCAGAACTGATCCTTAATGGCGGAGAGAAATTCATCACTGCCATCCTGCCCATCATCGATGACATGGAGCGGGCTATAGAGAACGGCACCAAGACAGACGATCCTGAGGTGCTCCGTGAAGGAATGAACCTGATTCATCAGAAATTCATCAAGACCCTCGAGGCTCAGGGTGTCAGCACTATTGAGACCGAGAATGCCGATTTCGACACAGATGTGCATGAGGCAGTAGCAATGGTTCCCGGCATGGGAGATGATAAGAAAGGTAAGGTTATCGACTGTCTGCAGAAGGGCTATAAGCTTAACGACAAGGTTATCCGCCACGCTAAGGTAGCTGTGGGACAGTAAGAAGTTAGAGGTAAGAATTAAGATATGGCACAAAAACGCGACTATTATGAGGTGCTGGGCGTCCAGAAGGGCGCATCAGAAGACGAGATCAAGAAGGCTTATCGTAAGATAGCCATCAAATACCACCCTGACCGTAACCCTGGCGACAAGGAAGCCGAGGAGAAGTTCAAGGAGGCAGCAGAGGCATATAACGTGCTCCACGACCCGAAGTCACGTCAGCAGTATGACCAGTTCGGATTTGCCGGACCTGGCGGTGCTGGAGGATTCGACTTCAGCGGATTCGGTGGAGCGTCAATGAATATGGATGATATCTTCTCTATGTTCGGAGATATCTTCGGAGGTCACGGCTTCGGAGGATTCGGAGGTGGTGGCCAGCGTCGCCCACAACAGCATCGTGGCAGCGACCTGCGTCTGAAGGTAAAACTCACACTGGAAGAGATCAACAAGGGTGTAACCAAGAAGTTCAAGGTACGCAAGGATATCCACTGTCCTCATTGCAGCGGTTCAGGAGCAGAGGCAGGAAGCGGAAAGGAGACTTGTCCTACATGTCACGGACAGGGTGTTATCACCCACACCACACAGAGTATCTTCGGCATGATGCAGCAGCAAAGTGTATGTCCTACCTGTGGTGGTGAAGGACAGGTTATCAAGAACAAGTGTAAGCATTGCGGCGGAACAGGTATCGTGAAAGGCGAAGAGGTTGTTGAGATAAACATCCCTGCAGGTGTAGCCGAAGGAATGGTTGTCAACGTACCAGGAAAAGGAAACGCAGGTAAGCACAATGGTGTGAGTGGTGACATTCAGGTATTCATCGAGGAAGAGGATAACGACACTTTTGTTCGCGATGGTAACGACCTGATATACAATCTGTTGCTTGACTTCCCTACAGCAGCACTTGGAGGAGATGTAGAGATCCCTACTATCGACGGAACGAAGCTGAAGGTAAAGCTCGACAACGGTACTCAGCCAGGAAAGACCTTACGTCTTCGTGGAAAAGGTCTTCCCGCTGTGCAGGGATATGGTAACGGGAAAGGCGACATGGTAGTTAATATCAGCGTATATGTGCCAAAGACACTTAATCGTGAGGAGAAGGAAGCCATCGAGCGTTTCAGATACAGCGATAATTTCAAGGGCGACAAACAAACCCGTGATTCCATCTTCCAGCGTTTTAAGAACTATTTCAATTAATACTCTCAAGGTATGACCTACACGGAGACTTGCAATTATCTGTTTAATCAGATACCCATGTTCGAAAAGCAGGGAGCCTCAGGCTACAAAGAAGGTCTGGAGAACACCCTGAAACTTGATGAACATTTCGGTCATCCTCATCGTAACTACCTTACGATACATGTGGCCGGAACAAATGGCAAGGGCTCTTGTGCTCATACTATATCCGCTATACTCCAGCAATGTGGTTACAGAGTTGGACTATACACATCTCCCCATCTGGTGGATTTCTCAGAGCGTATCCGTATCAACGGACAGCCTATCGACGAGAATTACGTCGTAGACTTCGTAGCTGAAGAGAAATCATTCTTCGAGCCACTGAAGCCCAGTTTCTTTGAAGTGACTACGGCGATGGCATTCAAGTATTTCAGCGACATGGCGGTAGATATCGCCGTAATAGAAGTAGGACTCGGAGGACGCCTTGACTGTACCAATATCATCACCCCCATCCTCTCGATAATAACGAATATCAGCTACGACCACATGCAGCTGCTGGGAAATTCACTTGAGCAGATAGCTATGGAGAAAGCCGGTATTATGAAGAAAGGCGTGCCTGTTATCATCGGAGAGACTACTCCCGAGACCCGTATGGTATTTGAGGCTGTGGCGCAGGAGACAGGTGCTCCGATAGTATTTGCAGAAGACGAGCAGGAAGTTGTTGGTTCAGAGATGGCTAATAACGGTATTCACTACCACACAAAGCATTACGGTAATATCCAGGGAGAGCTCCAAGGTCTTTATCAGGAGAAAAACGCCAACACTATCCTTACGGCAGTAAGAAAACTTGAGGAACTGGGATACATGTACCGTTTCAGCGACAATTCCACCTCGGAAGCAAAGGGAAAGGAGATTGCCGACGGGTTTAGGTCTGTTTGCGAGATAACCGGACTGAAAGGCAGATGGCAGACAGTTTCCGAGAATCCGACAGTGGTTTGTGATACGGGCCATAATGTTGGCGGATGGGAATATATCAGCCGTCAGCTAAGTATGGTAAAGTGTAATAAGATGCATATCGTGTTCGGTCTCGTGGAAGACAAAGATATGGACGGTATCATCGCACTATTACCAAAAGACGCTATCTACTATTTCACAAAAGCTGCAAATAAGCGTGCTGTTTCGGAAAATGTGCTGAGAATCCTCGCTGCAAAGCAAGGTTTGACTGGCAACAGTTACCCCAGCGTCATAGAAGCCTGTAAATCAGCAAGAAACGCTGCAGCTGCCGACGATTTTGTGTTCATTGGAGGTAGCAGTTATGTAGTTGCAGAATTCCTCAAGAACAGCATTTAGATTTTTTTAATATATCCAATAACTTTTTTTTCGTCGTTTCATTCGTTAGTTTGGATTTTTTTTAGTTACTTTGCAAGCAATATAGTTTTGTGACTAAAAACATATCAATTATGGCTAATACAACAGAAACAGCGAATCTGTGTGGTCTGAAGCGGGAGAACTTCCAGACCACTATCAATGGTAAGAAAACCGACCTGTACATCCTTAGAAATCGCAAGGGTTACGAAGTAGCAATCAGTAACTACGGTGGCGCCATCTGCGCTATCATGGTGCCAGACAAGGATGGCAATGTAGCTAACGTTATTCAGGGACACGACAGTATCCAGCAGCTCACAAGTGGTAACGAGCCTTATCTCTCTACCCTTATCGGACGTTGGGGAAACCGTATCTGCAAAGGCCAGTTCACTCTGAACGGCAAGGATTATCAGCTGGCAATCAACGATGGTCCTAACCATCTGCACGGCGGTAAGGTAGGTTACAATGCAAAGGTATGGGATGCCCGTCAGATGGGTCCTCGTTCTCTGGCTTTGCACCGCATATCTTCATACGGTGAGGAAGGTTTCACAGGAGAGCTTGATATCACAGTAGAGTTCACATTCACAGACCTCAACGAACTGGTTATCGAATATCTTGCCACCACAAACAAGAAGACCATCGTGAACCTTACACATCACGCATTCTTCAGTCTGGCAGGAACAGCTGATCCAACACCAACTATCGAGGATCAGATTTGTGAGATCAATGCCGACTTCTATCTTCCAACAGACGCCACAGCTATCCCAACAGGTGAAATTCTGAAGGTAGAGGGCACACCATTCGACTTCCGTAAGCCAAAGACCTTCGGACAGGAGATTGATGCTGATAATGAGCAGATTAAGTTCGGTCACGGATATGATCACAACTACGTGCTGAACAAGAAAGAGGAAGGTGAGCTGAGCTTTGCAGCAAGAATCACTGAGCCAAAGAGCGGACGTACACTCGAGTGCTACACCACAGAGCCAGGAATGCAGCTTTACACAGCAAACTTCGCAACAGGTTATAAGGGCGCCAACGGATGCACATTCCCACGTCGTTCAGCCGTTTGTCTTGAGACACAGCACTTCCCCGATACTCCTAATCGTCCATACTTCCCAAGCGTAGTACTCAATCCAGGTCAGCGCTATAAGCAGAAGACGATTTATCGTTTTGGTGTAGTTGAATAATAGCTATCTAACGACAATACGACATGACTGAAACAAAAAACAATGGCAAACTTATTGCCATTATAACAATGTGCTTCATATTCGCGATGATTAGTTTCGTCACGAATATGGGAGCACCGTTTGGTAACATTTGGGGATTTGAATATCCATTTGCTAAGGCATGGGGTAACTTAATGAACTTCGCAGCTTATCTGTTTATGGGTATCCCTGCAGGTAAGATGCTTATCAAATTCGGTTACAAGAAGACTGCTCTTATCGCTCTCGTAGTAGGTATCGTAGGTCTCGTATTCCAGTATATGTCAAGTCTCGTTGGCGCAGGTTCTTATGTGTTCACATACGATAATATCCCTGTAGCCCTCAACCTGATTATCTATCTGCTGGGTGCATTCATCTGCGGTTTCTGCGTTTGTATGCTGAACACAGTTGTAAACCCAATGCTTAACCTCCTCGGAGGTGGTGGTAACAAGGGTAACCAGCTGATTCAGATTGGTGGTACGATGAACTCTCTTACAGGTACCCTGACACCATTGCTCGCAGGTATCCTCGTAGGAACAGTTACTAAGGACACCAGCATGAGCGATGTTGCTCCCCTGCTCTTTATCGGTATGGCAGTATTCGCCATCTCATTTGTCATCATCAGCCGTGTTACTATTCCTGAGCCTACTCTCGGTAAGGAGACTCCAAAGTATGAGCGCAGTCCTCTGGCTTTCCGCCACTGTGTACTGGGTGTCATTGCTATCTTCTTCTATGTAGGTATCGAGATTGGTATTCCTATGGAGCTGAACTTCTACGTTACAGACCTCGGTTTTGAGGGAGCTGCTGCCATCGGAGGTACACTTGCCGCTGCCTACTGGCTCCTGATGATGATCGGACGTGCTTGCTCGAGTGCCATCTCTGGTAAGGTATCGACAAAGCTGCAGCTTTCTACAGTAAGTGCTGTGGCTATTATCCTCCTGCTCATCGCTATTTTCATGCCAGAGAGTGCGACAATCAGTTTCAACGGACACGATGTTCCTGCAAAGGCATTCATCATTCCTGCCTGCGGACTCTGCACATCAATCATGTGGGGAGGTATCTTCAACCTTTCTGTTGAGGGTCTCGGCAAATATACTGAGGCGGCTTCTGGTATCTTCATGACAATGGTTGTCGGTGGTGGTATCATGCCTCTTATCCAGGAGGCTATCGCCAAGGGTGCCGGTCCTATCGCAAGCTACTGGCTGGTAATAGCAATGCTGGCTTATATTCTCTTCTACGCTCTCGTAGGATGCAAGAACGTAAATACTGACATCAAGGTTGACTAATCAATCACTTAATACATTATTATATATATGGTAGATATCGAATTTGTAAGAAGTCGTTTCATCAAGCATTTTGATGGAAAGACCGGTAATGTATATGCCTCTCCAGGCCGTATTAACCTCATTGGTGAGCACACCGACTATAATGGCGGTTTTGTATTCCCAGGAGCAGTAGATAAGGGAGTTGTTGCCGAGATGCGTGCTAACGGCACAGAGGATACTGTGATGGCTTATGCTATCGACCTTAAGGATCGCGTGGATTTCAAACTCTCTGATCCTAATGGCCCCAAGGCATCATGGTCACGTTATATCTATGGTATCGCCCTCGAGATGAAGAAGCTGGGTGTTCCTGTAAAAGGTTTCAACATTGCTTTCTCAGGCGATGTTCCCCTCGGAGCAGGTATGTCTTCTTCTGCAGCTATGGAGAGCTGCTTCGCATGTGGTCTGAACGATATCTTCGGCGAGAACAAGGTTTCTCAGTGGGATATGGTTCTCGCAGGTCAGGCAACAGAGCACAACTACTGCGGTGTTAACTGTGGTATCATGGACCAGTTTGCTTCAGTATTCGGCAAGGCTGGCTGTCTGATGCGTCTTGACTGCCGTAGCCGTGAGTTTGAGTATTTCCCATTCAAGCCCGATGGCTATCGTCTGGTATTGCTCGACTCAGTAGTAAAGCATCAGCTTGCTGGTTCTCCTTACAATGATCGTCGTAACTCTTGCGAGAATGTAGTTAAGCACATTCAGGCTGCACACCCAGAGGGTAAGTTTGAAACTCTTCGCGACTGCACTTGGGAGCAGCTAGAGGAGGTAAAAGATGCCGTAGGTGCTGAGGATTACAAGCGCGCTAAGTTCGTTCTCGGTGAGAAGGATCGTGTACTTGCTGTCTGCGACGCTCTTAACGAAGGTGACTACGAGAAGGTTGGTGAGATGATGTACAAGACTCATGAGGGGCTGTCAAAGGATTACGAAGTTTCTTGCGAGGAGCTTGACTTCCTTAATGACATCGCCAAGGAGAACGGTGTTACTGGTTCCCGTATCATGGGTGGTGGCTTCGGAGGATGCACTATCAACCTCGTCCGCAACGACCTCTATAAGAAGTTTATCGAAGACGCAAAGAAGCGCTTCAATGAGAAGTACGGACATGAGCCAAAGGTATACGATGTAGTTATCGGCGACGGCTCAAGAAAACTCTGCTAAAAGCTATCTTTAAGGCACAATAAGTGTTTATAAAGGTTAAATATTTGCGGTAAAGTGTACTTTTTACACTTTACCGCAAAATTTTATCTCTTTTTTCATTGCCAATCCAAAAATAAGTTGTAAATTTACACCCAAAATAGAATATCTAACGTAAGAACAACTTAAAACGAATGAAAATGAATGCACTTAAATGCAGTTTTCTGAGCCTTGGCGTAGCAGCGCTGATGCTCTCATGTGCTGGTAATACCCAGCAAAAACCTGTATTAACGGTTTCGGGTCTCGACCCTGCCAAGTTTGACACAACCATTCAGGACAAGCCAGTAAAGCTCTTCACACTGAAGAATGCAAATGGCATGGAGGTATGCATCACTAACTATGGTGGTCGTATCGTGTCTCTCGTAGTTCCTGACAAGGATGGTAAGCCAACTGATGTTGTTCTCGGTTTCGACAACATCGCACAGTATGCCGATACCATCAACACTCCTTCTGATTACGGATCAAGCGTAGGCCGTTATGCAAACCGTATCAAGGAGGGTAAGTTCACTCTCAATGGCGAGGAAATCCAGCTGAAGAAGAACGATGGTCCTAACTGTCTGCACGGAGGTGGTAATACAGGATGGATGCATCAGGTATACGAGGCAGAGCAGATAGGCGACTCTATCCTTAAGCTTACCATCGTAGCTGCTGACGGCGAGAACGGCTTCCCCGGAAAGATTATGGCTGTTACCACATACAAGCTGACAGCAGATAATGTTCTAGATATGACATGGGAGGCAGAGACAGACAAGCCAACTATCATTAATCAGACAAACCACAACTATTATAACCTCAGCGGCGACTTCACACAACCAGCTTATGATATGGTACTCTATGTGAATGCCGACAACTTCACTCCCAGCGACAGACTTTATATCCCAACAGGTGAGATCAAGTCAGTAGAGGGAACTCCAATGGATTTCCGTACTCCTCATGCTCTCGGTGACAGCATCAAGAGTGAGTTTGATCAGATTCAGAATGCCACAGGATATGATCACAACTTCTGTCTGAATACCTATAAGGATGGTATTGGCAATGACTCTATCGTCTGCGCAAGCCTTTATTCTCCAAAGACAGGTATCTTCATGGAGATGTTTACCAACGAACCTGGAGTACAGGTTTACAGCGGTAACTTCCAAGGTGTCGGTCCTGATGCCAAGATAGCCCGCAAGGGTGGTATCACCTACCCCAAGCACGTAAGTGTTTGTCTTGAGAGCCAGAAATACCCCGACTCTCCAAACCATGCAGACTGGGTACAGCCCGTTCTGAATCCTGGCGAGAAGTATTTTAGCCACGCAGCTTACAAATTTTCAATCAAATAATCACTAACAATAATAATACTAACAAAAATGAATTGGAGTTCACATGAATTCATCTGGCTTGACTGGGTTGTACTCATTGTCGGCCTTTTAGGAGTTGTGGCAGCAGTATGGTATGCCATCTGGAAAGACAAGAAGGCCCAGCAGGGCGAAGACTCTTCAGCTTACCTCTTTGGTAAGGGTGAACCTTGGTATGTAATCGGTATGGCTATCTTTGCTGCAAACATCGGCTCTGAGCACCTTGTAGGTCTCGCTGGTACTGGAGCAAAAGACGGTGTGGGTATGGCTCACTGGGAGATGCAGGGTTGGATGATCCTGATTCTCGGATGGCTCTTCGTTCCTTTCTATCAGCTTCTCATCAATAAGATGGGCAAGATCATCACTATGCCTGACTTCCTGAAGTTCCGTTATACACAGCGCACAGGTTCATGGCTCAGCATCATCACACTGGTAGCCTATGTGCTTACAAAGGTTTCTGTTACAGCATTCACTGGTGGTATCTTCTTCAAGTTCCTGCTTGACATTCCTTTCTGGTATGGAGCTATCGGCCTTATCGCCATCACCGCTGTCTTCACAGTATTCGGAGGCATGAAGGGTGTTATGACTCTTTCTACCATCCAGACACCTATTCTTATTATAGGTTCATTCCTGGTACTGTTCCTCGGACTTAACATGCTGGGCGATGGTAGCATCACAGCAGGATGGTCTGAGATGATGCGTGTTTGTAACGCTGCTCACGACGGATTCGGAACAACGCACATGTTCCACCCAGACCCTGCAGACCCAATGTATCCTCAGTTCCCTGGCTACGTAGTATTCCTCGGAGCATCTATCATCGGTTTCTGGTACTGGTGTACTGACCAGCATATTGTTCAACGTGTACTCGGACAGGTTCCTGGCGAAGATAACAAGGAGGTTATGAAGCGTGCTCGCCGCGGTACTATCGCAGCAGGTTTCTTCAAGATTCTTCCTTGCTTCATGTTCCTTATCCCTGGTATGATTGCATATGCTCTCTCACTGAAGGCTGGTAGCGGTATAGAGATGGACATCATGAACCACGAGTCTACCGATGGTGCTTTTGCCATGATGGTGAAGAACATCCTGCCTGCAGGTATCAAGGGTATCGTAACAATCGGTTTCGTTTGTGCACTCGTTGCTTCTCTGGCTGCATTTTTCAATAGCTGTGCTACACTCTTCACAGAGGACTTCTACAAGCCAATGAAGAAGGGTAAGAGCGAGGAGCACTATGTATTCGTAGGTCGAATGGCTACTGTTGTTGTTGTGCTTCTTGGCTTAGCTTGGATGCCTATCATGATGAACATGGGTAACCTCTATTCTTACCTGCAGGACATCCAGTCACTTATTGCTCCAGCAATGGTTGCTGTATTTACCCTTGGTATCTTCTCAAAGAAGATTACACCAAAGGCTGGTGAGTGGGGACTTATCGGTGGATTCCTTATCGGTATGGTTCGTCTTATCACAAACGTTGTTACCGATTCTGGTAAGGCCATTATGGATGGTGCTTTCTGGGATGCTACAGCATGGTTCTGGCAGACTAACTGGCTTATCTTTGAGTGCTGGTTGCTGTTGTTCATCATCTTGCTGATGGTAGCAGTAAGCTTCTTCACTCCAGCACCTTCTAAGGAGCAGGTAGATGCCATCACATTCTCCTCAGACTTCAAACAGTCAATCAAGGAGAGTTGGGGAGCTTTCGATATTATCGGCACACTGGTAGTTATCGGCCTCTGTGCATGCTTCTATGCATATTTCTGGTAATCCTGTGAATAAAATAACAGAATCAAGGAAATGACAGGATTTTATGGTGAACATTCCAAGGTCTGGGTATCAGTAGACTGCATTATCTTCGGTTTCGACGAAGGTAAGCTGAAGGTACTGGTAGGCAAGCGCCAGATGGACCCTGGTCGTGGTGAATGGAGCCTCTATGGAGGCTTCGTTCGCAGCGACGAGAGCATCGACGATGCTGCCAATCGTGTGCTCTTCGAACTTACAGGCCTGAGGAATCTCTATATGCGGCAAGTAGGAGCCTTCGGAAGCGTAGATCGTGACCCGGGGGAGCGGGTTGTATCCATCGCTTATTATGCACTCATCAGTGTCAACGACTACGATGACGACCTCCGTCTCCAGCATGGTGTGGAATGGGTGAATATCGATGATATCCCCCGTATGTACTCCGACCACAACGATATGGTTCTGAAAGCCCGTAAGCTGATGCGACAGAAGCTTTCTACCGAACCCATCGGTTTCCGACTTTTGCCAAGCCTCTTCACCCTTACTCAGCTGCAACGTCTCTACGAGGCTGTATACGGTGAGGATCTTGACAAGCGCAACTTCCGCAAACGCATCAAGGATATGTACTTCATTGAGAAGACTGAGCTCATCGACAAGAAGGGTTCTAAGCGCGGTGCAGCTCTCTATCGCTTCAACAAGCGCATATACAATGAAGGACCGTCATTTAAGTTATAACAATCAAACTGACAAACATTATGCTCGAAGAGTTAAAAGAAAAAGTATTCAAGGCTAATCTTGATCTTGTAAAGCAGAACCTCGTTATCTTCACCTGGGGAAACGTTTCTGGTATCGATCGTGAGAACGGCCTGGTAGTCATCAAGCCTTCTGGCGTTGACTACGATGTTATGAAAGCATCCGATATGGTAGTAGTAGACCTCAACACCGGTGAGGTTGTCGATGGTGACCTTAACCCGTCATCCGACACTCCAACACACCTGGTATTGTATCGTGCTTTCCCAAATATCCAGGGTGTAGTCCACACCCACTCTACTTATGCCACAGCTTTCGCTCAGGCAGGACGTGACATCCCTAATATCGGCACCACTCACGCTGACTATTTCTATAAGGATATCCCTTGCACACGCGATATGACAGAGGAAGAGGTTAAGGGTAACTACGAGTTGGAGACAGGTAATGTTATTGTCGACGAGATTCTGAATATCCGTAAGATCAATCCTGACCACACGCCTGCCGTTCTTGTGAAGAATCACGGACCTTTCTCTTGGGGAACATCTCCCGACAATGCTGTATATAATGCTAAGGTGATGGAACAGTGTGCCAAGATGGCATTCGTAGCTCTCAGCGTGAATCCTAACCTCACGATGAATCCTCTCCTCGTTGAGAAGCACTATATGCGTAAGCATGGTCCTAATGCATATTACGGACAAAAAGGCCAAAAACATTAATAGTACTAAACTTAAAAACTTACAATAATTATGATTAAAGCATTTGATAATTTCGAGATTTGGTGGGTAACTGGTGCACAGCTTCTGTACGGAGGCGATGCCGTAGTTGCAGTTGATGGACACTCTAAGGAGATGGTAGCTGGTCTCAACGACAGCGGCATTATCCCCATCAAGGTAGTATATAAAGGCACAGCCAACAGCTCTAAGGAAGTAGAGGACGTGATGAAGGCAGCCAACAACGACGCTAAGTGCGTAGGTATCATCACCTGGATGCACACCTTCTCACCAGCAAAGATGTGGATCAAGGGTCTGCAGGCCCTGCAGAAGCCTCTGCTCCACTTCCACACACAGTATAACGCTGAGATTCCCTGGGAGACAATGGATATGGACTTCATGAACCTGAATCAGAGTGCTCACGGTGATATCGAGTTCGGACATATCTGCACTCGTATGCGTGTTCCTCGCAAGGTGGTTTGCGGTTACTGGAAGGACGAGGCAGCTCAGAAGCAGATTGCCGTATGGGCTCGCGTAGCTGCTGGTGTTGCTGATGCCAAGAACGTTCGCTGTCTGATGTTCGGTATGAACATGAACAACGTAGCCGTTACTGATGGTGATCGCGTAGAGTTCGAACAGCGTCTGGGCTACCACGTAGATTACTATCCAGTATCTTCTCTGATGGAGTATTTCAAGAAGGTTACTGACGCAGAGACAGATGCCCTCGTTGAGGAGTACAAGAAGGAGTACACCATCAAGATCGACGAGAGTGGCGAAGAGGTTTACTGGGAGAAGGTTAAGAATGCAGCTAAGGCAGAAATCGCTCTGCGTCGCGTACTGAAGGACGAGGGTGCTACAGCTTTCACTACTAACTTCGACGACTTGGGTGATGCTGACATCAACGATCCTAACTTCGTAGGATTCGATCAGATTCCAGGTCTCGCTTCTCAGCGTCTGATGACTGAGGGTATCGGTTTTGGTGCCGAGGGTGACTGGAAGACAGCTTGTCTGTATCGTTCACTCTGGGTAATCCAGCAGGGCATGCCAACAGGATGTTCATTCCTCGAGGACTACACCCTTAACTTCGCTGGCGACCGTTCTTCATGCCTCCAGAGCCACATGCTCGAGGTTTGTCCGCTCATCGCTTCTGATAAGCCAAAGCTCGAGGTTCACTTCCTCGGTATCGGTATCCGCAAGCAGCAGACAGCCCGTCTGGTATTCACCTCAAAGACCGGTCGTGGTATCAAAGCTACTGTCGTAGACCTCGGCAACCGTTTCCGTCTGATTTCTCAGGAGGTAGAGTGCATCGAGCCAAAGCCAATGCCAAACCTTCCTGTTGCTTCTGCTCTCTGGGTTCCACAGCCCACATTTGAGATCGGCGCTGGTGCATGGATCCTCGCTGGTGGTACTCACCACAGCGCATTCTCTTACGACATCACCGAAGAGTACTGGGAGGACTTCGCTGAGATGCTAGGTCTGGAGTATGTCAAGATCAATAAGGATACTAAGACTTACGAGTTCAAACAGCAGCTCCAGAACAATGAGATTTACTACATGTTGAACAAAGCACTGAAATAGTATATGACAGCAAAACAGACTATTGAAGCAGGTAAAGCCATCCTCGGTATCGAGTTTGGCTCTACCCGCATCAAGGCCGTCCTCATCGACGAGGACAATAAGCCCATCGCACAGGGCTCACACGAATGGGAGAATCAGCTGGTAGATGGTCTCTGGACCTACTCTACCGAAGCTATCTGGTACGGACTGCAGGACTGCTACGCCGATCTCCGCAAGGATGTTCAGAAGCAGTACGACTGCGAGATCGAGGCCCTCGCTGCCATCGGTTTCTCAGCAATGATGCACGGCTATATGGCCTTCAACGAGAAGCAGGAGATCCTCGTGCCTTTCCGCACATGGCGTAACACCAACACCGGTAAGGCAGCTGCAGAGCTCTCGAAACTCTTCAACTACAACATCCCTCTCCGTTGGAGCATCAGCCATCTCTATGAGGCAATCCTCGACAACGAGGAGCATGTTAGCGACATCAAGTACCTCACTACCCTTGCAGGTTATGTTCACTGGCAGGTAACAGGTCAGTTCGTTCTTGGCGTAGGCGATGCATCAGGTATGATTCCTGTTGATCCCGCAACTAAAACCTACGATGCAGAGATGGTCAAAAAATTTGACGAGCTCATCGCTCCCAAGGGATTCTCATGGAACCTGCTCGACATCCTTCCAAAGTCTCTCAACGCAGGTGAGAGTGCAGGATTCCTTACTCCTGAGGGCGCAAAGAAACTCGACGTATCTGGCCACCTGAAGGCAGGCATCCCAGTATGTCCTCCTGAGGGTGATGCAGGCACAGGTATGGTAGCCACCAACGCTGTGAAGCAGCGCACAGGTAACGTCTCTGCAGGTACATCTTCATTCTCTATGATTGTACTCGAGAAGCCTCTCAGCAAGCCTTACGAGATGATTGACATGGTAACCACTCCTGACGGAAGTCTTGTAGCTATGGTTCACTGTAATAATTGTACTAGTGATATTAATGCCTGGGTAAACCTCTTTAAAGAATATCAGCAACTTCTTGGGATTGAGGTAGATATGAATCAACTCTACGGCAAGCTTTTCAACAAGGCTCTTGAGGGTGATACTGACTGTGGAGGCCTGATGGCCTACAACTACGTAAGCGGTGAGCCTGTAACAGGTCTTGCAGAAGGTCGCCCGATGTTCGTACGCTCTGCCAATGACAAATTCAACCTTGCCAACTTCATGCGTGCCCACCTCTATGGTGCCATCGGTGTATTGAAGATTGGTAATGACATCCTGTTCAAGGAAGAGATGATCCGCGTAGACCGTATCACAGGTCACGGAGGTTACTTCAAGACACCTGGTGTAGGTCAGCGCATGTTGGCAGCAGCCCTCAACTCTCCTATCTCAGTTATGGAGACTGCAGGTGAAGGTGGTGCCTGGGGTATCGCCCTGCTCGCAGGATATGCTGTAAATAATCCCGACAAGCTTAATCTCGCTGACTATCTCGAGAAGGTTGTCTTCGCAGGTAATACTGGTGTGAGCATCGCTCCTACCGCAGAGGATGTTGCCGGCTTCGAGAAGTATATCGAGAACTACAAGCGTTGTCTGCCTATCGAACAGGCTGCTGTTGATAATAAATAATGTATTTATATATGAGAAAAGTATTAGTATTAGCACTTTCTGCTTTTGCTCTGAGCGTATCCGCTGCTGATAACGTAAAAGCAACGATTCACGCCGACAAGGCTGGAGCTAAGATCAACAAAGAGATCTACGGTCAGTTCTCTGAGCACCTCGGAAGCTGTATCTACGGTGGTCTCTGGGTAGGTGAAGACTCACAGATTCCCAACATCAACGGCTACCGTAAGGATGTGTTCGAGGCTCTTAAGGCTCTTAAGATCCCCGTACTGCGTTGGCCTGGCGGCTGCTTTGCCGACGACTACCACTGGATGGACGGTATCGGTCCTAAGAAGGATCGCCCATCACTTCGTAACAACAACTGGGGCGGCACCATCGAAGACAACTCTTTCGGTACCCATGAGTTCCTTAACCTCTGTGAGATGCTCGACTGCGAGCCTTACATCTCTGGTAACGTTGGTTCAGGTACCGTAAAGGAGATGGCTCAGTGGGTAGAGTACATGACCAGCGACGGTGATACTCCTATGGCTCGTCTGCGTCGTCAGAACGGACGCGACAAGGCCTGGAAGGTAAAGTACTTCGGTATCGGCAACGAGGCTTGGGGTTGTGGCGGTAACATGAGTCCTGAGTACTACAGCGACGAGTTCCGTAAGTTCAACACCTATCTTCGCGATCAGGGCGACAACAAGCTCTATCGCATCGCCTCTGGTGCCAGCGACTACGACTACAAATGGACTGACGTTTGTATGGATAAGATCGGAGGTCGCATGCAGGGTATCTCTCTTCATTATTATACCTGCACAGGTTGGAACGGTCCTAAGGGCTCTGCCATCAACTTCGACAACGACCAGTATTACTGGGCTCTCGGCAAGTGCCTTGAGATCGAGGAAGTAATAAAGAAGCACAAGGCCATCATGGACAAGAAAGACCCCAAGAACCGCATTGGTCTGCTCGTTGATGAGTGGGGCACATGGTGGGATGAGGAGCCAGGCACTATCTCTGGACACCTCTACCAGCAGAATGCTCTCCGCGATGCCTTCGTAGCCGCCCTGAGCCTCAACGTATTCCATAAGTACACAGACCGCGTAAAGATGGCTAACATCGCCCAGGTTGTAAACGTATTGCAGTCTATGATCCTCACCGATCAGGAAGGCACTGGTCACATGGTGCTCACTCCTACATATCACGTGTTTGAGATGTACACTCCGTTCCAGGAGGCTACCTTCCTGCCTGTAGACCTCGAGAGTGAGGTAGTACAATGCAGCAAGGAGTACTTCAAGGAGAAGGCCAATACCGCCGACAACAGCACCCGTCCCTGCCCTCTTCTCTCTGCTTCTGCAGCTAAGACACAGGCTGGCGGCATCGTACTCGCTATCACTAACGTATCTCTCGACAAGGCTCAGACTATCGACTTCGCAATCGACGGTTTCAAGGCCAAGAACGTAAGTGGTCGTATCCTCACCTCTAAGAATGTCGCCGACTACAATGACTTCAAGAATACCAATGTCGTAGCTCCAAAGGAGTACAAAGATGCGAAAATCAAGAAGGGTGTGCTCACCGTTAAGGTTCCCGCAAAGTCTATTATCGTTTTAAATATTAACTAAATTAATTATTCATTATTAGTATGAACAACAACAAAGTTATGAACATGGCAGCGGACAATATCCGTATCCTTGCTGCTTCAATGGTTGAGAAAGCAAAGTCTGGTCACCCAGGCGGTGCTATGGGTGGTGCTGATTTCATCAACACTCTGTACTCAGAATTCCTCGTTTACGACCCAGAGAATCCCGCATGGGAAGGGCGTGACCGTTTCTTCCTCGATCCAGGTCACATGGCTCCAATGCTCTACAGCCAGCTCTGCCTCATCGGTAAGTATACACTCGAGGATTTGAAGAACCTGCGTCAGTGGGGCTCTGTTACTCCAGGTCACCCCGAGCGCGAGATTGAGCGCGGTATCGAGAACACCTCTGGTCCTCTCGGACAGGGTCACTGCTTCGCAGTAGGTGCTGCCATCGCCGCCAAGTTCCTGAAGGCTCGTCTGGGCAACGTTATGAATCAGACCATCTATGCATACATATCTGACGGTGGTGTGCAGGAGGAGATTTCTCAGGGTGCTGGCCGTATTGCTGGTAACCTGGGCCTCGACAACCTCATCATGTTCTACGATGCTAACGATATTCAGCTCTCTACACGTACAGAGGTTGTTACCTGCGAGGATACAGCTAAGAAGTACGAGGCATGGGGCTGGTATGTGCAGAAGATCGATGGTAACGATGTTGACCAGATCCGTGAGGCTATCAAGAAGGCTCAGGCCGAGAAGGAACGTCCAAGTCTGATCATCGGTCACTGTGTGATGGGCAAGGGTGCCCGCAAGGCAGACAACAGCTCATACGAGAGCAACTGTGCTACTCACGGAGCTCCCCTTGGTGGCGATGCATACATCAACACGATGAAGAACCTCGGTGCTGATCCTGAGAATCCATTCCAGATCTTCCCAGAGGTTAAGGAGTTGTATGCAAAGCGTGCCGAGGAGCTGAAGAAGATCTGCGCTGAGCGCTATGCCGAGAAGGCTGAGTGGGCAAAGGGGCACCCCGTACAGGCCAAGCAGCTCGAGGAGTGGTTCAGCGGCAAGGCTCCTGTCATCGACTGGAGCAAGGTTGAGCAGAAGGCAGGTGCTGCCACACGTGGTGCCAGCGCTACCGTCCTGTCTGTTCTCGCTGAGCAGGTGCCCAACATGATCTGCGCTTCAGCAGACCTGAGCAACTCTGACAAGACCGACGGTTTCCTGAAGAAGACTCACGACATCGTTCGTGGCGACTTCAGCGGTGCTTTCTTCCAGGCAGGTGTGGCTGAGCTCACCATGGCTTGCTGCTGCATCGGTATGGCTCTCCACGGTGGTGTCATCCCTGCTTGCGGCACATTCTTCGTATTCTCTGACTACATGAAGCCAGCAGTACGTATGGCAGCCCTGATGGAGCTCCCGGTTAAGTTCATCTGGACTCACGATGCATTCCGCGTAGGTGAGGACGGTCCTACCCACGAGCCTGTTGAGCAGGAGGCACAGATCCGTCTGATGGAGAAGCTCAAGAACCATCACGGCAAGAACTCCGTACTGGTTGTCCGTCCTGCTGATGCCGAGGAGACCACCGTTTGCTGGCGCATGGCTATGGAGAACATCGATACGCCTACAGCACTCATCTTCTCTCGTCAGAACATTGAGATGCTGCCCGAAGGCAACGACTACAACCAGGCCACCAAGGGTGCCTACGTTGTAGCCGGCTCTGACGAGGATTACGACGTGATCCTGCTGGCTTCCGGTTCTGAGGTGTCTACCCTCGAGGCTGGTGCCAAGCTGCTCCGTGAGGATGGCGTAAAGGTTCGCGTGGTAAGCGTTCCTTCTGAGGGTCTGTTCCGCAGCCAGCCAAAGGAGTACCAGCAGCGTGTTCTCCCTGCAGACAAGAAGAAGTTCGGTCTGACCGCTGGTCTGCCCGTAAACCTCGAAGGTCTTGTAGGTGCTGACGGCTGTGTATGGGGTCTTGAGAGCTTCGGATTCTCTGCTCCGTACAAGGTGCTTGACGAGAAGCTCGGCTTCACCGGCCAGAATGTTTACAACCAAGTAAAGAAACTGCTTGCATAATGGAAGTAAAGACAGTTGGTGTAGCCTGTGATCATGCAGGCTACCCTTTAAAGCAGTTTGTTCTCCAGTATCTCGAGGAGAAAGGTTATCCCGTAAAGGACTACGGAACCTGGAGTGAAGCCTCAGTCGACTATCCCGACTTCGGTCATGCACTTGCTGAGGGCATCGAGAGCGGTGAGGTATATCCCGGCATAGCCATCTGCGGTTCTGGCGAGGGTATCTCCATGACGCTCAACAAGCACCAGAAGGTACGTGCAGGCCTCTGTTGGATACCTGAGATAGCCCACCTCATCCGTCAGCACAACGATGCTAACGTCTTGGTGATGCCAGGTCGTTTCATTGACAACAACATGGCTCGTAAGATTATGGACGAGTTCTTTACTGCAACCTTCGAAGGCGGTCGCCATCAGAAGCGCGTAGATAAAATCCCCGTTCAGAAGTAAACAATAAAAAAGTCCCGCCAACCGGCGGGATTATTTATTTTATCTCATATCCTCTAACCCACTCTTTCAGCAGCTCCACCGCATCCTCATGCTCCGGATAATACCTAAGCATCACCGTCACCTGTCTCAGTGAGTCGCTGTCGATCACCTTTCCATAGTATCCCCATTTGTCGTCAGTTCCTTCGAGGATACTGTAGTCGTCGCCCACGTCAACGAGGTCTGCACCCATGCCCATCATCGTCTGGCCTGAGCTACGCAACATACCTTGGACCGAGTCCACCATCACCGATATCGACACGTCGTCCATCATAAACAGCTCCTGCATGCCGGCATCTTCGGGCAGATCCTGATGCACAAGGAACGATGGATAATTGATGTCGAGATTTAACCTGTCGCTGTGATATTTCTGTAGCGTATAGTTGCCCATCCGTATGGCAACGCTGTCGGCACCCGTCACCTCGCTCACATACGCTCTCGGCTGCTTCTGGCTTTCAAAACATCCGTTCGTCATCAGCATCATTCCAATGCCGCAGACAACAGCCCAAAAACCTCTCCCTGGCTTCATAATGGTTTAAAGCTTATATCCGAGAGTTACTACGAAAAGCTGATTGCGTACAGCGGTATCAAGACCAGAGAACACCTTAGTTACACCGAAGTTATATCGTGCATCGAGGGTGACGTTGCTTATCTCGTATGAAAGTCCGATGGGGATAGAGAGATCAAACTTGTTGATCTTTACATCATCGTCATTAAACAGTAAGTGGAGATATCTGTCGAAATCAACCTTTGTTCCCCCCTGCTCTATCTGCGACTTAACTCTGAATGCAGGCTGAAGACCGGCTTTTACTGCCAGACCAGGAAGCACGTAGTAGTTGATAGTCACAGGTACAGCAGCATAATACATCTTCAGTACCGTCTCCTCTGTGGTGTTCTTAAACTTTGCGCCCTGGTCAGTGAAGAGTACACCGGCTGCGAAGCCGAACTTATCGGTGATGTAACGCTCGTACTCCACACCATAGGTAAAGTTCAGTTTCGACTTACCTCCATCATAGTTGGTAAGATTGCTCAATGTGATACCAAGACGAGGCTGGATAGTACTTTCTCCCTCCTCATGCTGGGCACAGACATTCACTGTAGCCATCATGGCGGCTACGGCCAAAAATAGGAACTTTTTCATCTTAAAATTCAATTAATTATTCTTTATGGCGACAAAGATACAAATAATTTTGGATAACTTATAGATTTTTCAGAAAAATTTTACTATCATTATATTCATAAACTATCATAAATTTGGATGCAAATTTAGCGATTATCCCCAAATTTTCACTATCTTTGCCAATAAAATTAGTGACTTCAGTAAAAATATGAAAGAACAGGTGATTACTACAGAAAGAGTTTTCAGCATCTTTAGTGAGCTGAATAAAATACCACGTCCTTCACATCATGAGGAACAAGTTGCAGACTATCTGTGCCAATTTGCAGAACGTCTGAATTTGGAGTATGAACGCGATAAAGAGAACTGTGTGGTGATACGAAAACCAGCCAGCAAGGGATATGAAGGACATGAGCCCATTGTGCTGCTTAACCATATGGATATGGTTTGTGTGGGCATGAGCGACCCTCTGAAAACCCCTATTAAGCCTTACGTGGAGAATGGTTGGATGAAGGCTCGTGGAACATCGCTCGGAGCCGATAACGGTATAGGTCTGTCGATGGCATTAGCAGTACTCGAAGATGACAGAATAGATCATCCTGCTCTTGAAGTCATAACAACGACCAATGAAGAAGACGGTATGTCGGGTGCATCCGGTCTGAGCAAGGACTTCCTGAAGGGCCGAAAAGTCATCAACCTTGACTCTGAAGACTACGACACGATCACCACAGGTGCCGCAGGAGCCTGCCTGCAGTTCCACCGGATACCCATGAAGCGCGAGCCCGTGCCTGCTGGCATGCATCGATGGTATCGTATCCGTCTCGAAGGTGGACTGGGTGGCCATTCGGGTGTTGACATCAACAAAGGCCGTTGCAGCGCTGTCATTGCAACGTGGACCATCTTGACAGCTATCTACAACGAATACAACTTCTATCTGGGCTCCATCAACCTTGGTGAAGCCAATGCCTCGATAGCGTCATCGGCAGAAATAATCATTTGTGTACCATTGGGCGTGGCTTGCGAATTTGTGAAGTCACAGCAAGAGATGATGAACTTATGGCTGCGTGAGGAATATCCGCAAGATCCGAAAATGACGTGCAGCATCGAGCAATGCGAACCACTTGATTTTGTTATATCTGCGGAGGCATCTAAGGCACTGATGAGTTGTCTGAAACAAATACCGCAAGGCGTAGTAAAGATGAGCTACGCAATGCCAGGCACCGTAGAGACATCGAATAACGTAGGAAGAATCTCGTCTGCCGAAGACCACATCTTTGTGTCTACCCACACCCGCAGCTTCATCGACGATGATATGGCAGCGCTGAGTAAACAGATAGCCGATACCTTTAAAAAACAAGGGGCCGAATCTGAAATCGTGATGTCAGCCCCAGCTTGGCAGGAGAATCAGCAGTCTCCTTTCCTGCAACTGGTCAGCAATACGTTCCAAGATGTGTTGGGCTGGCGCCCGCGTATGGTTGCTATGCACTTTGTGCTCGAAGCGGGGTTCTTTGTTCAGCATTATCCTGGCATCCAGATTGCCAGTATCGGTCCTCGTATCGTTGAACCTCACTCAACAAGTGAACGTGTAGAGCTCTCAACCATAGAAGATATCTGGAAAGTACTCATAGAGCTATTGAAGCGATTATAAAAACTGAGTAGGTAAATATTTTTGAAAGCTGGTGTAATAACATGTTTGAGCATATTGCAGATTTATTATCGCTTAATTGATATACTCTGATTTTTCTTGCTCAAGGCTGTCGATCTTGAAGGCATCGCCATCCTTAATCACCTTCAGAAGCACGTCATACTCATAGTTGACGTACTTGTTTTCAACAAGGACGTGATTCTCGTCACGAGCCGTAATCTGGCGTGACTTCAACTCACCAACATCACCGCCGCCCTCATAGAAGAACTTCCAAGTAGCCAGGCACTCTCCCTCACAATCGTAGTCATACGCATCAGCCAGATATTTCAGGAGATTGGAGGTAATATGCTGTTTCGCGTAGTCATAGTTAAGGATATCCTCCCCACTCCATTCTTTATAGAACTTCTCCACGAAAGCTGTGACTGCCTCCGCCGTGTTCAGCGTGTCAGGTATTTCAAAAACTTGTGTACTGTCGGTATCCAACGCCGCATTCTTTGTTTGTCCTCCGCAGGCCACAAGCATCATCACCGCGGCAACCATCAAAATGTTTTTTCTCATAACGAAATGGTTTATAGTTTTCGGTGGCAAAATTAATAAAAAACCGCGAAAAAAAGAACTAGAAAGTTAAAAAACAGCATGAAAGCCGTCCCAGTGGCGGTTTTCTGTTGTTTTATGAAGACAATAGGAAACATCATATGGATTATCTTTGGTGGGCTGCCCATACCCTTTGGCAGTTACCTGTACTCTCTGCTGACATCCATTGTTTAAAGGAGTTTAAGAAATTGTCAGTAATGTTTAAAAACAGTTGGTTTCCAACAGTATTTGACGATTTCCTGAACACTGATTTTATGCCTCGTGCCAACAGTACAGCACCAGCAGTCAATGAACAGAAAGTCACCAAGGCCATAGAGGTCTCATAAGTTAGGATTTCAAAACACTAAACAAAGCCCCGACCTGCAAAACCGTGCAAGCCGGGGCTTATGTTTTTGAATCCGATCATGGTTTTCAACACAACAATTACTGACGTCGTGCAGCAAGAACGAAACGGATGACGAACAGCCACCGCAAAAGGTTACACGCTGGGAGTGCATCTTGTTTGGCTCGTATCCTGCCAACGAAGTGGTCAACGGCAGTTTCAATGCTGTGGACGATTACGCGCTCGCCGATGGTGACGTGATAACAGATGCCACGCTTTACAATCAACTGGAGCAGGCAGAGTGGACGGACGACAACACAGAGATTGGTGGCAAGCGCTATCACAGGCTGAACGGTGCGGGGACCGTTACATGCTCTACGAATCGCGAACAGCACTACCGATGGGCCAACACCGATCTCACAGCCCTCGGAGCAACATCCTGCATGGGTCACGGACCTGTCGCATTCTGACGGCCGACGTACAAATGATCTAACGCGCTCCCCTGCCCCAAACCTTGGGGACCGCAATACGCAAAAGAAAACCGCTAATTCATTCTGAATCAGCGGTTTATCTTTTTTAGTAATTCCTAAGCTCCACGACTCATTGGCGAGAGCCCAGGCAACATCGCAGGAGGTGAACTGGTCGCGCTCCCACTCTTCCCAAAGGTTGAACAACTCCTCTTCGTCGGTAATTACAATGGTTTTATAGAATACCGTCATAGTCTCTGATGGCTTGACGCCATTCATCGGGAAACGATATGGACTGTTTTTGCTCCAGGTCATAAAGCACCAATATCGACAGGCACCGGCTCTTCACTTCCTGCGTATCAATGTCAAAGATTTCCTGTTCCAGACGGAAACTCTTGTTGCCGAGGTGTACTGTACGGGTGCGGACGGCAATCCTGTCAGCACCTTTTATCTGGGCAAAAAACTCCACCTCTATCTTCACCACGAAAATAGCGTACTGATCCCAGTCAAAGCCTTTGCACACAGTAGAGACATAGTCAGTCTTACCAGAGTCGTAGAACTGAAAATATATGGTATTGTTCACGTGTCCGAACTTGTCAACGTCGTTGAAACGTATCTGAAGCGCCACCACATTGTGAAACTCGTTTTTTCTTTCTTCTGTCATCTTTTTAAATCACAATTGCTGAAATCGGCTGCAAAATTACAAAAAAAACGGCAAAACCACATGGATTTGCCGTTTTTTAGTTTCTATACTATCATGACTAAACTCCAAGGACAATAGCCGGATCGATATTCAGCTTTCGGCTGATTTCCCTTCCCGTCTTCAAAGAAGGCTCACCTTTGCCGGTGATAATCTCACTGATACGGGCCGGGCTCAGTCCAAGCATTTCAGCCAGCTTTGTCTGGGTCAGCCCCATCTCATACATGCGGAGCTTGATGGTCTCCACCAGCGTTGGAGCAGCCACAGGGTAATGCTCCTCCTCATAGTCTGCCACAAGGTCGGAAATCAAATCCAGCTCCAGCATGTTCTTGTCATCGGCAGGCGTATCGTTACTGACAACCTTCAGGAGCTCATTGATGCGGTCACAAGCTGCCTTGTACTGCTTCTCTGTCTTTATCTGTGCCATAACCTATATGTTTTTAATGTCCTTAATCTTGTCATATTCTTCATGTGTGCCGACAAACCGCATATAGACCTTCTTGTTGATGAACAACACAACGGCCACTATACGGTAGTTATTGCCCTTGATATCGAACACGTAACGGTCGTTGCCGAATTTGAATTATTCACCGTTTTGGGTAAGGATATTGTCACCGTACCAAATTGTTAAAAATAAGCTGAAAAGTGCATCCAGAGACATTTTTCTACGATTTTTTGAGTACCTTTGGCTACACCGAAGGTACTCTCGCTCGAAAATGAAAAGAAAAACAAATTTTCCTTTTGCATTTTGCTCACTTATCCGTACCTTTGCACCCCGATATGCAAAAGCAAAAGAAGATACTGTTCCTTCATGGATTCTATGCCAGCGACAGTTGTGTGCCAGCCCTGGCATTGAAGGAAGCCTTCAATAAGAAGGCCACCGTACTGACTCCCGACCTACCACTCCATCCTGCCGATGCCGTCAGGCTTATCCGGGATATCTGCGACCAGGAGAAGCCGGATATCCTCGTGGGCAACAGCTGCGGTTCGTTCTATGCACAGATGATCTCCCCTATAATCGGAGTCCCTACCCTACTCGGCAATCCGCATTTCAAGATGTCAGACTTCCTGCGCGAGCGTATCGGCAACCATCAGTACAAGTCACCAAGAGCTGACGGGAAGCAGGACTTCACCATTGACGAACAACTGATCAGCGAGTTCGAGGAGATGGAAGCGCATCAGTTTGACTGCTGTAATATATATAATAAGGTTCGCGTATGGGGCATCTTCGGTGAGGAAGACACGCTGGCACATTTCGAGCCTTTGTTCTTGGAGCATTATCACAGCACCTTCCATTTCCCCAGTGGCCACACCCCAACGGCAGAACAGTTCAAGACATGGTACTGTCCGCTTATTGAGAAGCTGATGTTGGAATATCCCATTTCAGAAGACCGTCTAGCCTATATTCCCAGATAATCGAAGAACTTTTCTGGCCAATAGTTCATAACAAGCTCATCAGGAAATTCCGTTTCAGCAAGCAACGGATACAAGCGCTCGTAGTCCGCAATCTGGAACGTGATATGCGCATCGCTGCCAAGAATTGTCGGCACCCCATACTTCTTGCAAAGGCGCAGAATCTCCAGATTGTTGTCACGGGCAACGGTCTTCTTCCGCTGAGGAGCCAGCGAATGGTTGTTAATCTCCAGCAGCGTATGTGCCTCTTTAGCAGCCAAAACCAGTTTTTCAAAGTCAAGATCTGCAGAACCGTCACCGGGATGGCTTATCATGTGAACTTTCGGATTCCTGATGACCTTGATCATTCCCTCCGTATTCTCATCCTTCGTGCCTCCCTTATACCATGCTGCATGTATGCCGGCTATGACAATGTCCAGATATCCGATGAAGTCATCAGGCATGTCGATGCTGCCATCGGTATCAAGGATATTCACCTCACAGCCCATCAACAGACGAATGCCGTACATCTGCCGAGGCACAACAAACATGTTCTTGAAATACAACAATGGACAAGTGCCAGGAACACTTGGCCCGTGTTCCGTAATACCTAACACTTGCAATCCCTTTTCGGAAGCAGCCTTGGCCATCTCCTGCAAACTGCTGTAGGCATGGCCTGATGCCACCGTATGGGTATGTGCGTCAATCAGCGGTTTCATCATTCCTAATCCACCAATATCATTCTCATCTCGATATCATCAACAGGACGGTCACCACGGGCGGTTGCGGTCTGCTGAATCATCTCCACAACATCAAGTCCCTCCTCCACTTCACCGAATACGGTGTATTGGCCATCAAGGTGTGGCGTGCCGCCTATGGTGGAATAAATCGTGCGCTGCTCTTCTGTCAAGCCTTCACCAGTTACCTGTGCTTCTGCCTCGGCAGCAAGTTTGTCCTGCAATTCCTGCAGACCGGCACGGTTACGTTCGCGGCGCATCTGCATAATCTCGTCATGATGCTCTTTAGCCAGCTGATTGAAGGCCGACTGGATCTTCTGCATCTTCAGCTGCTTGGAGAACTGACGGAGCTGACCTTCGTTGTATACCTGTCCCCAGACGATAGTCATGGCATTGCTCTTCTCCTTGTTTCCTGCACAAAGCAGCTGAGCATCACGGAACCACTGAAAGCCATTGTCCTCAAAGGCTTCCTCTACACTGAACTTCTTAAAACCGTTGTCCTCCTGAGCGGACATCTTGCTTGGCGCAATCATTATCATTGCAGCCATGATTGCTGTAATAAATGAACTTTTCTTCATAAACAATCCTAAATCTATGGTGCAAATATAGTAAAAATGCAACAAATTCCGTATATTTGCATGGTTAAAACAACGAGAAGTACGACCTCCACATGACGGTGGAACGTTATACTGCTGCTGAAACGCCCGAATCAGAGAATAAATATATAAGAAAGTAAAATGGCCCAAGCGTGACGAGTGTCCCCAATTCATGAACTTCATCAGGTAATTCCTGATTCAGGAAAAGGCCAAGGAAATGGGGGTCCCGCATTGTGAAGTTGAAGAATCAGATGAGCAGAATTATTCGAGAGGCGAACCAGGATGACATCACTGAGATTATGCAGGTGATGGAGGCCGCAAAGAAGATCATGCGGTCTTCAGGCAACCTACACCAATGGGCTGACGGCTATCCTTCTGAGGCTATCATCTTCAGCGATATGGAAAAGCATGGTGGGTATGTCATAGAGGATGCTGGCAGCGTTGTGGGGTATTTCGCTTTCCTGCTTTCTCCTGAACCTACCTACTCAAAGATATATAGCGGTGAATGGCTGAATGACGTACAATCCTATCATGTCGTTCATCGCATCGCCAGCTATCCTGATGTTCACGGCATCTTTAGCGATATCATGGACTTCTGTTTCTCGCATGATGCAAACATCCGCATTGATACCCATAAGGATAATCGGATCATGCAGCATAACATCGAGAAGCACGGCTTCACCTATTGTGGCATCATCTACCTTGCCAACGGTGATGAGCGTCTTGCTTATCAGAAACTGAACGCCGAGCCTGTATTTCATCAGAAAACATTCCAGGAACTGACCACGGATGAGCTTTATGAACTGTTGAGAGTGCGTAGCGAGGTGTTTGTGGTTGAACAGGATTGTGTCTATCAGGATATGGACGGTGATGACAAGAAGTCCATTCATCTATGGCTCACCGTTGCTGATAAGGTTGTAGCCTTGGCTCGTGTGTGTCCTGCCGGTACTCACATGAAGGAAATCTCCATTGGGAGGGTTATCACCACTGAGCGAGGCAAAGGCTATGGCAAGCAGATCATGCTTCATGCCATTGAAGCAGCTGAAGAGCACTTCGGTGCAAAGCAGATAGACATTGAGGCACAGGAGTATGCTAAGGGCTTTTACGAAAGCGTAGGCTTCAGACAGTCATCCGACACCTTCATGCTCGACGGCATCCCTCACATTAAAATGACTTGGACAATTACTGGCGTCCAATAAAATAATAAGGTAATACAGATAATACTCGCTTCCGCAAAAATCATGAATGACAAACTAAAGTATCCATAAATCCTAATATTTCTCAAATCTCGGAGCAGCGAGAACCAACATGCTTGCATGATTGGTCGAGTCGTGACGAGATCTGGCAAAGCAGGCCCTGTCACCCTTCGGTAAAGAACTCGTATAAATCAGGCTGCTCATATCCTTTGGCAGCTATTTGTACTCTTTGCTGACATCCATTGTTTAAACGCATCCTGAACGTCATCATGCCGAAGGCTGAGCCGAAGCAGAAAGCCACCAAGACAATCGAGGTCTCGTAATGTAGGGCTATCTTGAATAAAACAGCAGAGAGCAGCATCCACAGCGGGTGTTGCTCCCCTTTTTTTGCCCAAAAGCTTTGCTTATTCAAAACATCTTTGTATCTTTGTAGCATGAATCATCATTCAGAAAGCCTATCTATACTACGTATAGATACTATCATGAAGTAAGAATGGGAATGAGACTATAGCAAGTCTAAGGCAACGCTATACCAAGTCTATACCAACTCTATGGGAGGGAGAAGAGTGAAAGAAGATAGCAAGAAGACATAAACAAGGAGCATATGGCGAAGTACAGAGGAGAAGAGAAGAGCGGTAAGGTTGGTAAGGTGATTTATAGTTCATGGCACGGACGTCCTTACCAGCGTAGTATGCCGGAGTCTGTGGCGAATCCACGGACTGAGGCCCAGCAGGCGCACAGGAATGCGTTTGCTGCGATATCGAAGTTGTCGTCGGACTTGAAAGAGGCTCACCTCATTGGACTGCACAAGATGGCACAGAAGGAGCAACTCGATACCTATAGTGTGTTTAAGAAGATCAACAAGAGCTGTTACATCGGTAGCGCTATCTCCTACCCCCATGTCATTATCAGCAAGGGTCCGGTTGATGAGGTGGAAATTACGTCAGTTAAGGTCGATGAGAAGCGCGTGTTGCATGTGACGTTTGATGGTGGAGTGACGGAGAAGAATTCGGAGGACCTGTTTGGACTGTTCGTCTATTGTCCAGAGCTGCGAAAATGTCATGCTTTACAACCCGTTCCTCGTGCTGTAGAAACTGTTACAGAAGAATTGCCAGAAGCATTTATAGGCCAAGAGTTACACCTTTATGGCTTTCTACAGGACGACAAGGGCCGGACGTCAGATACGATTTATGCCAAGCTAGATACTTCCTCTATCTTGTAGTTCTTCACATCAGCGCATACCAGCAGACGTTTCCTGTCTTTGCTGTAGACTGCACCAAACAATACCTTCAGGTATCCGATAATGAAATATATCAGGAACCTTGAACAACGTCTTTCCGTTGATGAACCTGTTGCTGTCACTGGCCAGGATGATGCTGCCAAAGCTGAATGGTGGCCACTGTCGGATTTACCACATCTGGCATTTGACCATTATGACATCATGCAGGATGCGATTGCCTTATATAAGGCAAAGATGAATATTACATGAATATAAATACCGCATTAGGTTAATGTTTCATAAAAAAGGAATACGGGAAGTACAACGAGCCGAAATAATCCTTATATTTGCGATAACTTAACATCAGAGGAGGAGTTGCTTATGTTAACAGAAAAGGAAGTCAGGGACGACAAGAACAAGATCGGCACCAAGCAAGTCGAATCAAGTGCACAGAAACCGATGCCATCTATTTGGTACAACTAAATTGAGTACCAGAACGAAATTGAGATTGCCCTCGACATAGCGCGAGGGCAATCTCATTTTTAGTAACTCTGTATGACTTTCTAATTCTCCTCATCGAAGAACGAGCCTACAGGCATGGCAGCATTTTCGGCGACACAGTAGTTGTAGCGTTCGCGACTGCGGCGCTCGCGGGCAAACATGGCCTTGGTGCCTGCTTCGTCCTGTTGGAACTACAGGTGCTCGTCGATGGCGAAGGAGTGGGCCATGGTCTCTACATCGAGGTTGTCGGTGCCGATGAGGGTGAAGGTCTGCTTGCGGATAACTTCCATGGAACCGCTCTCATCGACAATAATCAGGTTGTGGACGCACTTAGTTGGAAGGGGATCTTGCATAATCTTTGTCATAATCGTAACTTTTTAAATGGTGAATACTTCTTTTTGACTTCGTCTAAATCGCTCACGCTCGTCAAACTGAAAGAAATCTTTCGTTTGAACTAGCTTAATCGCGATTTTCAGACTAGTCTTTATCTCTTTGAAGATGTTTTTCGGAAAAAATTAAGCAATGAAGCGATTTTTTTGTAATTTTGCAGAAAATATATCGAGTTATGTACTATCAGCAACTGTCAGACAAAGAGATTATGGAGAAAAGGACAACACCAGGTTGGTAATAAGAAATACAAGGGAGGTCACGGATGTGTGGTACGTGCCTTCTATAAAAATTAACAATGAAGTACTATTATGATCGCTTACGAAACCATTGATTTGAACGACTACACCCAGATTGGAGAGGGCGGCAACGGGAAGACTTATGTTACATCCGCTGATTCGGACGAAATCCTCAAGGTGAATAACGCCCGCTTGAGCACATGGGAAGTCGTGAAGCACGCTGTTGCCAGTCTCGGAATTCCTGTACCCGCGATGTATCGCATCGTACAGGTAGGAGACGCATACGGCACCATCTCCCAGCGCATCAAAGACAAGAAATCCCTCTCGCGCATCTGCCACATCTACGCTCCAATGAAGCAGGTGCAGGACATCTTCCACATGACCGAGGAGCAGTTCCACCGTTTCTGGGATGCCTTTGCCAAGGAATACACTGGACAGGACGACCACATAGCATTCGATGCACAGGCCGGACGCTTCGCCGCCCTCGACGTCATTCTCCGCAACGTCTTCCAGAAGTCAAACTTTATCGAGAAGATTTTCTTCGGCTTCTATGTACATAAATTATGTTCGATGAAATACTCAATGTGAAATGAAACAGAAAAAACTTTGGATGATAGCCGCCATCCTGACTATCTGCGGCGCATGTATCATCACCTGTTGCAGTAGCAATGATAATCCGTCGGAGCAGACGACTGGGTACATACCAAAGGCACCCGACTACAGCGACCCGACGATGTGGATTACGGAAGACGGCGACGTAGACGGTACGGGAGCCGACGTGTTCTACGTCGTTTCGACGTGGGAGGACGACTGGACGACAGCGGACGGCAAGGTGTGCCACTATGCTGACGTGTGGAATCCTGAGCACCGAGCCCACATGGCCGACTTGGAGATGAAGAAGGTGGCGGCCTATATGTCGCCCGGCAACCGCTTCTTCGCCCCCTTCTATCGCCACACCACCATCCAGGCGTTCATGACCAACAGCGAGGACACCGTCTATCAGCGCACCCGCCTGTCAATGGACGATGTTCGCAATGCCTTTGACCTCTTTCAGGCACAGCGTGACCAGTCGCGTCCGCTCATCATCGCGGGCTTCAGTCAGGGTGGTCTGGCCGTGGTGGAATTGCTGAAACACATCGACGACGAGACCTGCGGTCAACTGGCTGCCGCTTACGTACTGGGTTACAAGGTGACGGAACAGGACATGCGCGAGTGCAGTCACATCCGACCTGCTGAGGGCGAGACCGACACGGGTGTCACCATCTGTTACAACACCGTAAAGGACGTGAAGTACGTGCTACCTCTGATTTCCGGTTCCGATATCTGCATCAATCCCGTGAACTGGCGCACCGACGCCACACCCGCCACGCTCCACGACACCATCACCATCACCGTCTCGCCTGAGTACCACGTCCTCGTGGCCACTAACTACAGTGCATCGGAATATCCCCCGTTCCGTGGCTTCCTCAACGTAGGCGACATCCATAGTTGCGAGCCGTGGCTCTACAGCGAATGCCTGGCCAAGAATATCGCCGTCAGGGCGAGAGAATGGAAAAAGAAACACTAAAATAAAAAAATTTACTAAAAAACTTATAATTTTGCAAGCAAAATTTGTGATATTATTTAAAGAACAATAATACAATGAACAAGATGATTCAATGGGTGCTCGCCGCCACCCTCGTCTGCGGCGCAAGTGTATTTACATCGTGTACTAACGACGATGACCCTGTGACTCCGCCGACTGACGAGGTGGAGGCACTGTTGCAAAAAATGACGCTGCGCGAGAAAGTGGGGCAACTGTTCTACGTGCGCCCGGAGTGTCTTGACACCACCATCCACTTCAACCGCTCCGGCGGTATTGATCAGAGTGTGGACGACCTCACCAAAATCAAGTTGCAGGCCGTCAACGAGATGATGCGGAAGGTGAATGAGAATTATCCCGTGGGCGGCATCATCCTCTATGCGCACAACATCGAGGACGAGGCACAACTGGCGCGCTTCATCCCTGAGATTCGTGCGCTGAAAGGCTCACCCCTGCTGTGCATTGATGAGGAGGGCGGGCGTGTGGCTCGCATAGGGCGCAACAGCAACTTCAAGGTAAAGACCTACGAGTCGATGGGGGCCATCGGTGCTACTGGCGACCCGAAGAATGCCTACGAGTGTGGCAACACCATCGGCACCTATCTCCACCGCTACGGCTTCGATATTGACTTCGCCCCTGTGGCCGACGTGAATACCAATCCTGAGAATATCGTCATCGGTGCACGTGCCTTCAGCGACAAGCCTGAGATAGCCGCCCCGATGGTGACCAACTATCTGCAGGGACTGAAGGATGCCGGTGTTACTGGCTGTATTAAGCACTTCCCGGGCCACGGCGACACGAAGGCCGACACGCACTTCGGCTATGCCAGTTCACAGAAGACGTGGGAGGAGATGCTCTCGTGCGAGATGGTGACCTTCAAGGCAGGCATCCAGTGGGGCTGCCAACTCATCATGACAGCACACATCGGTGCACCCAATGTGACGGGTGCTGACATTCCTGCCACGATGTCATCGGTCATTCTGCAAGACAAGCTGCGCCGCGAATTGGGCTATCAGAATCTCATCATCACCGACGCGATGGAGATGGGAGCCATCACCCAGCAGTACACTAATGGCGAGGCTGCCGTGGGCTGTATCAAGGCCGGTGTAGACATCGTGCTCGGCCCGCAGGTGTTCACGGAGGCTTTCGACGCGGTAATCAAGGCAGTGGAAGCCGGTGAAATCACAGAGCAGCGCATTGACGAGAGCGTGCGCCGCGTATTGAAACTGAAAAAGCAAATAGGAAGATAACAGATGAGACAGGTAAAACTATGGATGCTCGTCTGCTGCCTAATGGCACTGACCGCCTGTGTGCATAAGTCTCTCATCACGCCAGGTCAGAGCCGCGTGGGATATTCCGCTTGGAACACGCAGGTCAGTTATACCCACTGCGACCCATTGCCCAAGACAGGGAAGCCTGAGTCCGTCCGCGGCACGTGGGAGGTTAACGACGGCATCTTGCAACACATAGCATGCGAAGAGGCCCCGTTGGCCATCTGCAACTACGTCATCCCCTCCAACCATTACACCATCCAGTGTACTGCCCGCAAGGACAGCGGGCCGGAGGGTTTCATCATCGTGTTCAACTACGTGGATGCGCAGCACTATTGTCAGCTGAACTATGGTTACGAGGGTAACACGAGGCACACCATCGAGCAGATCAGCGGTAACAGCAAGAAACAGTTGGCAACACGCTCTGGCAGCATAGAAACAGGGAAGTGGTATAACGTGAAACTGACCGTGGCAGGCGACAGCATCAAGGCATGGCTCGACAGTGAACTCATGTTCGATGAAGTACTCAAATAAAAACAAACGAGAATAGTGTAGCGGCTAAAGAAAAACGATGACTGTTGATTTCGACATACTGAAACGGAATGAGCTGAGGGCTGCGGTTGGATACTGAATGGCAGGGAATAGACAACATATTATCCACGGCTTGCGTGACGGCATACCCATTGCGATGGGCTATTTTGCCGTGACGTTCTCGCTTGGCATCATTGCTGCGAGGGCAGGCCTGACGGCACCCATGGGGTTCCTTAGCAGCTTTTTCACCCGTGCTTCGGCTGGCGAGTATGGCACATACACGCTGGTAGCGGTACAGGCTGCCTACGTGGAGGTGATAGCCATGTGCTTGGTGGCCAACCTGCGCTATATGCTGATGAGTGCGGCACTGTCGCAGAAGATAGCTCCAGGTACTTCGTGGTTTCACCGCATTCTGATGGCCTGCTGCGTGACTGACGAGGTGTTTGGCATCTCTGTGGCTCACCCGGGCTATACACCTCCAGCTTATACTTACTCGGCAGCCCTGATATCCACGTTGTTCTGGGCATCGGGTTGTGCTGTGGGCATCGTGGCTGGAAGTCTGTTGCCACAGCCGATGGTAACAGCCCTCAGTATGTCGCTCTACGGTATGTTCTTGGCAATTATCATCCCGCCTGCCCATAAAGACCGTAACGTGCTCTATGCGCTGATAGCCAGTTTCGTGTTAAGCGGCCTGTGTGCTGTGGCTCCTGTTATAGGAGAGTGGAGCAGTGGAATGCGTACAGTGATGCTGACGATTGTCATTTCCGCTGTCGCTGCATGGCTTAAACCTATAAAGACGGAACCGATGGAACAGCGAGAGCCATCAAGCTCGCTTGAATGGCCGAGTCGTGACAGAGGTCAACAAAGTTAAGACGATGGAACAGCATAGTATTCTCATATATATCCTCCTGGCCATTGTCATCACCAACCTGATCCGCGTGACACCAATGGTACTGATCAAAGGGGAGTTACACAACCGCTTTGTGCGCAGCTTCCTGTATTATGTGCCTTACGCTGGCATCGTTGCAGCATGGTTCCGTCTGGGACTTTTCCCAGTCGCAGCCATTTGTTGCGTCATCGTCTATTTATTGATATAAAAGCAGATCGTGAAATATGGATTGCGTGTACTTGGCAACGATTGGCCAAGAGAATGAATAACCAGTGTCTTAGCGAACCTCCAGATTGTCGTGGTGTGCCATCCATACACTGAATGCGGTTCCTGCAAGTGTCATTGATGCTAAAGCGATTGTCATCATAATTGTAATCTCCTATTATTTAATATTGTTTGTAATTTCTGTTTGACGGTGCAAAGGTACGGCGATTCTGAGAATGGATATCATACAGGACAATCGCTAAAATAGTGCATGAGGATTTTCCCTAAAACGATTTAGGAGAAACCACCCTTCAGTTTAGGAAGATTCCTTTTGAATCCTCCTGAAAAATGCCGTACTTTGCAGCGAGAAAAGATAATTAATGTCTCACCATTTAAAGTATAGGAGATAACGATATGAAGAAGATGATGATCCTGGCAGTGATGATGGTCATGACTATCTCGGCCCGCTCGACCTCTGGTCGCTTGCTACCATAGGGACGCAAGAATGCAGGTCATTTCGGACGCAGATAAGGATTCCGTTTTGCCTATATATATGCCTTCAAAAAAGGACACGGGGAATTCTCAGAAATGGGAGTTCCCTTTTTACATGTAAAACACGAACTTTGTTCCCTTCGAGCCTACACCGT
>CACWLC010000020.1 GCA_902761605.1 uncultured Prevotellaceae bacterium
GCTTCACACAGCGCAAAGCCCGGCTGCATCCAGAAAACCAACATGGCTGCCAATAGCATCCATACAGTATCGAGTGATAATCCAATTTCGTTCATAATCCTGAAAATTTTGAGTTTTTACTTTTTTACCTTTTTACTCTTTTACTTCTTATCACGAAGTACCGTGTCACCGTTCTCGCCCGTTCGGATAGACCATGTGTCAATCACGTCACTCACGAAGATGCGACCGTCGCCTACCTCACCCGTATGGGCTACATTCAGAATCACCTTTATCGTTGGATCGACAATGATGTCGCGGCACACGATGGTGATGGCAACGCGCTCGATGACATCGGTAGAATACTGGACGCCACGATATATACGCTCCTGACGGCTCTGGCCGATGCCGTGCACGTCGTGGTACTCAAACCAGTCGATGTCGGATGACAGCAAAGCAGCTTTCACCTCCTCGAACTTCGTCTTGCGGATAATTGCTTCAATCTTTTTCATACCTTTTTACCTTATTAAATTAATACTAAACCCTCTCGTTGGGTTACAATTTGTTATTTTCACAGTGCAAAGGTACAACACTTTGCTCAAATATCATCCAAATTTCTTTCTGTTTGTTTGTTAAAAACGCACACAAATAACAATCCGTAAGCAAAACAAAGCATTCCACTTACACTTTGACTATAATTAATATCTAAAATCTACCATTTTGTCGCAAGATGTTACCGCACACACTAAAACAAAAAAAAAGAGCATCCGTTATTTGCCGGATGCTCTCGATATAATACAAAGTAGATAATTAAATTTCAATTTCGCCGTCGAAGACGAATTCGGCGGGACCAGTCATATAGACGTGATTGTCACTTTCGCGGAGTTCGATGTCGAGTGTACCGCCGTCCATGACAATCTGTGACTGACGCCCAGCACGACCTGTGACAAATGCAGCTACTGCTGTGGCGCAGGCACCTGTTCCACAGGCCTGAGTAATGCCGCTGCCACGCTCCCAGACGCGAGTGCGAATGATTCCATCTTTTTCCACGCGAGCAAACTCGATATTACAGCGCTGTGGAAAGGCGGGATGAAGTTCAAGTGCGCGTCCTGTTTCACCTACCTGATCCACGTTGTCTGTGAAGATGACGTAATGTGGATTACCCATAGATACGAAAGTCCCCCTATCCAGTCCACGCGAAATAACGAACTGCTCTGGGTTTTCGAGTTGGGGTGCGCCCATGTCGACGGTGACGCTCTCCACCACGCCATTGCTAACGTGGAGGATAAGCGTCTTGATGCCAGAATTTGTAAGCAATCGTATTTGTGTTTGTGTTGTGAGGGCTCGCTCGTAGAGATACTTTCCTATACACCTCGAGGCATTGCCGCACATCATGGCCTCAGAGCCGTCGGCATTGAAGATGCGCATGCTGTAGTCGGCCTCCGGAATGGGCGATGCGCCAATCAGCACCAGTCCGTCGCTGCCGATGCCCTTGTGGCGGTCACTCCAAAGGATGGATGCCTGGACAGGATCGGCGATGGGGTACTGCATGGTATCAACGTAGATATAGTCGTTGCCGCAGCCGTGCATCTTGGTGAAATGGATCTTACTCATACTTATAGAGGTGAGTGGTTAGAGGTGAGAGGTGAGAAACTTATCAACTTTCTGAGCTGTCTGCTTGCCGCTGGCCATAGCGCGAACTACGAGGCTAGCGCCATTGGCAGAGTCGCCACAGACGAAGACATTCTCTCGATATTCCGGATGTTCGGGCTTGAGGAATCCCATAGCGAGGAGGACGAGTTCGGCCTTGATAATCTCAGGCTTGCCCTTCTCTACCATGATGGGGCGACCGCCTTCTGGGTTTGGCTTCCAATCAATCTCCTGAACCTTCACGCCAGTAAGTTTGCCATTCTCACCCAGGAACTCCAAAGTATTGATGTTCCAACGACGGGTGCAACCCTCCTCATGACTCGAGGTAGTCTTGAGGGTGCGAGGCCAGTTGGGCCAGGGGTTCTGGGGATCCTCAGGACCTTCCACAGGCTTTGGCATGATCTCAATCTGAGTGACGCTCTTGCAACCCTGACGATGAGCAGTACCAATACAGTCACTACCAGTATCACCACCTCCAATAACGAGTACATCCTTGCCTTTTGCCGTTACACGCTCGTCTTTGCTGAACTCCATACCAGCGAGCACACGATTCTGCTGAGAGAGCAGTTCGAGAGCAAAATGAACACCCTTCAGTTCTCGGCCTGGGGCCTTGAGATCGCGAGCTGTTGGCGTTCCTGTGGCGATGACGTAGGCATCATAGGATGTCCCAGGACTTCCTAGAGACACAAGGTCGATGGCTTCGCCGTAGCGGAACTCGATGCCCTCTGCTTCGAGAAGGCGGATGCGACGGTCGATGATGGCCTTGTTGAGTTTGAAGTTGGGGATACCATAGCGCAGGAGCCCGCCTGCGGCCTCGTTCTTCTCGAAGACCGTAACGCTGTAGCCCATCAGGTTAAGGTCGTTGGCAGCAGCGAGTCCGGCAGGTCCTGCACCGATGACAGCCACTTTCTTGCCATTACGCTCGATGTCAGTCTTGGGCGTAATAAAACCCTCCTGGAAGGCCATCTCGGTGATAGCGGCCTCGTCTTCGCGGTTCGTCGTCGGCTCGTGGTTAAAACGGTTCAGTACACAGGCCTTCTCGCACAAGGCGGGACATATGCGACCCGTGAACTCCGGGAAGGGGTTAGTACTATTCAGTAAGCGATAAGCCAACTCCCAGTCGCCTTTGTACAATGCATCGTTCCACTCGGGGGCTTTGTTGCCCAGCGGACATGCCCAATGGCAGAAGGGCACGCCACAGTCCATACAGCGCGATGCCTGCAGTTTACGTTCGCGAGTGCTGAGCGTCTGCTCTACCTCGCCAAAGTCGTGGATTCTATCGTGAATCGGACGGTATCCCGCCTCCTGGCGGTGTATCTCTAAAAATGCTTTTGGATTTCCTAAACAATAACCATTAATAATCGCGCTGGATGTTAGCGATCTTCTCTTGGAGCTTTTTGTTCTGCTCTTCCTGCAGCACGCGCTTGTACTCGATAGGTACTACCTGGATGAAGTCCTGAACGTAGCGCTGCCAGTCGTCGAGCATCCTTCCTGCGAGGGCAGAACCTGTGTGCAGGTAGTGCTGACGGATGAGTTCGAGCAGCTCCTTGCGCGATACAGAGTCCTCTACCAGCGAGAGCTCCACCATATCCATATTACAGAAGTAGTCGAAGGTATGGTCGGGGTCGTAGACGTAGGCCACACCACCACTCATACCAGCGGAGAAGTTACGACCTGTCTTACCCAGCACAACCACGCGTCCGCCAGTCATATACTCGCAGCAATGGTCGCCAGCACCCTCGATGACAGCGATGGCACCTGAGTTGCGCACGCCGAAGCGCTCACCCACCTTACCATTGATATAGAGTTCGCCTGAGGTGGCACCATACAATCCTGTGTTACCAGCGATGATATTTTCTTCTGCATGGAAATCCTCACCACTTCGGGCTGGAGGCAGGATAGAGATGCGACCTCCTGAGAGGCCCTTTCCGAAGTAGTCGTTACACTCGCCCTCGAGCTTCAGATTGACACCCTTCACGGCGAAGGCGCCAAAGCTCTGACCGGCTGAGCCTTTGAACTTGATGTTAATCGTATTGTCGGGCAGACCAGCCTCGCCATATTTCTTGGCGATGACGCCAGAGAGCATGGTGGTAACGGCACGGTCTGTATTCTTGATAGCGTAGTCGAGCGTCACCTCCTCGCCATCGTTGATAGCCTTCTCGGCAGCCTTTATAATCTCCTCGTCCTTCACGCCGCTCACCTTGGTGAAGGCGCCACGATCCCAGAACAAAGCCTTGTCCGTTTCGGGCTTGTGGAGCAGACGGGCAAAGTCGATGGTCTTCTGCTTATCAGTAGCGTTGGTGGTATCCACCTCAATAAGTTCTGTGTGACCGATAATCTCCTTCAGACTCTTCACACCCATCTCACTGAGGTACTCGCGCACCTGCTCGGCCAGGAAGGTGAAGAAGTTTACCACGTACTCTGCACGACCCTCGAAGTGCTTGCGCAACTCGGGGTTCTGCGTTGCCACACCCATCGGACAGGTATTCGTATTACACTTACGCATCATCACGCAACCCAACACAATCAGCGGCAGCGTGCCAAACGAGAACTCGTCGGCACCCAACATGGCCATGATAATCACATCCTTGGCGGTCTTCAGCTGACCGTCGGTCTGCAGGCGAACCTGATTTCGCAGTCCGTTGATGACTAGCGTCTGCTGAGTCTCAGCGAGTCCGATCTCAGGCGAGATACCTGCGAAGCGCATAGAACTTGCAGGCGAAGCACCCGTACCACCCTCGGCACCAGAGATCACAATCAGGTCGGCCTTAGCCTTAGCCACACCAGCGGCGATGGTTCCTACACCACTCTCGGCAACGAGCTTTACGCTGACGGCAGCTGTGGGGTTGATATTCTTCAGGTCGAAGATGAGCTGTGCCAGGTCCTCGATCGAGTAGATGTCGTGATGAGGTGGAGGCGAAATCAGCGAGATGCCAGGGATAGCGTTACGCGTCTTGGCGATAATCTCGTTGACCTTGAAGCCAGGCAGCTGTCCGCCCTCACCAGGCTTAGCACCCTGCGCCACCTTAATCTGTATCTCCTCGGCATTCACCAGATACTCGGCTGTCACGCCAAAACGTCCACTGGCAATCTGCTTGGTCTTTGAGCTCAGGCTCACGCCATCCACTTCTGAGTGATAGCGGGCGTTGTCTTCACCACCCTCACCGGTATTCGAGCGTGCACCCAGTTTGTTCATGGCGAGTGCCAAAGCCTCGTGGGCCTCGATGCTCAGCGCGCCGAAGCTCATGGCACCAGTTACGAAGTGCTTTACGATGCTCTCAACGGGCTCCACCTCGTCGATAGGTGTTGGCTTGGCAGCCTTCTTGAATTTAAAGAAGTCGCGGATGAAGATGGGGCTCTCCTTCTCGTCGACTATCTTTGCCCAAGCCTTGAATTTATCGTAGTTGCCCTGACGGGTGGCCAACTGCAACTGAGCGATGGTCTCAGGGTTCCAAGCGTGCTTAATGCCATCCTTACGCCAAGCAAACTGGCCTTGATTCTGCAGTGTTCCGTTTGTTGCGACTGAGTCGCAACCCATTTCATGTAGCCTTATAGCATCCCTTGCTATCTCCTTCAGACCTACACCTCCTATGGTGCTCACCTCTGTGCCGAAGTAGCGGCGCAGCAGGTCTTCACTCAGTCCGATGCTCTCGAAAATCTTGGCTCCACGATAGCTACGGATGGTCGAGATACCCATCTTCGACATAATCTTCTTCAGACCTTTATCCACCGCCTTGATATAGTTTTTCTCAGCAGTAGCGTATTCCTCCTGAATCTTGTGCTTTTTAACAAGGTCATCGAGAATAGCAAACGTCATATAAGGACACAGCGCACTCGCACCATAGCCCAACAGCAGGGCGGCATGCATCACCTCACGAATCTCACCGCTCTCAACGATCAGGGCGGTCTGTACGCGCTTACCCACAGAAATCAGATAATGATGCACGGCACTTACAGCCAACAAACTAGGTATTGCAGCATGCGTCTCGTCGATATCGCGATCAGAGAGAATGATGTAGTTCACACCCTCGTCAACACTTGCCTCAGCCTGATGACACAGGTCATCCAAAGCCTGTCGCAAGCCCTCTTCACCCTTACTCATTTCAAAGAGGATAGGCAGCTTCTTGGTGTTAAAGCCTTTATAGCGGATGTTACTAAGTATATCAAGTTGTGTGTTGGTCAATACGGGTTGCGGCAGACGAACCATCTTACAGTTCGAGGCATCGGGCGTCAGGATGTTGGTTCCTACGGCTCCGATGTACTCTGTCAAGCTCATCACCAGCTCCTCGCGGATAGGGTCGATGGCAGGGTTCGTCACCTGCGCAAACTGCTGACGGAAGTAGTTGAACAGCACCTGTGGACGGTCTGAGATGACGGCCAACGGCGTGTCGTTACCCATGGCAGCTACAGGTTCCTGACCAGCTGTAGCCATTGGGATGATGGTCTTGTCGATATCCTCCTGACCAAAACCAAAGGTAACGAGCTTCTGCTCCAAGCCCTTCACGCCGTTCTCTACGTGGCGACCGCTCTTCAACTTCTCCAGCTGCACGCGGTTCTCGTTCAGCCACTCGCGGTAAGGATGCGCCTTAGCCAACTGCTCTTTGATCTCACCATCGTAGTAAATCTTACCCTCCTGGGTGTCAATCAGCAGAATCTTACCTGGCTGCAGACGACCTTTCGACACCACATCGCCTGGCTCGAAGTCCATCACGCCAACCTCACTGGCCACAACCATCATACCCTGTTTGGTAATGGTGTAGCGGCTGGGGCGCAGACCGTTTCTATCGAGCATTCCGCCGGCATAGCGACCATCGCTGAACAACAGCGCAGCAGGACCATCCCAAGGCTCCATCAGGATAGAGTGATACTCATAGAACGCCTTCAGGTCCTCAGAAATCGGGTTCTTGTCGTTAAAGCTCTCAGGCACCAGGATAGCCATAGCCTGTGGCAGGCTTAATCCGCTAAGCATCAAGAACTCAAACACATTATCGAGACTTGCTGAGTCGCTCATACCTTCCTGAACTATTGGGCGCAGGTCCTTGATGTCACCTAAGGCCTCGCTGCTCAGCACGCTCTCACGAGCCTTCATCCAACCGCGGTTACCACGAATAGTGTTAATCTCGCCGTTGTGAGCCAACAGACGGAAAGGCTGAGCCAGTTTCCATTTGGGGAAAGTGTTAGTAGAGAAACGCGAGTGTACCAGCGCCAATCCACTTGTAAAGTAATCGTTCGACAGATCAGGGAAATACCTTCTCAGCTGTCCGCTGGTCAGCATTCCCTTATAAATAATATTCTTATTCGACAACGAGCAAATATAAAAATCCTCGTTGTCCACACGATTTTCAATCCTTTTACGTACCTTATATAGGATACGCTCAAACACGGGTACCTGATCATCGGCGATACCCGTTACAAAAATCTGCTTAATCTCTGGCTCCACCTCGCGAGCAGCCGCACCCAGCACCTCAGGGTTTGTAGGCACAGCCCTCAGATGCATCAGCTGCAGTCCCTCGCGTTCAATCTCCTCGATCATCACGCTCAGAATCTCCTGCTGTGCCTTCTCGTCCTTGGGCAGGAATACCAATCCTGTTCCGTACTTACCCTTCTCAGGCACAGGAATACCCTGCAACAGGATAAACTCGTGCGGAATCTGTACCATGATACCGGCACCGTCACCCGTCTTATCACGTGTCTCAGCACCTCGATGTTCCATGTTTTCCAGCACCCTCAGGGCGTTATCCACCAGTTCGTGACTCTTACCGCCGTGGATATTCACAACCATTCCCACGCCGCAAGCATCATGCTCGTAGTCCGACTGATATAGACCTTGATTTTTTGTTTGAAGTTTACATTTTGTCATATTATCCCTACTTTTACTATCTTTTTGTCTAAATCCGCTGCAAAGGTATGACGTTTTGTCATTATTACAAGGAATATTGTTGACATTTTATTCTTTATTTTTCCACAAACTATCAATCTGTAAGCTTGCATCCCGATTTTGCTTACAATTCGTAAGTTCAATACAGCAAATAATTAACAAATAATAAATTCTCAAAGTTTTCAATCTTGAAAAGGAGATAAAACCTTTTATAATTAAGGAATAATCAGTAATTTTGCAGCCCATAAATACATATTCTTATTTATGGAAACAAAATACATATTCGTTACGGGCGGCGTGGTTTCCTCGCTTGGCAAAGGCATCATCTCTGCCAGCATCGGTAAACTGCTACAGGCACGTGGCTATAAAGTCACTATCCAAAAGTTCGACCCGTATATCAACATCGACCCAGGAACGCTGAACCCCTACGAGCACGGCGAGTGCTACGTGACAGAGGACGGTTTTGAGACCGACCTTGACCTGGGGCATTATGAAAGATTTACTGGTATCCATACCACGCGCAATAATTCTATCACAACGGGACGCATATACAAAACTGTGATAGATCGTGAGCGTCATGGCGACTATCTGGGCAAGACGATTCAGGTGGTGCCGCATATTACGGATGAGATAAAGAGGCGCATGCTGCGCCAAGAGGTAAGAGGTAAGGGGCAAGAGGTAAGAGATATGTCTGCAGCAGAGTATTCTCTCACCACTCACATCTCACCACTCACCTCTGAATATGACTTCGTGATCACAGAAGTCGGTGGCACCATCGGCGACATAGAAAGTGCACCGTTTATGGAGGCCATCCGACAGTTACGATGGCAACTGGGGCGGGATGCAGTATGTGTACATCTTACATACGTACCTTATCTTAAAGCTGCTGACGAGCTAAAGACGAAACCAACGCAACACTCGGTAAAAGAACTTCAAGGCATGGGTATTCAACCCGACATTCTGGTTCTTAGAACAGAACGCCACCTCGACGACTCTATGCGCCTGAAGGTGGCGTCTTTCTGTAATGTGGACTTGGAGTGCGTGGTGCAGAGCGAGGACATGCCGAGCATCTACGAGGTGCCGGTGAGTATGCAGAAGCAGGGTTTGGACGCTGCCATCATGCGAAAGATTGGCATTCCCGTGGGCGAGACACCGGCGATGAAGCCTTGGCACGACTTCCTGGACAAGCAGCGCAATGCCAAGCGCGAAGTACATATCGGACTGGTGGGCAAATACGACCTGCAGGATGCCTACAAGAGCATTCGCGAGAGTCTGAATCTGGCTGGTATCTACAACGACGTGAAGGCGCGGCTGCACTTTATCAATAGCGAGGAAATCAGTCGTGAGAACGTAGCAGAGAAACTCGACGGTATGGCGGGCATCATCATCTGTCCTGGTTTCGGACAACGAGGCATCGAGGGCAAGATTATCGCCGCAGAATATACGCGCACCAACGATATTCCCACTTTCGGCATCTGTCTGGGTATGCAGATGATGGTGATTGAGTTTGCCCGCAATGTGTTGGGCTACAAGGATGCCAACAGCCGCGAGATGGACGAGCAGACGCCGCATAACGTCATCGATATCATGGAGGAGCAGAAGAGTATCACGCAGATGGGCGGCACGATGCGACTGGGTGCGTATGAGTGCGAACTGAGAGAGGGTAGCAGGGTTGCGGAGGCATATAATCCTTGCGGTAAAACCGCAAGGAACACGACAATTTCCGAGCGCCATCGTCATCGCTACGAGTTCAACAACGCCTACAAAGAGGAGTACGAGACGAAGGGTATGAAGTGCGTGGGTATCAATCCTGCCGCAAACCTCGTAGAAATCGTTGAGATACCCGACAAGCGTTGGTACATCGGCACGCAGTTTCATCCAGAATACTCGTCAACGGTACTCCATCCGCATCCGCTGTTCATGAGTTTCGTAAAAGAATGTGCAAATAGCTAAATTGTCCACTTGTCAAATAAATCGTAAATTGTAAATTGTCAAATCGTAAATTGATATGGTGGAACAGTTAAAACATGAATGTGGTGTGGCGATGATTCGCCTGCTGAAGCCGTTGGACTACTACCAGAAGAAATACGGCACGTGGGCCTATGGATTCAACAAACTCTACCTGATGATGGAGAAGCAGCACAATCGAGGTCAGGAAGGTGCCGGTATCGCATCCGTCAGCCTGAATAATGAACCTGGCACGGAGTATATGTTTCGCGAGAAGGCCGAGGGCAAGGATGCCATTACGGAGATTTTCAGTCGAGTCACACAAGAGATGGCCGGCGAGTTGCTGATGGGTCATCTGCGCTATTCGACGACGGGGAAGAGCGGACTGACGTTTGTGCATCCCTTCCTGCGTCGTAACAACTGGCGCGCCAAGAACCTTTGTCTGTGCGGCAACTTCAACATGACCAACATCGACGAGGTCTTTCAGTTCCTGACCTCGCAGGGCCAGTCGCCGCGTATCTATGGCGACTCGTACATCACGCTCGAACTGATGGGTCACCGACTGGACCGTGAGGTGGAGCGGCTGTTTGATGAGGCCAAGGAGAAGGGACTGGAAGGACTCGATATCACACGTTATATCGACGACCACGTAGAGATGGCCAACGTGCTGCGAAAGACGATGGAGCACTACGATGGCGGCTACGTGATGTGCGGACTGACGGGTAGCGGCGAGCTATTTTCTGTGCGCGATCCTTGGGGCATCCGTCCGGCTTTCTACTATCGCGACGACGAGATCATCGCCCTCGCCAGCGAACGTCCTGTGCTGCAGACCACGTTTGACCTGCAATGCGAAGACATCCACGAGCTGAAACCCGGCGAGGCGCTTATTGTGCGTCGTAACGGCAAGAGCCATCTGGAGCAGATCATGCCTGCACAAAAGTTGAGTGCCTGTTCGTTCGAGCGCATCTACTTCAGCCGAGGCTCCGACCGTGACATCTATCAGGAGCGCAAACGCCTTGGCGAACAGCTGACGCCTGTCATTCTGAAAGCCATCGATGGCGATGTGGAGAACACGGTATTTTCGTATATCCCCAATACTGCTGAGGTGGCCTTCTACGGTATGACAGATGGTTTCCGCAAGCTGCATGGTGATGTGCGCACGGAGAAGGTGGTTTGGAAAGACATCAAACTGCGCACGTTTATCTCTGCCAACACAGAGCGCAATGACTTGGCCGCCCACGTCTATGACATCAGTTACGGCTCGTTGCGCCCCTATGAGGACAATCTGGTGATTATCGACGACTCGATAGTCCGCGGTACTACATTAAGAGAGAGCATCTTCAAGATTCTCGACCGTCTGCATCCCAAGAAGATTGTCATGGTGTCGAGTTCGCCGCAGATTCGCTACCCTGACTATTACGGCATCGACATGCCCCGTCTGGAGGAGTTCTGCGCCTTCCGTGCCACGATGGCACTTATCGAGGAGCGCGGTATGTGGCAGATGGTGAACGATGTCTATTTAGCCTGCAAGCGTGACCCTAAGACTGATAATCATGTCCGTGCGCTCTACGAGCCGTTCACCGTCGAGGAAATAAACGAAAAGATTGTGGAGATGTTACGTCCAAAGAACATGCAGGCCCCCATCGAACTGGTGTTCCAAAGCATAGAGGGACTGCACGAGGCTTGTCCCAACCATCCTGGCGACTGGTATTTCACAGGCCACTACCCCACCCCTGGCGGTACACGCCTCGTCAACCAGGCATTCGTGAACTATATTGACAGCAAACTTCAAATAAATAAATGATGAAAAAAGAAGCAAAATTGATACTCAGCGACGGCACGGTATTCTGCGGTTGGTCGTTTGGATTTGAAGGTGAAACCGTCGGCGAGGTGGTGTTCAACACCGCCATGACGGGCTATCCTGAGAGTCTGACAGACCCCAGCTATGCAGGACAGATACTGGTGACGACATTCCCGCTGATAGGCAACTACGGCGTACCTGATACTGGCATCGGTGAGGACGGGCTCCCGCTGTTTATGGAGAGTGACCGCATCCATCCAAAAGCAATCGTCGTGGCCGATTATAGTGAGCAGTATTCACATTGGAATGCAAAGGAGTCGCTGGCCTCATGGCTGAAGCGCGAAAAGGTTCCTGGAATATCAGGGATTGATACACGAAGACTGACGAAAGTGCTCCGCGAACACGGAGTGATGATGGGAAGGATAATTTTAAGTGAAGAGTGGAGAGTGGAGAGTGGAGAGTTTGCTACCGCACTTGACGAGGACTATGGTTCGGTGAACTGGGTGGAAAAGGTAAGCTGCAAGGAAGTAATCACCTACAAACCCGATATGACAGCGGTAGCAAACTCTAAACTCTACACTCTAAACTCTAAACTCAAGCGCGTAGTCTTAGTCGATTGCGGCGTGAAAGCCAATATTATCCGTTGTCTGATTAGACGAGGCATGGAGGTGATTCGAGTGCCTTGGGACTACGATTTCAACCAGTTGGAGTTCGACGGTCTTTTCTTGGCCAACGGTCCTGGCGACCCGGAACAATGTAGCAAGACGGTGGAGCACATCCGTACGTTCTTGGAAACGGAGAGCCAAAAATCGTCAAATGGTGAAATTGTCAAATCGTCCAATATCCGCCCGTGTATGGGTATCTGTCTCGGCAATCAACTGCTGGCTCGTGCAGCTGGAGCGAAGACCTACAAACTGAAGTACGGTCATCGCTCGCACAACCAACCAGTACGTGAGGTAGGCACAAACCGTTGCTTCATCACCAGTCAGAATCACGGCTATGCAGTAGATGACTCTACACTCCCCAACGACTGGGAACCGCTTTTCGTAAACATGAACGACGGCTCGAACGAGGGCATTCGTCACAAGTCGAATCCTTGGATGTCGGCGCAGTTTCACCCAGAGGCATGTAGCGGCCCAACCGATACGGAATGGATGTTTGATGAATTTGTAAAAATGTTAGGATGATGGATAGGAAAGAGATAAAAACGGTATTGCTCCTGGGTTCAGGAGCGTTGAAGATAGGACAGGCTGGTGAGTTCGACTATAGTGGTGCCCAAGCGTTGAAAGCCCTGAAGGAAGAAGGCATCCATTCGGTACTCATCAACCCCAACATCGCTACGGTGCAGACATCAAAAGATGTGGCAGACACTGTGTATTTCCAACCCGTGACACCAGAGTTCGTGGAGCGCGTCATCGAGAAGGAGCGCCCCGACGGTATCCTGTTGTCGTTTGGTGGACAGACGGCGCTGAACTGTGGCGTAGAGCTGTATGAAAAGGGCGTATTAGAGAAATATGGTGTCGAGGTGCTGGGTACGCCTGTACAAGCCATCATCGACACCGAGGATCGCGACCTGTTTGTGAAGCGTCTCGACGAGATTGGTGTGAAGACCATCAAGAGTGAGGCTTGTAATACAATCGAAGAAGTACAAAAGGCAGCACACGAACTGGGCTTCCCCGTGATACTGCGTGCAGCATACGCCCTTGGCGGACTCGGCTCTGGTTTCTGCGACAACGACGAGCAGTTGCTGGCTCAGGCCGAAGAGGCCTTCTCGTTCTCGCCGCAGGTTCTGGTGGAGAAGTCGCTGAAAGGTTGGAAGGAGATAGAGTACGAGGTAGTACGCGACCGTTTCGACAACTGCATCACAGTCTGCAACATGGAGAATTTCGACCCACTGGGCATACATACGGGAGAGTCGATCGTCGTCGCACCGAGTCAAACACTCTCGAACAGCGAGTACCATAAGTTGCGTGCGCTGGCCATCAAGATTATCCGCCATATCGGCATCGTGGGTGAGTGTAACGTGCAGTATGCGCTCGATCCCAATAGCGAGGACTATCGCGTTATCGAGGTCAACGCCCGACTGTCGCGTTCGTCGGCATTGGCATCGAAGGCTACGGGCTATCCATTGGCATTTGTTGCTGCCAAATTAGGCCTCGGCTACGGACTCTTCGACCTGAAGAACAGCGTCACCAAGACCACCTCTGCCTTCTTCGAGCCAGCTCTCGACTATGTAGTAGTAAAAATACCTCGCTGGGACCTCACGAAGTTCCATGGTGTGAAGCGCGAACTGGGTTCATCGATGAAGAGCGTCGGCGAGGTGATGGCCATCGGACGTACCTTCGAAGAGGCTCTGCAGAAGGGCTTGCGCATGATTGGCCAAGGCATGCATGGCTTTGTGGAGAATCACGAGATCAAGATTCCTGATATTGAAAAGTCTCTGCATGAGCCGACGGATATGCGTATCTTCGTTGTATCAAAAGCCTTGAAGATTGGCTATACCGTGGAGCAGATACATCAGTTGACGATGATTGACCGCTGGTTCCTCGAGAAACTGAAGCACATCGTCGATATCGATCAGCAGTTGAAGGAGAACGCCCTGCTTTCTGAGGTGTCGGAGTATATGGAACCCAGCGAATTCATGGAGTATCTCAGGTCGCCGGAAATCTTCCCGCTACTAAGAGCTGCCAAGATCTACGGTTTCTCTGACTTCCAGATAGGCCGTGCCATAGGCTTGGAAAACCGGATGAAGATGGCAGAGGCTGGTCTTACCGTCCGCAAATGGCGCAAGGCCCTCGGCATCGTCCCGACTGTCAATCAGATAGACACTTTGGCAGCAGAATATCCTGCCCAAACCAACTATCTTTACCTCTCCTATCAATAAAAAATGCATTTTTTTCGCAATTTTGTTGGTATTGTCGAGATTTGTTGCTAATTTTGCACCCATATAACAAAAACTAGCAATATGTCTCGACAATTACTTGATCAACTGGATAAACAGATATTAAAACTGATATCCGAAGATGCCCGAATCCCCTTTCTTGAGGTGGCAAGAGCATGTGGTGTGAGTGGTGCAGCCATTCACCAGCGTATACAAAAGCTTACATCGATGGGAATCCTCAAAGGCTCCCAGTTTATCATTGACCCAGAGAAGGTGGGTTTCGAGACATGTGCTTTTATCGGCCTGAATCTGAAACACCCCGAGGCATTCGACTCTGTGGTAGAGAAACTGAAAGAGATTCCGGAAGTAGTGGAATGCCACTACACAACAGGAGACTATGATCTGTTTATCAAGATCTATGCCGCCAACAATCACCATCTGTTGACCATAATTCACGATAAGCTGCAGCCACTTGGTCTCGCACGTTCAGAAAGTATCATCTCCTTCCATTCTGCCATCAACAGGCAGTTGGCGATGGCAGATCTGTTGCCAATGGAAGAAGACGAGGAATAGAACCTATAAAGGCTTACTTTTTCAGCCATTGACGGATGCGGTCGAGTGCCTCATCCGTTTTTTCATGACTGCCGAAAGCGGTAAAGCGCACATAGCCCTCTCCTGCAGGACCGAAGCCGACACCAGGAGTACATACCACATGAGCTCCATAAAGCATCTCCTCAAAGAATTTCCATGAACTGCTGGTCTCTGGAGTCTTGGCCCAGATATATGGTGCATTCTCACCACCATAGCACTCAAATCCCAGGCTGCGTAATGTGGTCAGCATCTTCTTGGCATTATCCATATAGTAATTGATGGTAGCCTTGATCTGTTCTTTGCCTTCGGGTGTATAAATGGCCTCAGCAGCACGCTGAGAGATATAGCTTGTACCATTGAATTTCGTACATTGGCGACGATACCACAGAGGATTAAGAGGAATACGCTCACCTGTGAGTGTGGCTGCTGTAACGTCTTTGGGAACGATAGTATATCCACATCTTATACCAGTAAAACCAGCGGTCTTAGAATATGAATGGAATTCTATAGCGCACTTCCTGGCTCCTCTTATTTCATAGATTGAATGAGGAATCTTATCGTCCTGAATATAAGCCTGATATGCTGCATCGTAGAAGATAAGAGTATCGTTCTTCAATGCATAGTTAACCCACTTACGCAACTCATCTTTTGAGATGACCGTACCAGTAGGATTATTGGGATAGCACAGATAAACGACATCCACACGATGGTCTGGGAGCTTGGGCACAAAACCGTTTTCTGCATTACAGGGCATATACATGACATTACTCCAACGTCCATCCTCCCCTTTCCATCCTGCACGTCCTATCATTACATTCGAATCGATATACACAGGATAAATAGGATCTGTGACACCTATGGAGTTATCCCAACGTATCAGTTCCTGAATATTACCAGTATCACTCTTGGCACCGTCATTGATAAACACCTCATCGCGATCAAGATGAATGCCTCGCGGCAGGAAATCATTCTTCAGAATAGCATCACGCAGAAAGTCATAACCCTGCTCAGGTCCATAGCCGCGGAAACCCTGACTTGTAGCCATCTCGTCGGCAGCTTTATGGATAGCCTCAATGACAGCTGGAGCCAGCGGTTGGGTAACATCACCGATACCCAGCGATATAACGTCTACTTTGGGATGCATAGCCTTAAAAGCATTTACCTTTTTGGCGATGTCGGCGAACAGGTAGTTGTTCGGCAGTTTCAGAAAGTGGTCGTTTACTAATGCCATATTATTCTATTTTTCTCTATTATCCTTAGTTTGCGGTTGCAAAGGTACTACGAAAAGGATAAAAAGGCAAGGAATTCAAACCAAAAACATCTTCAATTTGACAGAAAATAACAAATCGTAAGAAAAACACACCTTTTTTCTTTCAAATTGTAAGCAAACCCGCACACCTTAACACAAAAGGATAACAAAACAAAATAATTACAATCAAAACGACACCAAACGCCTATCTTTTAATTTCAAAATATCGTAATTTTGCACCCGGAAAATAACAAAGTGTCACGTTTTTAATTTATATATTATGTGTGGAATCGTAGGTATTTTTAATGTAAAGGAGCAAACCCAGGAATTGCGTAATAAAGCGCTGAAGATGAGCCAGAAGATCCGTCATCGCGGACCTGACTGGAGTGGAATATACTGTGGTGGCAGCGCGATATTGGCCCACGAACGACTGAGCATCGTTGACCCTGAGTCAGGAGGACAACCATTGTTCTCGCCCGACAAGAAACAAGTGCTGGCAGTAAACGGTGAGATTTACAACCATCAGGATATCCGTAGGAAATATGCCGGCCAGTATGAGTTCCAGACAGGCAGCGACTGTGAGGTGATCCTTGCCCTCTATCGCGAGAAAGGTATAGACTTCCTCGAAGACATTAGTGGAATATTCGCCTTTGCCCTTTATGATGAGGAAACCGACGAATTTCTTATTGCCCGCGATCCAATTGGCGTGATACCCCTCTACATCGGTTGTGATGCTGATGGCAAAGTATATGTCGCCTCAGAGTTAAAATCCCTTGAGGGACAATGTGAACATTATGAGCCATTCCTGCCAGGTCATTACTATTGGAGTGTTGACCCAGGCATGAAGCGCTATTACAAGCGTGACTGGATGAAATATGAAAACATAAAAAGTTGTGCTGCAAGTGTCTCTGCAATCCGTGATGGACTGCAGGATGCGGTCCGTCGCCAGCTGATGAGTGACGTCCCTTATGGCGTCCTCCTCAGCGGCGGACTCGACTCTTCCGTCATCTCTGCCATTGCCGAGAAATATTCTGAGCATCGTATCGAAGATGATTCGAAGACAAAAGCTTACTGGCCCCGTCTGCACTCTTTTGCCGTAGGCCTGAAGGGAGCTCCAGATCTGGCAAAAGCCAGGATGGTTGCTGATCATATAGGCACAGTTCACCATGAGATCAATTACACCATTCAGGAAGGTCTTGACGCCATCCGCGACGTGATATACTATATTGAGACCTACGACGTGACCACCGTACGCGCCTCCACACCAATGTATCTCTTAGCTCGTGTCATCAAGTCGATGGGTATCAAGATGGTGCTTAGCGGCGAAGGGGCAGATGAGATCTTTGGCGGTTATCTGTACTTCCATAAGGCGCCGTCAGCAAAGGATTTCCACGAAGAGACGGTCCGTAAACTGAGTAAACTTCATCTCTACGACTGTCTGCGTGCCAACAAGAGTCTTTCTGCATGGGGCGTAGAGGGCCGTGTGCCTTTCCTCGACAAGGAGTTCCTCGATATTGCCATGCGCACAAACCCCGAGGCAAAGATGTGTCCTGGTCAGACAATGGAGAAGAAGATTGTTCGCGAGGCCTTTGCCGACATGCTGCCTACCGAGGTGGCCTGGCGTCAGAAGGAACAGTTCAGCGATGGTGTCGGCTACTCATGGATTGACACGCTGAAACAAATCACTTCTGAGGCTGTTTCCGATGAGCAGATGGAGCACGCTGCCGAACGTTTCCCCATCAACCCGCCAAAAAACAAAGAAGAATATTACTATCGCAGCATCTTTGCAGAGCATTTCCCTTCCGACTCAGCAGCTCGTAGCGTGCCCAGCGAAGCGTCTGTAGCATGCAGTACCGCCATCGCACTCGAATGGGATGCCGCCTTCAAAGGAATGAATGATCCTTCTGGTCGCGCAGTCAAAGGCGTACACGAGCAGGCATATTAGAATATTAGAGTACTCTCTAAAACAAATCGGCTGCCAGAGACAAGGTTTCTCTGACAGCCGATATTTTATTCGCTCTATATTATCAAATGATATCGTTGGCAAGATAATTCCACATGCTGTTACGCACGTCAAGCATATACCTGAGATTATGGAAATTATCTATTACCCAACGGTTATCCTCGTATACAAGGTCTATGCGTGCTGGAGTGTAGCTGTCAGACTCATAAACGACGAAGGATACCGATGCACGCTTCTGATCGCCATCAGTCCAGAAGTTGTCGACCTCAAACTCTTCGAAAGACACAAACTCACCGGAATAACGTGACATAGACCAACGATCTATCTCAAAGAACAACGTACCCGTACGGTGCTCCTTACAGCGTACAGCCATGAGCAACTTGTTCCACGACTTAGAGCAGAAAGCCCTGTCGAACCACTCACTCTCGAATGAACCGCCATGACAAACATACTCCGACTTGATAAGATGATAGATATCCTTTGCCCTGTTTAGAACAACACCGCGCTGGATATTCATCTTCATTTCTGGATTAAAAGTATCTGCCGATGCCAGCATAGCGGATTCCTCAGAATCGCCGGTTTCTATTTGCACAGATACATTCTTGTTCCTCTGACAGCATGTAAACGTCAGAAGTATGGCTACAGCCATAAAGACTCCTCTCATAGTCCTTCTTTTTACCCTATTTTTAACTGTTAAGATTTAATCGGCTGCAAAATTACAAAAAAATCAGCTTTCCACCAAATTCTGAAGCATCTTTTTTTGTTTTTCACTAAAAAAATGAGATTGACTTGAATAGCCAACAATTCTTTTCCAAATTTCTTGCTCGTTTAAGAAAATATCCCTATATTTGCAACCAAAAAGAGAATAATTATGGCTGACATCTTAGACGAAACCGACCTGCAGATACTCAAAACCCTGCAAAAAAACTCAAAGTTGACAACAAAAGAGCTGGCCGATGCCGTGCATCTGACTCCAACACCCGTGTTTGAACGTCAGAAACGACTGGAGCGACAGGGGTATATCAAGAAATACGTAGCCATCCTCGATCCAGAGAAGCTGAACCTGGGATTGCAGGTGTTCTGCAAGGTCAAGCTAAAGCAGATCAACCACGAGATAGCCGATGCCTTCGTACGTCGTATCCAACGAATCCCAGAGGTGACAGAGTGCTACAACACGTCGGGGGCCTATGACTATCTGCTGAAAGTACGCGCACGGGATATGAAGCAGTATCAGGAGTTTGTGCTCAACAAACTGGGCGAGATAGAGAGCCTTGCCTCTATCGAGAGCACTTTCGTGATGAGCGAGGTAAAACAGACATACGGTATTCAAATCGGATAATTACTGGATATTATGAAACATATAGCCATAACCCTGTCACTACTGGCGATAGCGATGACGGCAGAGGCACAATCAAGACCCGACACTCTTATTTCTGCCGGAGCAAAAAGTACGGTGACGAGGGAAAGGATGAACAAAGGTCTGGTGACCAACTCTCTGGAAGCGCTTACTGGTCAGGCCGCAGGAGTGCAGGTGCAGACGGGCGGCAATCAGGAAGCCATGCTTTCGGCCGTGCGAGTACGTGGTACCACATCACTCACGGGAGGTAACGACCCGCTGGTGGTTATCGACGGAGTGCAGTCAGACATCCAGACACTAAGCACCATCTATCCTGCCGACATCGAGAGTTTCACCATCTTGAAGGATGCCTCAGAGACAGCGCAGTACGGTAGCCGAGGTGCAGCAGGTGTGATACAGGTAACGACAAGGAAAGGTAACGCCGGACAATTCCATATCGCCTATGACGGCAGCGTGGGAGTACAGAGCATATACAAGAACATAGAGATGCTCTCTGCCGACGAATTCCGTAAGGCTGCTGCATCGCTGGGAATGAACATCATAGACAAGGGATATGATACTGACTTCACAAAGTCGCCCACACGTACAGGTCTGGTACAAAACCACCATATCGCATTCGGAGGCGGATCAGAGACAGCCAACTACCGCGCCTCTGTAGGTGTGACAGACGTGCAGACGGTGATAAAGAACAATAACCTGCGGAACTATATCGCAAAGCTAGACGTAAAACAGAAGGCTTTTGACAATCGTGTGACCATTGACCTGGGGATGTTCGGTGCGCTACAGAAAAACGACCTTATACCCTCCCGTCAGAAACTGCTTTACTCGGCAGCGACATTCAACCCCACCTTCCCCGACGGGAAAAATGCCAGCGGAGGCTACGACCAGGTACCGGAGGCATACTGGATAAACAACCCCAACTCTCTGCTGGAAATGCAGGAAGAGGAGAAGAACGTCCACATGAACGTGCACCTGAAAGCCGAGGTGTACTTAGGCTACGGACTGAGATTCGGAGCTTTCGGTAGCTATTCGTACAACGATATCGGCAATGCCCACTTCTACCCCACTTACGTCTGGGGTAACGGAGAAGCATATCGTGGCGACACCAAGAGAGAGGAACTGTTAGGCAATCTCGTACTCTTCTGGCACCGCAGCCTGGCAACAGACCGCAAACTTGATCTTATGGCAATGGTAGAGGCTCAGAGAGAAACCACAACAGGCTTTTATACTACGGTATCCAGCTTCAGCACAAATGCCTATGGTTTCGACAATCTGTCGGCAGGAGCCACACGACCTTGGGAAGGAACAAACTCGTTCTACTCCAACTCCACAATGATGTCGTACCTGTTTAAGGCACAGTATAATTTCGCAGACCGGTTTACGTTAAACTTCAGCGCCCGTGCCGACGGATCGTCGAAGGTAGGTGAAAACCATCGATGGGGATTCTTCCCTTCAGTAAGCGGTTCATGGGATGTTGCAAAAGAGTCATGGATGAAAAACCTGACATGGATTTCGAAGCTGAGTCTGCGAATGGGTTACGGAAGGAGCGGAAATCTGGGAGGTATCGACTCCTACCTGTCGCAGCAGCTTATCAAACCCAATGGAGTGGTAAGTGTAAACGGAGGACCGGTAACCACTCTGGGTATCATTCGCAATGCCAATCCTGACCTTCGCTGGGAGATAAAACGAACCCTGAATTTCGGTATCGACATGGCCTTCTGGCAGAAACGCATAGTGATGACATTAGACTTCTATTCTTCGCGCACCTCAGACATGCTGTACAACTACACCGTGCCTGTGCCCACATTCACCTACGACCATCTGCTGGCCAATCTGGGAAAGATGAGGAATCATGGTGTAGAGATAGGCTTCGGAATAACCCCTCTGAGGAATAATGATATGGAACTGAGCATCAACATGAACTGGACCTTTGAGCGCAACAAACTCATAACCCTCAACGGCGAATTCAACGGCCAGATGCTGACAGCACCCGACATTCAGGGTATCAGCGAACTGCGAGGAGCAGGATATCACGGAGCCAGCAGCGCATGTTTCCAGATCGTGGGACAGCCTCTGGGTGTGTTCTACCTACCCCACTTCCTGGGATTCATAACAGAAGAAGACGGTACTAAGCGCTACAGCCTGACAGAAGAGAAATACATCTGCGGCCAGGCCACACCTAAAGCCATGATGGGTTCGAACATCGCATTCAGATATCGTCAATGGGACATCACAGTACAGATGAACGGAGCCTTCGGACATAAGATATACAACGGCACATCGCTGGCATATATGAACATGGGCTCGCTACCTAACTACAATGTGATGAAGGGAGCACCAGAGATGAATATCCAAGACCAGGATATCAGCGACTACTGGCTGGAAGACGGTGACTACGTGAATATCGACTACGTAACCCTGGGTTGGAATGTACCAGTACGTTCGCGATTCATTCGCGGCCTGCGACTGTCGTGCTCTATCAACAACCTGGCTACCATCACATCTTATTCAGGTCTTACACCAATGATCAACTCATCGGTGGTGGATGCCACGCTGGGTATTGACGACAAGCGCTCACTACCCGTTTATCGCAGTTATTCGCTCGCCATGAGCATTCAATTTTAATCTGAAAACAGAAACAGCATGAAGCGCCCGATTTATTTTCTATTTTTTATTTCATCTCTAACCACTACCCTCTCCTCCTGTTCACTCGACGAGCATCCGCACGATCAGATACCAGAGGAAGAGGCATACTCCTCGCGTGAGGCACTCTATCTGAATACCGTTGCCACATTGTATAACTACATAGGAGGCTACGACGAAGGACAAGGATTGCAAGGCCCCATCCGAGGTATCTACGACCTGCAGACGTTCGGCAGCGACGAAGCGATGATCCCTCTGCGTGGAGGCGACTGGTATGACGGTGGTCTGTGGCAGGCAATGTATATGCACTCATGGTCGGCCGGACATGACCTGCCAAAGAATGCCTGGCTATATCTATATAAGGTCATCGCCCTCTGTAACAAATCACTTGCGACACTCGATAGTCACAAGACCCTGGCGGGCACCGACTATGAGTCATGGCAGGCGGAAGTGAGAGCACTAAGGGCTATGTACTACTGGTATCTGATAGACCTCTTCGGCGATGTGCCGCTGGTAACCGACAACAGTATCTCGATGAATGAGGTGAAGCGCGAAAGCCGTACACGGGTGTTTGAGTTCTGCGAAAAAGAGCTGAAGGCCACATTGGATATCTTACCTGAAGAAAGAAGCGCACACCAAGGTTCATACTATGGGCGCATGACAAAGGACGTGGTCTGTTTCGTGCTGGCAAAGCTGATGCTGGGAGCTGAGGTATATACGGGAACACCACGATGGGAAGACTGCATAGAGTACTGTAACGAGATAACAAGTATGGGGTATAAGCTTGAACCCAACTATACCACTAATTTCAATGTGCACAATGAGAGTTCGGTAGAGAACATCTTCACCATCCCGATGGATAAGAATCTGTTTTCTAACCAACAGCAGAATATCGTGCGCTCGCTGCACTACCGCCATGCGTCAGCCTTTGGCTATAATGGCGAGAACGGCACATGCGCCACTCTTAAGGTTCTGAAGGTGTTCGGATATCCTGACGACATCGACACGAGATTCATTGACTGCTATCATTTCTCGTATGTCTACGACTGGGAAGGAAAACTTGTTACCGACCGCACAGGCCAGCCCCTGAAGTACGAACCAGAGAAGGTGCTACCCGACCTCACCGGTTCGCCATATCTTGAGACGGCAGGTGCAAGAATGTATAAATACAGTTATGACCTGAATTCTAAGAAGGACGGCAAGCTCATCGACAATGACATCGTTCTCTTCCGCTATGCCGATGTGCTGCTGATGCGTGCAGAATGCAAGTTACGAATAGGCGAAGACGGCAGCGGTGATTTTAATGCAGTCAGAGAGCGTTCTTATGCTGAACCTCGCAAATGTACACTCGACAATATCCTCGACGAGCGACTGTTGGAACTCTGTTGGGAGGGATGGCGCAGACCAGACCTCATACGTTTCAATCGCTATAAGTCATTATACGAGGGTCCTGGTGCCATCGACGAATCGGACGGCCACACGAAAGTGTTCCCCATCCCTGCCGAAGTACGTGCGCTCAACAAGAATCTGACCCAGAATCCCGGATATTAATATTCTCGTCAGAACAGTTCTTCGTGATCATATCGTGGCATGCGGCGTATCAGCTTGTGGATAGCCGCCTGTGCCATCGCTTCGTAGGCCCGCTCGCTGGGATGCAGGTGGTCGCCGCTGTCGAAACCCTCTGCAAAAGCCTTCGGATTAGTGACACTACGTACTGCCGCATCGAAATCGATGCATCCGTCGAAGATGGGTGATGTGCGCAACCACTCATTGAATGCCTGACGCATCTTCTCGCGATCTTCATTATATGTCCGCCAGCCATAGATAGGCAACAGCGTGCCGCTCCATACCTTCAGTCCCATCGCCTTAGCGGGTTTCACATAGATATCCTCTACCCCACGCTCCATCTCCTCAACGGTAGGCAGATCGCTCCAGGGACGGAAGGGATTGACATCTGTGCCTACAGGATGAATGATATCGTTGATGCCGTGCTGGACAATCAGATCTGTAGCACCAGCCACATTCATCTCGATGGGGAATCGTGTGGCTCCTTTTAGGCCGTATGCCTGATAGGTGATGCAATCATACTGACGGAGGATTCGCGTACCACTGACAGCACGACGGATAATGGAAGCATTGGTGCCGAAGGCAAGCTGCGCCATATAGTCAGGCCACGACTGGGCCGTGATAGAGTCACCATAGCACACCACAGCATGATTCTCTGCCGATGTCAGCACATCGATGGTATTCAGGAAATAAAACCAGTTGGTACTTCGGCTCAGGTCTAAGGGCAACTCATCAGCCTCAGCATAGTCGCCATAGGCATAATAGCCCTTGGATAGCGGACCTGTGATGAATGTTCCGCTGTTCATCTGCGTATAACCTGCCATATAGAAACTCACCTCGATGGTATCGCCGCGATTCACGGCATAGCTGATGGCATCGCTCTCAGTCTCTTTGCCTGGCATGAGGGTTATGCTGGTCTCACCGCTGAAGGTGATGGGAGTATGGCCAACAAAGACCTTATTGAGTGTCACGGGTTCCGTTCCTGTAAGGTTTGAGAATCTGAAACGCAGCATAGAACCAGTAAAACACATACGGATGGGATAACGCAGCGTGAGGTCTTTGGCATATACGGCTTCACGACGGTTGGTGATTGAAGTGGCATTGCCCCAGCAGGCCACCCATTTGCTGTTGTCTGTCATATCGTAACGTTTAAATTATGCTGCAAATATAATAATTATTTGGCTTCTATTACTATTTTTGAACATATTTTTGTATCTTTGCAAACAAATTTTGCAAACTTAAAAGTTTTATTTAATGAGATGAACGCAACAATTGAAAAAATCTTCGGCTTCGATTCTCAGAAGCACAATGTCCGCACAGAGATCATGGCGGGCATCACCACATTCCTTACCATGGCCTATATCCTGGCCGTCAATCCTGGTATCTTCAGCGCCCTGCCAGGCATGCCCGCCGGTAGTGTGTTTACAGCTACAGCCCTGGCAGCCATCATCGGAACGCTAGTAATGTCTGTCTATGCCAAGAAGCCTTTCGCATTGGCTCCTGGCATGGGTCTTAACGCATTCTTTGTATATACCGTATGTCTTGGCATGGGATACACCTGGCAGTTTGCCCTCACCGCCGTGCTGCTGGAAGGTATCATCTTCGTTATTCTTACTGTCACCAAGGTGCGTGGCTTGATACTGAAGGCTATTCCAGGAACGCTGAATAAAGCCATCGGAGCAGGTATCGGCCTGTTCATCGCCTTTATTGGCATGCAGAACTCTGGCATCATCGTAAATAACGATGCAACACTTGTAGGTCTTGGACATATTACCGAAGGTACTGCCCTTCTGGCTATGCTCGGACTCTTTATTACCGCCGGTCTGGTGATGGCCAGGATACGTGGCGGTATTCTCTGGGGAATCCTGCTCACCACAATGATTGGTCTGGTAATCAAAGATCCCTCTACTGGCGAAGCGATAACCAAGCTGAACGGATTTATATCGACACCTGAAAGTGTTGCTCCCATATTCTGTAAGTTTGAGTGGGGTCAGGTGCTCAGTCTTGATATGCTGGTAGTGGTTTTCACTTTCCTGTTTATTGATATGTTCGATACGATGGGTACTATCATCGGTGTGCATCAGGGGGGCGGAATGGCAGATCAGCAATCCAAGCGCGACGACATTCCCGGAATGGACAAGATGTTTATGGCCGACTCTGTGGCTACTGTCTGCGGAGCATGTCTGGGAACATCTACCACCACAACATACGTAGAGAGTGCTTCAGGTGTAGGCGAAGGCGGTCGTACGGGTCTCACAGCTTTCTCTACTGCCGTATGTTTTGCATTGGCATTGTTCTTCAGTCCATTATTCCTGGCTATCCCCAGCGCCGCTACTGCTCCAGCCCTGATTATCGTGGGTGTGATGATGATGCCTGCCATTAAGCGCATACACTGGGAAGACTATTGCCGAGCCATCCCCGCATTCCTCACCATCATCATCATGCCTTTAGCTTACAGCATCAGCGACGGTATCCTCATAGGTGTCATCTCTTATGTGGTTTGTCACATCGTGGCGGGCAAGTTCAAGAGCATATCCATCACCATGTGGATACTGGCAATCCTGTTTATCTGTAAGTACATCTTCATCTGACAGGCTATCTTGACCTGAAATGTGAAAAATTAAGGAAATATGTATTAGTTACGATTTTTTTTCGTGCTTTTGCAGCAATAATGATCAAAGAATTTTAAGAATATGTATAGGCGTCACGGTTTGATTTCTTCATTGTCAGCCATCTGTCTTGTGGTGATCATGGTAAGTTGTGGTAATAAAGGTCAGGTGTCATCATCTGGCAGCATCGACTCTCTGTCTGTGGATTCTGTTGCCACAGAGGTGACTGAAGAGGTTTGCTTAGACTCAATTAAGACCGATACGGTGTCGTTCTCAAAGGAGGATGGCATCTACAAGTTTGGTCTTGTAGCCGACTATCCCGTGGCAGGTCCTGACAGCGTGGTGAAGAAGATTCGCGAGTTTATCAATGACTTCTTCGGGGGAGCATACGAAGGTTCTTTGGCGGATGGCAATGGAATGATTGCCAAGAATGGAGAGATGTCAGATCCGTCGTAACTCAACCGACCTCGAGGATCTGTTCATCGCTCACATCAGCGGTATGGATGCTATGGCCCGTGCCCTGATGAACGCTGCTGATATCCTGGAGAACTCAGAACTTCCCGCCATGAAGAAGGCTCGCTACGCCAGCTTCGACAGCGGTATCGGTAAGGACTTCGAAGATGGCAAGCTGACGCTTGAGCAGGTTTACGAGTATGGCAAGAAGGTTGAGGAGCCGAAGCAGACCTCTGGTAAGCAGGAGAAGTATGAGACCATCGTTGCCCTCCATTGCAAGTAATCTGTATCGTTTCAGACAATTTTTGTATTGTTTCAGATTTGGATTTATCGGAATAATATCGTAATTTTGCAATCGAAATAGTAATCAAATAACAAAATCGTTTAACAACTAAAAATAAAAGCATTATGGACAAGAAGAAATCAATCGAGTCATTACAGCTTTTCGTAACTCATCTGGCAGAAGGTGCCATCGTTCACAAGCAGCAGGGTATGATCTTCAAGGCACAGGGCATCACAAAGCTCGGTGAGAAATACATCGGCCACTTTGGTGAGGAGATGGGCTGGGTAGAGAAGTTCACAGAGCGTATTCTCGACCTCGGAGGTGACGTTAAATTCGAGGGTATGAAGAGCCGCGAGCTCATCGCCGATCCAGTTGAGTATGTTAAGGCCGACCTCGCTATTCAGGAGCCAGGCGTTGAGTTGCTGATGAAGTGCATGGAGGGTGTGAAGGACGATCCAACCACCTACGACCTGCTGAAGGACTACCTGAAGGACGAGGAGGAAGACCTCTACTGGAGCCAGGGTGCAGTGGAGCTCATCGAGAAGATTGGCACGCAGAACTGGCTGTTGCTGCAACTGTAAAACTAATGACACTCGTGTTTCATCCTTTGACGTTGATAGACCGCGAGGTAATGCAGGCAGTTACGCTACCCTTTGGGCGGCGTAATTGCAACTATAATTTTGCCAACCTTGTGGGATGGCAGTTTCTGTTCGGCACCGAGGTGTGCGTGCTTGAAAATGCCGTGGTGCTGCGCTATACCTTCGATGGCCAGCGAGCGTATATGGTTTGTACGTCAAAAGCATTGTCGCAGGAACTTATTGAGGCGTTATTTGATGATAGCAATGGAGATTTGACGTTGATTGGGCTTGAAGACTCGCAAGTTGCACAATTGTCAATGGTCAATGGTCAATGGTCAATCTCAGTTGAGCCACTTCGCGACCAATACGATTACATCTATCGTCGTACTGATCTCGCAACGCTTCATGGCAGACATCTGGATGCCAAGCGCAATCACATCCATCGTTTCCGTGCGGAGCATCCCGATTTTGAATATCGTCCGCTTACGCCAGAATTCTTTGACGAATGTCGTCGGCTGACGGAAATATGGCAGGAAGAGAAGAACCAAAACGATAACGAAAACGAGAACAGGAATGAGACTATCAATGCCGAGCATCGCGTGATGGAGACCATATTCTCGAATTGGGACACTCTCGGCATGATAGGCGGAAGCATCTTCGTGGATGGTCGTATCGTGGCTTTCACATACGGAGCCGCTGTCACCACCGACACCTTTGACGTTTGTGTAGAGAAAGCCGACCGTCATGTGGAGGGTGCCTTTGCCATCATCAACCAGCAGTTTGCCGAGCATCTGCCTGAGCAATATATCTATCTGAACCGCGAAGAAGATATGGGAATCCCAGGTCTTCGCCAAGCGAAATTGTCGTATCGCCCTGAAATACTATTGACCTACAATGTCGTACATATTACAAAGAATGACTGAAGATGATGCGCCGTTGACAATTGACTGGATGGTGCGACAATACGGTTTTGACCGCGCTGAGGTGGAGTCGTGGGTGCAAGACCTGCATTTCAACTGGCCGTTGAGTGTCAAGGCTTTAGATGAAAACGGTCATGTCATAGGGCTGCTCAATATGAGTGACTATCGAATTGAGGAGGAGACGCCGCAGATCCTAACAGACAAGCCGGAGCTGATAAAAGATCTCAATGCCCAGCGTTATATTGCTGTCTTTTCATTCATTGTTGCTGAAAAATATCGTGGTACCCGATTGAACTACGACATGCTGATATCAATCATGCCCGAGTTGAAAACCAAATTCGATTTCATCTTCATTCCTGTTATGCATCACCTCAAAACCCATCAATACTGGCAACGTTGGGGTGCGAAGGAGTTTTACCGCGATGAGGATTGTGTGGATTACAAATTGGATATTTAGTTTCTTAGCTTCAAAAAAAATAGCATAAAACATGAGCATTATTATAGGTCTTTTGATTCCTTTGCTTGGCACCATGCTCGGCTCTGCCTTCGTGTTTTTCATGAAAAAAGATATGTCGCCAAGGCTGCAGAAGTCGCTGCTTGGCTTTGCATCAGGTGTGATGGTGGCAGCATCGGTGTGGTCGCTGTTGATTCCCGCGATGGAGATGGAAGAGTCGAAGGGAGCGTGGTCGGTGCTGCCTGCTGCCGTCGGTTTCCTGTTGGGTATGGGCTTCCTGCTGATGATTGACGAGCTGACCCCACACCTCCATATAGGAACCGACAAACCAGAGGGCCCTCGTTCAAAACTCTCTCGAACTGCTATGCTGGCATTAGCCGTCACCATCCACAATCTGCCTGAAGGAATGGCTGTGGGCGTGGTATTTGCAGGAGCTGAGAACGGTGCAGCAGGACTATCGCTGGCCAGTGCTCTGGCTGTCAGCATAGGTATCGCCATCCAGAACGTGCCTGAGGGCGCCATCATTTCCATGCCCATGCGGGCAGCAGGCAATTCCAAGTGGAAGTCATTCGTCATCGGCTCATTGAGCGGTGCCGTCGAACCCCTCGGCGGTTTGGCAGTAGTGTTGCTGGCCTCGTTCATGACCCCCGTTCTGCCCTATATGCTGGCCTTTGCAGCTGGTGCGATGTTCTATGTTGTTGTCGAGGAACTTATTCCGGAAGCCAACGAGGGCGAACACTCCAATCTCAGCACCATCGGTTTTGCTATCGGCTTCGTCCTCATGATGGTGCTCGATGTGGTGCTTGGTTAGTTCTCTCCTTAATAATCACAAAAGATTCCTATCCCAGGAGTTCCTTCAGTTTATTGACATTGCTGCGCGATACGGGAATGGCATCGTGACTATGACGCATCACGAGCTGCATAGCACGGGAATTGGAGGAAATTTGCTCCACCTGAGCGAGATTGACCATAAAAGCACGATGACAACGTACTATCATAGGATAAGCCTCAAGTGCATCTTCCATCTGTTTCATCGTGGCACGGAGCATATTGGCATGCGCTTCATTTCCTTGTAGTTTGCAAACCTTTACATAGTTACCAACTGCTTCTATATATAACAGGTCGGAAATATCAAGGGTGACATGCTCATTGGTGGTTCCCTCAAGTGTTATCTGTGAATCCTGATCAGTATCCCCTATCGGAAGATCATCTTCAGTTTGTCGGGGAGCACCTGTGTTTAAAGTCTGGAATTTCTTCAACTGTTCGTTCATCTGCCTGGTTTCCTCCAGTTCTGCTGCCAGATAACGGCTACGGAACTTGAAGCGCCAGTAGAGACCGATAGCAAAGGAGAGGAAGGCGATAATCACCAATGTCTCCAGATAATTACTTAAAGACAGTTTGTTGCCCTCTACCAGACTGCTCATCGCAAAATGACGATAAATACAGATAAGCAGTGTTGATACATTGGAATCGGAGATTACGGCTGATGATATAGCTGATGCCACGATCGTATGAGCGGGGCATGCGGACAATGTATCGCAAGATTACTTCCGTAAGGAAACAACTGAACATGCCTAATGCAAATATCGCCAGCAAATGGATGTATGCCTGCCATTGCCACACTCCAAGTCCGAATGGCTTGAAGATGGCTATCGCCAGCACCATAAAGGCGCAGCTGACGAAGCGGATGCTAATAGTTTCTTTATGACCTTTGTTCATACAGCCGGCAAAATTACAAAATAATTATCAATTATCAATTGTCAATTATCAATTATTTTTGCCGCTCGTCACTTTATGCTCATTTCATCCCACATTTTTGCCCGTTTGTCACATACACACGCAGAATATCCCAGAAATTTGGAGGGATCTTTTATACCTTATACCTTTGCACCCAGAAACGTTGAACATTAAAAAAGTAAAGTTATGAAACCAAGAACGATTATTGGAATAGTTTTCATTGTAGCCAGTTTTATTGGCGGTGTTGGCAACCATGCTTCAAGAATCGTAGACAAGGATGCACAAACCCTACACATCATTGCCGACAATTTTTTTTGTGGTGTAGATATAAAGAATTAATTTTTTTGTATCTTTGCACGGTCAAACTGAACAAATATGTACAAGACCCGTAATCTCCCCAATACACGCATTGACGTGGCCGACGCCCTGCGAGGAATCGCTGTGGCAGGAATCATCCTGTATCACTCCGTTGAGCATTTCGATATCTTCACACAGAAGACCATCCTCCATACACTACCCTGCGACCAAATGGTGGCCGATGTACTGGCCTGGCTGTTTTCTGGCAAGATGTATGGTGTATTTGCCATGCTCTTCGGGCTGAGTTTCTTCATCATGAACGACAACCAGCAACAAAAGGGGAAGAACTTCTCCGGGCGCTTTGCCTGGCGCATGTGTCTGCTCTTCGTGTTTGGTATCATCAACGTGGCGTTCTACGACGGCGACATCCTCATGCTTTATGCCTGTTATGGTCTGCTGCTCATTCCCATCAGCTATCTGCCGTCAAAGGCGGTCTGGTGTATCATCGGTCTGCTGGCCATCCAACCCGTAGAGTTGTATTGCTTGCTGACAGGCACGACTATCGATCATTCCAGATTGTGGGATATGTATGGCCAAGTGATAGCTATGCATGAGGATGGTACATTTTGGGAGAATGCGCTCATCAATCTGCGTTACGGCTTTGAACTAAACTTGCGTTTCAATGTCTTTAGTGGTCGTCTGACGCAACTGCTCTGCCTCTTTATCCTCGGCATGCAGTTAGGGCGACAGCGAATGTTTTACAATGAGGGAAAGAATCTGCAGATCTGGCATAAGATTCTCATTATATCTGCTGCTGTTGTAATCGCCCTGAGCTTCGTGGACTTTGGCGAACTGGAAGGCTGGCTCAAACCTATCTACAACCTTATCATTCTCCTGATGATCGTCTCGGCTGTGGTCTCAGCATGGTATGCCTTCGAGGGTGTACGCCGTGTGCTCCATCATCTGTGCATCTTTGGACGTATGAGTCTCACCAACTATCTGTTGCAGTCCATCATCGGCTGCTCCATTTTCTGTGGCTATGGTCTCGCCTGCTATTACAAGCTGGGCATCACCTATGCCGTGATGGTAGGCATAGGCATGGTTATTGCCCAATATTGCTTCGCCCGCTTCTGGTTCAGCAGTCACCAGCGTGGACCGTTAGAGGGTTTATGGCGAAGACTCACTTGGATAGGATCAGATAATTGAATGATAGGAGGAAATATGAAAAGAACAGTATCATATTTGTTATTCGCACTATCGCTGGCCAGTTCAGCAATGCAGCTACATGCACAGGATTTGGCACACTACAAACGTGTAGTTAAGGCTCTGAGTTCCGCCAAGTATCAAGGGCGCGGCTATGCCAAAGGTGGTGCCAACAAAGCGGGAAAATTCTTGCAGAAAGAATACCTGAAGGCAGGGGTGGATGAAGTAACTGTGCAACCTTTCATCATCGACATCAACACCTTCTGCGGAATCGTGGAGAACTGGCTGCAAACAGCGATCATTATCCCTTTGCAAAGCGCCACGTGCCCTGTATCTTTTTGGAAAACGAGGAGGGTGATGCCTTCAAATATTACCATACAATCTACGACGACTGGCAACACGCCATCTTCGACAGTTACGAGCCCGTTTTCCGTCTGGTAACTGATTTCATAGAAAGGTATTGAATAAGAAGCGATGAACATACTAATCATAAACGGAAGCCCGCGAAAGAAGGGTTTGATTTCGCAGATGCTCGACATCATGCGAGAAGAAGCAGAGAATAGAGGCGACAAGGTGCAGACAGTCTATACCAACGATCTGAGTATCAAACCCTGCATTGGTTGTATGGCCTGTCGCACAAAGTTGAAGTGTTCGATGGCAGAGGATGACTCTCAGCGGGTATTGAAAATGATACAGAATGCCGATGCGATTATCATGGGTGCGCCCTGCTATTGGGGTAACATCCCAGGGCAAATGAAGTTGCTGTTCGACCGTATCGTCTATGGTATGATGCGCGACACCCCTCGTTTCCCGGAGCCATTGATGAAGGGCAAGAAGTGTATCCTTCTCAGTACCTGCACCACCCCTTGGCCTTGGAATATCTGGTTCAAACAATCACGTGGTGCCATCCATGCTATGCGTGAAATCTGTCGCTATTCCGGCTTCAAGATTGTCGCCACCATCGAACGTGGCGGTACAGCTATGCATCCACAACTATCCGAGAAAGACATACAGAAATGCCACAAGGCCGTAAGGAAGATATTTGAATAATTTTCTGTTTCAGCGTCACCTTTTGTCCTTCTGACTTGTTATATAAGTGACCAAGATCGAAAGAAACAGAAGTATAACAATAAAAAATGAAAAGAAAATGGAACATTTAGTTGCAATTTTAGTACCTATTGCTTGTGGATGCATTCTCCCAATCTTTGCAATATGGATGGGAATTCGTAAGGAAATGAACGAGACCAACACTCGTACACAGATTGCACTGGCCGCTATCGAGAAGAATCCAGACTTGGATATCGAAGAATTGATGAAGAAGATTTCGCCCAAGAAGAAACTGCTGAAGGAGAAGCTGCTCAGCAAACTGCAAACAGGAAACATTACTACCTTCCTCGGTATTGGTTTCTTGATATGTGCCATCTATGTTGACTTTGTGGGTGGAATGGACTCAAATGATCTTAGAATGCTTTATCTGGCTGGTGCTATCCTGTTAGGTGTAGGTATTGCCTTCCTTATTAACTACTCCAAAGGAAAGAAGATGCTGGCCAAGGAGATGGAGGCAGAAGAAAAGAAACTGATAGCTGAAGCAAACTCGTGACACGAGACGTATTTATCACCCATGTTGAGCGTGAGCAGGAGGCACTCAGAGGCTTCTTGCTCGCCCTCTGCTGTGGCAAGAAAGACGATGCCGACGACTTGGCGCAGGATGCGCTCGTGAAGGCCTATCTCTCCAGCGCAGGTTATCAGGACAAGGGGAAGTTCCGTTCGTGGCTCTTCAAGATTGCCTACAACACGTTCCTCAACCACAAGGCGAGCCTGCGCTGCACGGAGAGCATCGACGAAGCACGAGCACTCGCCAGTAGTGCCCATGCAGACTCTGAGTTTGAACACCAAGACCTCTACCTGGCCCTGCGCACCCTGCCTCCCAAGGAACGCTCATCTATCACGCTGTTCTATCTCAACGGCTATAATATCAAGGAGATAGCCGCCATTACTGATACCTCAGAAGATGCCGTCAAAAAGCAGCTCTCACGAGGACGGGACAAACTAAAAGAGAAACTGAAGTTATGAAGAAAGATAAAGCCCTTGAGGAATTGTTCCTCGCACAGAAGCCCCATTTCGCTGACAATGCAGACTTCATGGCAGCGCTTACCAAGCGTCTGGATGCAGTAGAGTATCTCAAACAACACCAAGAAGCATCTATCCGTCGTTACAAGATATTGATGGTGGCAGCCTTTGTCGTTGGCATTATATGTGGCGCAGTATCTATTACCTACGTGCTGACCACACCTGCCGATGTACCCCTTTTCACCTTCAAAGTTCAAACTGGCATCCTCCTGTGGCTGACAGAGAATTCACGATGGATTGCAGCTACGGGTCTCTCCCTACTGATGACGTTGGGCATTATCAGCATCATCAGCAACATTCAGGACATCCTGCGCATGCGTGTCAGTTTAAAAGCAAGCGCATAGAAAGTCTATAGCTAATCGTTCGCAATCCACACCTTATGCGAATGGCTGCCACGAGTAGTGATGCCTGACTTGAGGTCGGCTACGATTTGACGCAGGTCTTTCGAGGCTACAGAACGGCTCTGGTGGGTGGCATTGGCATAGTCGTAGAGCGTCATGAAGCCGTTCTTTGCGATAATGGTCTTTTTTTTGCAATTTTTCTTGTACATTTCCAAATTTTATCGTATCTTTGCATAAATTATATCTCTAATATATCTCTAATTCATCTCTAGTTTATCTCTAGTTATAAGAATTAGAGCTAGACTAGAGAAGAACTGGAGTAAAACTAGAGAAAAATATGATAGAAGTTTGAACTAAATATATGTAGCATTATGGCAGAAATGACTAAAGACATGTACGGCGCTGTAGGGCGATTAGGCAACAGGACGTACTACCAACGTGGAGGTAAGACCATCGCAAGAACTCTCACTAAACCGAAGAATCCCAAGACAGAGGCCCAGTCGCAGCAGCGCGTCCTGCTCAAAGCAGTAAATAAGGCTTACAGCATGTTAAAAGGAATCTGTGACCATTCCTTTGAAGACTACGATAATAGCTTCGACTGTATGAATAAGTTCAAGAGGGTTAATCTGAAATACCTTCGTGAGCACGTGGCAACCCTTGAGGAATCAGGCCAGGGGCTGGACCAGTTCTACCAGTTCATGCCCCTTCAGAGTCAGAAGTGGACGCCCTTCGCAGCCATCATCTCTGAAGGGCATCTGCCCGTAGTTTCCGTGGGCATTGATGCCGCAGGGGGCCACAAGGCGTATGTCAACAGCCCCAGTCGGGCCTACGCTGACTTTGTCAACGCATGGGGCTTGCAGCGCGGTGACCTGGTGACGTTCGTAACTGTTCAGAAGCACGAAAGCATGTATGCAACAGAGATGGCTCGTCTCGTACTCAATCCCTGCAACACTGACGGGGCGGATGCGCCCATGAGCACGGAGATTGTGAACAGTCAGGGCGAGTTTCCATGCTCGAACAAGATGAACCAACTGAACTTCTCAACTTTCGAGTTCGATACAGATCACTTCAACTTCGTGCTGGGCAGTGGCGGTGACTTAGTCGCAGCCGGTATCATTGTCAGCCGAGAGGCCGTGAGTGGCGGCTGGTTCCGTAGCAACTGCCAGCTTGTGCTCAACGAAGAAGGGTTCGGCAGTGACCTGTGCAGCCTGGCAAAGGCTGTTGAGTACAGCTACAAGAAGTCAATAGATATAGAATCTGACCTTTATCTCAACAATGCAGATACCAGATAGCACCCAAATAGTTGCCCGTGACAACAACCTAGAACCGCTACGTCTTTGCAAGAAATACGATGTATCCACGATTCTTGGCAGCGACGCCCATATCACGTTCCAGATTGCCTTTAACGAGTCAAAGGAAGATCACGGATTTCTGATGTTGCGAAACAATTATTTGAATAATGTTACCATTCGTCACAAATAGTTGCAGATTATCCCAGAAATTTGTTGGGAAGAGCTATTATCTGTACTTTTGCAGCGTCAAACAGATAAAACAAAATAGAAATATGGAAAAAATGCGATTTTGTCAGAGTTGCGGTATGCCGCTGACTGACGAGGTTCTTGGTACAAATGCCGATGGAAGTAAGAACGAAGATTATTGCATGTACTGCTATAAGGATGGTAAATTCTTGCAAGACTGCACGATGGAAGAAATGATTGAGCATTGTGCCCAGTTTGTAGGTGCTGTGAACGAAGGGTTGCCTAATCCAATAACAAAAGAGGAGTATATCGGACAGATGAAGACGTACTTCCCCAAACTGAAGCGTTGGCGCAAAGCGCTGAATGTTACTAATGATGAGGCTATGAAGGTCAATCCTGCTTTGGCTGGGGTTAAAGAGCTTATCGCGCAGATGGCCGACTCGCTGCCCATTGCCTTCATATCATCAGTAGATAATGAGGGCTATCCATGCACCAAGGCCATGCTGGCACCTCGTAAGCGTGAAGGCATCAAAACGTTCTATTTTACCACAAACACCTTCTCACTGCGCGTGGCCCATTACAAGGCTAATCCCAAGGCCAGCATCTACTTCTGTGATGAAAAAGGTTTCAAAGGTATGATGCTTCGTGGCACAATGGAAGTCTTGACAGATGCCAAGAGCAAGGAGATGATTTGGCGCAAGGGCGATACGCAGTATTATCCTGGCGGTGTGACAGATCCTAACTATTGCGTTCTAAAGTTCACCGCCACGGATGGCCGTTTCTATAGCGATTTTTATCCACGTAGTTTTGTGATTGAGTAACAAACAATATATCGTTATTATATGGATTATAGGAAAGAAGCCATAGAATGCGTCAAGGAACATGTCCTCCCGTTACATAAGCAAATCTATGCAAAGTATGATGGGGATTTCGACAGGATCTACAAGGAAGGGTACAATAGCATGTCGTATCAGGGTAGGATTATTGAGCCAGGGAAGGTTTATGAACTGAGTTATTCGGAATGTTCGTGTCCCAAGGTAAAATGTGGACTCAGGAGCGATCCGAACCAGTGCGAGTGCTCCAGGCAAAGCATTTTGTATATTTTGTCGCAGCTTGAACCTGACAGCCAGTTCGATGTCCGGATTGAGAATACGATTCTCAGGGGAGGCGATCGTTGTACTTTCAGGATAGCGAAGCGTTAATAGATTATGAAGAGAGAAATAAACCCTCAAGAGAGTAACAGGGCAGAAGCATTCCGTATGTGGATGTCATCGCCCATGCCGATGGTAACATTCTTGCGTCCCGTTGGTAGCAAGCGACCAGAGGTCGAGCGGGTGAAGACGCTGGATGTTAGCCGCTTGGTAAAGGTCAGCAAAAAGAGCGGAATGAAGTTCACCATGCTAATGAGCTGGTGCGTAGGCCAAGCGGCGAGCCAGGTGAAGGAGTTCTATACGCTGCCTGTAGACGGAAAGTTATACCGCTACGACAAGCTTGCCATCAACGTCATTGTAGAGAACAGTAAGGGAGGCATCAGCTCCTGCGACATTCCTTTCCACGATGATTTACAGCAGTTCGATCGCGATTACCTATCGTTGACAGCACAAGCAGCGAATGAATGTAAGAGTTCTTGCTTTGCAAGCGACCAAAGGTCGAGCGCCTTCCTTGACGACCATATGGTTATCGGCACATCTGCCATGATACAGACGGAACTCGACTGCATCGTCAACCAATACACGGACCAGTTCTACAATCCAATGATGATGTGGGGTAAGTATCGGAAGGGGTTGTTCAAGACAACGCTGCCAGTATCGTTCCAATTCCATCACGTTCAGATGGATGGCGGCCAGGCTGCACGTTTTCTTGCTAATTTACAAAAAGAGCTAAACCAAGTTTAAATGACCTTCATACCGCAATGTATCCTGACCCCAATGATACACTATAAATATAAGATCTACTGGTTTTTTCCTTTGTTGATGATGTAGATGCCAAGTGCAGCCAGGCCTCCGGCTATGGCGTATTTCGGATGGAAGATCTCACCAAGACAGAGGCATGAGGTAACGGCTCCTACGATGGGAATCAGCGAATTGTAGATGGCCACTTTCCCCACAGGATTAAGGCTGAGCAGTTTGTTGTAGAGCGCGAATCCGATAGCAGAGATTGCTATGAGCAAAATCAAACAGATGATGCCGAGCAAATTCACATTAGGTAATGTACCGCCCATAACAAGTCCTGGGATGATGAGCAGCAAGCCTCCGATGGTGAGACTGTAGCCTGTTCCTACAAAGACATCCACTCGTCGGCTCAGTCCGCGGGTCATCAGGTTAGCCGTGGCCCCACAGATGGCATTGAGGATAATCATGCCGTCGCCCAGCCAGGTAAACCGTCCGCTTTCGGATCCACCGAGGTTCAATGCCAGTATCCCGCTGAAACCTACGGCACAGCCAAGCATCTTCCGAGAAGTCAACTTGTCGCTCTTAAAACAGGCACATGCCAGCAACACCACCAGGAATGTGCTCAGCGAATTGAGAATGGCAGCCCGCGAACCTTCACTATGTGACATACCTACATAGAAGAAGAAATAGTGGAGCGTGGTGTTCATCAATGCAAAGGCAAGGATAAAACGCCAGTCAATAAGACGGCTTGTCCGAAAAGACCGTCCATTACTACGGGCAACAGACAGAACAATCAGACCTGCCGCAGCAAAGCGAATGCCAGCAAAGAGCATCTTACTGCCCGTCATGTCAGCCGTGATACCAAATGCATTGAAACCCACTTTAATGAGCGGGAATGCCCATCCCCATGCTATTGCGGCTGTGAGGGCAAAAATCACCACCCATACAGGCTTCTGAAATATGGATATCTGTTCCATCACCAAATGCTATGTTTGAATCAACTTTTGTTAATTATCAGTGCAAAGATACCTATTTTTCAGTAATTTTCGCTAACTTTGCCGAATGATTTAAATGATTTTAGAGAAATTGATATGACTCCACAAGAAAAAAGAAATCAAAAGATGGCCGAACAGATAATCAAGAATCTGAACCGACGCCATATAGAGGGCTTCTATTGTCCTACTAACGAGGATGCCGTAAAGAAGGTTTTAGAACTGATACCCGACGGTAGCTCCGTGACATGGGGCGGTACGATGACCGTTCGTGACCTTGGTATTCCTGATGCTCTAAGAAGCAGAGGGACTTTAGAAGTGCTTGACCGTGACTTAGTAGAGACTCCAGAGGAAAAACAGGCCATGTATCTAAGAGCATTCTCGACGGATGTTTACCTTACCAGTGCCAATGCAATCTCTGAGGATGGTGTTATCGTGAATATCGACGGCAATGGTAATCGTGTGGCAGCAATAACCTGGGGACCCAAGAAGGTGATCTTCGTAATAGGTTTGAACAAAGTATCCCAGACGATAGAGGCTGCACTTTCAAGGGCAAGGGGAACGGCATCACCAATTAATGCTGCGCGTTTCGATATTAAGACCCCATGCCAAAATGATGGTATATGCCACAACTGTAACTCCCCCGAATCAATCTGTAACTACGTTCATTTCCTAAGAAATTCACCCAAAGGCCGACACATCGTAGTGCTTGTAGGTGATAATCTTGGATATTAGGGGCAAAATGCACGTGATATTATACGATTACAAATTATGAGGTATTTTACCATTATTTCCATGATGCTGGTAACATTACTGGCATCGGCACAGGAGAATCTGCAGCGGGGCGCGATAGCCTCAAGTGAGAAGAAAACCTTCAACACATTGAAGGTGAATCCGATAACAAGTGTGAAGAATCAGTACCGCAGCGGCACCTGCTGGGACTATGCCACGCTGGGGTATTTCGAGAGTGAGATACTCCGTAAGACAGGTAAGACCTACGACCTCTGCGAGATGTTTGTGGTAAACAAGGACTATATGGACAACGCCACTCACTATGTGCGCATGCACGGCTACAGTCAGATATCAGAGGGCGGCTCATGCGATGATGTGCTTGAGGTGATACGCCAACACGGCATATGTCCCGAGGATGCTATGCCAGCACCTGGCTCACTGACTGGCGACTCGCTTGCCAACTTCAAAGTATTCTTCCCGGAGCTGGAGCGCATGGTGAGAAGCATCGTAAGAAAGGATGCAAAGGAGCCACTACCCCACTGGCAGGATAGTGTAATGGCAATGATAGAGAAATATGTAGGCCGTTGCCCGGAGTCATTTGTCTACGAGGGTAAGACATACACTCCGAAGTCGTTTGCAGAGAGTCTTGGTCTCAATCTCGACGACTACGTGAGTCTAACCAGCTACACCCATCATCCGTTCTTCAAGTGGTTTATCATCGAAGCCCCATACAAATGGCGCCTGAAACCCAGCTATAACATCCCTATCGACCAGCTGATGGACGTACTAGACAAAGCTCTAGATGCAGGCTATACTGTGGCTTGGGGAGGTGATGTATCAGGCAATTTCACCCGCACAGGACTTGCCATGCTACCCGATGGCATTACTCCTACACAGGAGATGCGCCAAGAGCAGTGGAACGACTGGCGCTTCACCTACGATCATGTTATGCTTATCTACGGAAAGGCCGTTGACGAAAAAGGCAAGCCATACTATATGGTAAAAAACTCATGGGGCAAGAGCGGGCAATACAGAGGCATCTGGTATATGTCGCGCGACTTCATTAAGCTGAATACCACATACCTCTTTCTTAACCGCCACGCACTACCCGACGATCTGCGTTCGGCAGTCGAAAACTCTGCACTTTTTTGATTTTCTGAGTCCAAAATCACAAAAAAAGAGCCTCTGAGAGGTGAAAATTCATAAAATTCGAAAAAAAATCGGGAAATATTTTTGTAATCGACTGAAAATTAGTACCTTTGCAGTCCGAAATCGAACAATTATCGATATACACATTATTAATATATAGAGAAAAGTAGAAATGACAAAAGCAGAAATCATCAAGAAGATTGTGGCAGAGACCGGTCTCGGCAACAAAGAAGTTGCAGTGGTGGTAGAGGCATTCATGGAGGAAGTGCGTAACAGTCTGGCAGACGAGCGCGAGAACGTTTACCTTCGTGGCTTCGGCACATTCCACGTAAAGCGCCGCGCAGCCAAGACAGCACGTAACATCTCGAAGAACACAACAATCATGGTAGAGGCTCACGACTATCCCGCTTTCAAGCCGTCAAAGAGCTTTTTGGACAAAATGAAATAATCAATTTAAATAGTTACAATTATGCCAAACGGAAAAAAGAAGAAGGGCCACAAGATGGCTACTCACAAGCGTAAGAAGAGACTGCGCAAGAATCGTCATAAGAGCAAGTAAGCTCTGTGTCGGCAATCCAAAAAAGGATGCGACGCACCCTTTCGAGTTTTTAACAAGTCAAGAGAAAACGTAAGAAAAGACAATGACAAGCGAAGTGATCATCGATGTGCAGCCTAAGGATATCTCCATTGCACTGCTCGAAGACAAGACGCTGGTGGAATACCAGAAAGAGCAGCGCACGGCATCCTTTACGGTGGGCAACATCTATGTGGCAAAGGTGAAAAAACTGATGCCAGGACTCAACGCCTGTTTCGTTGACGTGGGAGCAGAACGAGTGGCGTTCCTTCATTATCTTGACTTGGGTGCTCAATTCAGCTCATACGAGAAATACCTCAAACAGGTAGTGAGCGACAGAAAGAAACTCTATCCCATACAGAAGGCCAACATCCTACCGAAGCTTCCCAAGGACGGAAGCATTGCCAATACGCTGAAGGTAGGCGACGAGGTACTGGTACAGATCGTGAAGGAACCCATCAATACCAAGGGACCACGACTGACATGCGAACTGAGCTTTGCAGGAAGATACCTGGTACTGATGCCTTTCGAGGATACAGTTTCTGTCTCGACAAAGATTAAGAAAGGCGAGGAGCGCAGCAGACTCAAACAGCTCATACAGAGCATTAAACCTAAGAACTTCGGTGTGATAGTACGCACTGTGGCTGAGGGAAAGAGAGCTGCTGAACTTGATGCCGAACTCAAAATCCTGCTCAAGCGTTGGGAAGACACTATCACCAAAGTACAGAAGACAACAGAAAGACCTCAACTGTGCTTTGAGGAACAGAGCCGCGCAGTGGCACTGCTGCGTGACCTGTTTAACCCAAGCTACGACGGCATTCATATCAACGACACAGAGATGTGTCAGCAGGTACAGGAATACCTCGGACTGATTGCCCCGGAGAAGAAAGACATCGTGAAGTTATACAACGGCAGGGTGCCTATCTTCGACAACTTCAACGTTACCAAGCAGCTGAAGTCAGGATTCGGAAAGACCGTGAACTACCAGCACGGAGCCTATCTTATCATCGAACATACGGAAGCCATGCACGTGGTGGATGTGAACAGCGGAACACGTCTTAAGAAAGAGAACGGACAGGAAGCCAATGCGCTGGAGACCAACCTCGGAGCTGCCGATGAGTTGGCAAGACAGCTGAGACTACGAGACATGGGAGGAATCATCGTAGTGGACTTCGTGGACATGAAACTGGCTGAAGACCGCCAGATACTCTACGAGAGGATGTGTAAGAACATGCAAAAAGACCGCGCTAAGCACAACATCCTACCGCTCTCGAAGTTCGGACTCATGCAGATAACACGACAGAGAGTAAGACCTGCAATGGACGTGAATGTCGAAGAAGAATGTCCCACCTGTCATGGTAGCGGAAAAATCAAGTCGAGCATACTCTTCACCGATCAGCTGGAGAGCAAAATTGACACCCTGGTCAACAAGATTGGAATACACAAGTTCTACCTGCACGTTCACCCCTACGTGGCTGCATACATCAACAAGGGCATGGTTAGCCTGAAGATGAAATGGCAGATGAAATACGGACTGGGAGTGAAGATCGTGCCATCACAGAAACTGGCGTTCCTACAGTATGAGTTCTATGACGCCGACAGGCAGTTTATAGACATGAAGGAAGAAATTGAAACCATGTGATTATGCTGACACTGAAGGTGATTTTCTGGGTATGTGTGGCAGTGGTATTCTATACCTACTTAGGATACGGAATGCTTCTATGGCTCATCATCAGTATCAAGAGGCTCGTGAGGGGGAAGCAGTCCCCCACCCCAATGCCCACAGACGATGAGCTGCCTACAATGACACTCATGATATGCGCCTACAATGAGCAAGACGTGGTAAAAGAGAAAATGCAGAATACCCGCGCCCTGGACTATCCGAAGGATAAGTTCAGGGTGATGTGGGTAACTGACGGAAGCAACGACCGCACTAACGAGTTGCTGAAAGAATACCCCGAAGTAGATATCGTATTCTCGCCCGAGCGCAGAGGAAAGACAGCTGCACTGAAACACGGACTCAGAGAGCTGAAGACACAGTATGTGGCTTTTACTGATGCCAACACTATGATTAACAGCGGAGCCATGAAGGAGATAGCAAGACTGTTTATGGACAAGACCGTTGGCTGCGTGAGCGGAGAGAAACGTGTGGCAGCACGAAAGGAAGGCGAGATGGCTGCCGAGGGAGAAGGAATGTACTGGCGCTATGAGAGTACGCTGAAAAAATGGGACTCAGAGCTCTATTCCACTATGGGAGCAGCAGGAGAACTCTATGCCATAGACCCTAAGCTGGTGCGCGAGGTGCCAGACAACGCATTACTCGACGACTTCATGATGTCGATGTATATCGTAGATGAAGGCAAACGTATCGCCTACTCTCCCGATGCCTACGCCATGGAATACGGCTCTGCTGATATACATGAGGAATCAAAGCGTAAGAGACGTATCGCGGCAGGTGGTCTGCAGAGCATCTGGTGGTTGAGAAAAATGCTTAACCCGCTGAGACAGCCACTGGTGGCTTTCCAGTATATCAGCCACAGAGTGCTAAGATGGAGCGTCACACCTATAGCGATGGTGATAATTCTGGCTGTTAACTCCATGCTCGTGGCTTTAGGAGCTGGAACAATCTACACCATTATCCTGGCCCTGCAGATACTATTGTATCTTGCAGCACTGGCAGGATATATCATGAACGAGCACGGACACAAGAACAAAATGCTGTATACTGCCTATTATTTCGTGTTTATGAACCTCAACGTGTTCCGCGGAATGGCATATCTCAGAACGCATAGTAACAGCGGTGCATGGGAAAAAGCGAAAAGAAGTTGAAAAGTTTTTTCGTTTTTTATTTGTTTGTTTCAGAAAAAATATGTAATTTTGTACCCAAATAGTCATTTACAAAAAACTTGGTAACAAAGTTATAGTGTAATGAAGGGTATGGAAGATAATGAGAAGGAGCTCCTGCTGCAGAGATTTGCCGAAGTTAACAGGAAACTGAAACTTGCACAAGAGCAGCTGGATATCGCTAACAAGAAAATTAAGGAATACGAAGAGAAAGCCCAGAAAGCGGAGAAGGCGAGCAAGATGAAATCGCTCTTCCTTGCAAATATGAGCCATGAGATCCGTACCCCACTGAATGCTATCGAAGGTTTCTCTAGAGTCATCGCTGAGACAGACTCAGAAGAAGAGAGACTGAAGTACTACCAGATCATCGAAAGCAACAACCAGCGTCTGGGAAATCTCGTCAATGAGATCCTTGACCTATCCCGTGTAGAGTCAGGAGAGATTGCCATCAAGAAAGAGATGACAGATCTCAACACACTCTGCGAGAGCATATTACAGTTGTTTAAGTTCCGTTGTCCAGAAGAGGTGAAGTTGGTATGGCATAAGCCTCTGATGCCGGTACAGATGAATACCGACGTGAACAGACTGACTCAGGTGTTATCCAACCTTGTGAGCAATGCGCTGAAACATACTACTCAAGGAAGTATCACTTTTGGATACAGACTTATCGACGATACACAAAACATCGAGTTCTATGTGAAGGATACCGGTTCAGGTATCGAACCAGAGTTCATGAAGCATATCTTCGACACATACGCCTCGCAGGATGCGGAAAAGAGCCAGGGTTTCGGACTGGGACTTGCTCTCTGTAAGATCATCGTTGAGAAACTGGGAGGCTCTATAAGCTGTAACTCAGTACTTGGACAGGGCTCGCAGTTTATCTTCATGCTGCCATTCGAAGGTACAGTAGGAGGAATGAATACTGAGCACACCACTACCACCAACGTGAGAACAATCCGTGTGAGTGAGCGTTCGGCAAAGTTCATGAAGAGCGTACTCGTGGCAGAAGACGAAGACAGCAACTACGAGCTGGTGAAGATTGTGCTCCAGAAGCGCTACCGTCTGATACGTGCCCACAACGGTATCGAGGCAGTACAGATGAACGAGGACGAGCATCCTGACCTTATACTCATGGATATCCGTATGCCTGGAATGAATGGTCTCGACGCTACACGTATCATCAAAGAGGTAAACCCCAACACTCCGGTGATAGCACTCAGCGCCTACGCCTTCGATGAGAATATCCGCGAGGCAAAGGCAGCAGGATGTGACGAGTTTATGGCCAAGCCCTTCCGTGTGGAGAACCTCATAGACATCGTAAAGAAATATATTGGCTAAAGAAAAGAAAAAGATATGGGAAAACTGGCAGTACAGAAATATTTCTCGTTTATGATACTGATCGTCACCGTTCTGATGATGATCTTTACGTTTGTAGGACTCTTTGGCGGAAATGTCAATCCTGCAGGAAACACGGCAAGAGCCCTGCTGGTATATGCACTTCCGCTACTGATAATAGGAAATGTGATACTGTTGCTTTACTGGCTCATTATGAGACGATGGCACTGGATGCTAATGCCGCTGATAACGATACTGTGCTGCATACCATATATCGGAACGCTATATCAGATAGGAGGTCCTGACGAGGTAGCAGAGAAGCAGCCCGGGCTGAAGATTGCATCATACAACGTGGCACTCTTCGGACGTGAGACATCAGGATTCATGGCTCAGGACATTCTTTCGGAAATGAAGAAACAGAAGGTTGACATACTCTGTCTCCAGGAGTATTCTGACCGCAGTGGAGACAAAGTGAACTCAGAGTCGTATAAGGAGTATTTCCCTTATATGGTAATGGGACAGAACGATATGGTGATTTACAGCCGATATCCTATCGTAAGGTCGAAGAACATACCGTTTGAAATGACCAACAACAGTGCGATGTGGGTAGAGGTAAAGATCAACGATCAGGTGATAAGAGTGTATAACGCCCACATGGAGACCACAGGTATCAACAGTGCTTTACGCCATGCAGCAAAAGCTCAGATGGCCACAGGAATAGAAGTTGAGTCAAACGCTGTGCTAAGGAGTATCTACGGCTCATACACCATAGGAATGATGGCACGTGCTGGACAGGCTAACATTCTGGCTATGGATATGAGAGAGGCAGAGGTGCCACTCATCGTATGCGGTGACTTCAACGATGTCCCCTATTCATATGTCTATAACACGATGAAGGGTGACCTCGTTGACGGATTCAAGGAGTGCGGAAGCGGATTTATGTACACCTTCAGAGGAGGAAAGAAAATGGTGCGTATCGACTATATCTTCCACGATGAAATGTTCAAGGGACTGACGTTTTACAAGAAGGAACTCACCTACTCCGACCACTACCCTGTATTCTTGAAGTTAGAGATGAACAAAGAATAAAAATAATCCCTGGCCGCTGAGGTCAGGGATTTTTTTATACTATCTTGAATCGTACTCTGAACGACCGTTGCTGTTCATCCCAGTTTGTGCCAAGCATCTCAAAACGCCCTATCTGAGAGGTTGAGCGTACATGCTTACCGATGCAAGGACACACGTCGTAGTCACCTATACGGACAAGACGGATAGTGTCGGAGGCATCGTCGGGAAGACTATCGAGGGAAATCTCCTCAGGAAGGTCATCACGGGTAACAAACTCGAAGGTAACAGGGAGATCCTCGTCGATAAGCTCATTCATTCGGCGCTCAATCTCCTTCTCCTCCTGACGCGAGGGTTTGTGGTCGAGATAGAAACTCATCTTACTCTTCTTACGCTCCACATGGGCATTATAACTCCTCCCACAGCCGAAGATACGGATCATCGTCTGGTTTAAGAGATGCTCTGCTGTATGTGCTGGAGGAAACTCCTCTTTGTTATGCTCGTTGAGTATATAATCGGCCATATTCTGTCAGGCTTTGAATTTGAGGACTACAGCGCCGAGGGCTTCTACATCGACGGATACATAACACTCGCGACGCATCTGACGCTTGATCTCCTTGCCTGTTAGTAGATCGACAGCGGTGACACTCTTACGCTCGTGGAGCTTCAAATAGTCGAAGGCATGAGCTGGGAGGGTGACATCCATCGTGGTGGGCTGTTCACTGAAGTTTGCCACTACGAGCAAGGTATCTGAGCCTGCCTTACGTAAGAAGGCATACTGCTGAGTTGTGTCGCCATTAGCATACATAAGGTCGAAAGACACACCTTCCGTCACAGCCTTTTCGCTGCGAGCAATATTGATGATCTTATCGTAAATCTCCTTCAAGCGCTTCTCATCGGCATTGAGCTTTCTCTTGAAAGCACGTACGAGGGTGTCAACACTCCAATAGTCGAAGATCGTGGTGCGCCCATCATTGCCGCTGAAACCTTCCTTGTCCATACCCTTCTCACCATACTCCTGTCCTGCATAGATCATCAGCGGATTCTGCTGGAGCAGAGCCGATACTGCAAGAGCGGGGATTCCCTTTCGGGCATCGCCTGCGAAGAAACTGCTGGCGATACGCTGCTCGTCGTGGTTCTCGAGGAAATAGAGCATGTGGTTGCGGATGTCATCAGTGGCCTGCCATGCACCTGTAATAGCATGAGTGGAGAGATTTCCACGCATCACCTCACGGAGAGTGTCGTACATGCCTACCTTATCATACAGATAGTCGAAGCCGGCACCAAGATAATTACGATATTCAGCAGGATTGTATACCTCACCGATGAAAATAATGTCAGGATAGATAAACTTCAATTTGTCTGTAGCCCAGCGCCAGAAGTCGGCAGGTACCATCTCCGCCATATCACAACGGAAACCATCGACACCCTTCTTTGCCCAGAAGAGCAGGATGTCCGTCATCTTACTCCAAGTGTTGGGGATAGGATTGAAATGGCCCACTCGACCTGCATAGTAATCCAAGCCGTAGTTGAGTTTTACAGTCTCGTACCAGTCGTTCATGCCTGGGGCATTATTGAAACAGTCATTACCTGTGGCTTTAGCGGGTTCCTCGATATATGGTTCTACCTCACCATGATAAAGGTCGAAGTAAGGTGTGAAGCGCTGACCAGGGCAGTAATAGAAATTATTCTGGGGATCAAATCCATTCTGTGGGTTATCCTCCTCACCAAGATCCTTCACGCCCTCAGGCTTGCAGATGGAGTGATACTGGCGTGCAACATGATTAGGCACAAAGTCAATGATAACCTTCATGCCTGCCTTATGAGTGCGCTCAATGAGAGCCTCAAACTCTGACATACGCTTATCGACATCTACTGCGAGATCAGGATCGACATCGTAATAGTCAGTGATAGCATATGGAGAACCTGCCTTACCTTTTACGATAGCAGCGTGATTCCTGGGAATGCCATAGACTGTATAGTCAGTCTGGGTGGCATGGCGGATGATACCTGTGTACCATATATGGCTCACGCCCATCTCCCTGATTTTCTTCAGGGCGCTGGGCGTGAAGTCGTTCATCTTTCCGCATCCGTTTTCTTCTATGGAACCATTCTCCTTACGGGTGGTATTCTTATTACCATAGAGACGGGTGAAAATCTGATAGAGTACTAATTTCTCACTTTTCATTATTCAGCTACTTCGATACCGTGAGCAGAAACCTCCTTATTGATCTTTACAATCATACCCTGAAGAGCTTTGCCAGGACCACACTCTGTGAAGTCGTCGGCACCATCGGCAATCATGTTCTCTACGCTCTGAGCCCAACGTACTGAGCTTGTAAGCTGTGCAATAAGGTTTGCCTTGATCTCAGCGGGATCAGTGTGAGGCTTACCATCAACATTCTGATATACAGGACACTTTGGAGCCTTGATCTCTGTCTGCTCGATAGCAGCCTGTAGCTCATCCTTTGCAGGCTGCATCAGAGGAGAGTGGAAAGCACCACCTACCTTCAGAGGCAGGGCACGCTTGGCACCAGCAGCCTTCAACTGCTCGCAAGCCTCATTTATGGCATCGATATTACCAGAGATAACGAGCTGTCCGGGACAGTTGTAGTTTGCAGGAACTACAACTCCCTTGCCCATCTTGCTTACCTCAGCGCAGATTTCCTCGATCTTCTCGAAAGGAAGAGCGATGATGGCTGCCATTGTTGATGGCTGAGCCTCGCAAGCTTTCTGCATCGCCATAGCACGGGCATAAACGAGCTTCAGACCATCCTCGAAACTGAGGGCACCAGCGGCTGTGAGAGCAGAGAACTCACCAAGAGAGTGACCTGCTACCATCTTTGGCTCAAAAGCCTCGCCCATGCAGAGGGCAGAGATTACGCTGTGGAGGAATACTGCAGGCTGAGTAACCTTAGTCTGCTTCAGCTCATCGTCAGTACCTTCGAACATGATGTCGGTAATACGATAGCCAAGAATATCGTTGGCCTTCTCAAAAAGTTCCTTTGCCATTGGGTTGGTATCGTAAAGATCCTTACCCATACCTGTGAACTGTGCCCCCTGTCCGGGAAAAACAAATGCTTTCATTTTCTTTTTACCTTTTACTTTTTTACCTTTTTACCTATTTTTATTCCTTTCAGGGTGCAAAATTACTTATTTTTTCTGAAAGATTACCCTAGAAACTAAAATTTTTACCTAAAGCGAGCTTAATATCGAAAATTTTGTGTAAGTTTGCACTTTAGAAAGAGAAAAGTATTTGGAAATGAAGTTAATTGTCATCACCAAACCTACATTTTTCGTTGAGGAAGACAAGATTCTTGTCAACCTTTTCGAAGAAGGCCTGGAAAACCTTCACCTGTGCAAACCAGGATCATCACCGATGTATTCAGAGCGTCTGTTGACACTTCTGGGTGAAGACCTGGCAGGGAAAATTACCGTCCACAATCATTTCTATCTAAAAGAAGAGTACAAGCTCAAGGGCATTCATATCGACGATGCCCATACAGAGCCGCCATTAGGCTACAAAGGCAATATCACCCGCACATGTCACGCAATCAGAGAACTGAAGGAGGCAAAGAAACAATCTAACTATGTGTTCCTCCAGTCTATCTTCGACAGTCAGACAGTAAGTAGTGAGAAGCAGTCGTTTACTGCTGAGGAACTGAAAGAGGCATCACGTCAGGGACTCATCGACAAGAAAGTGTATGCTCTTGGAGGTATGAATATCGACAATATCAAGTATGCCAAGGATCTGGGATTTGGAGGCATCGTGATATGCGGTGATTTATGGAACCGCTTTGATATCCACAACGAGTTCGACTATAAGGAGCTGCTCATGCACTTCGAGCGACTTCGCAAAGCTATAGACTAGTAATAATATTATATATAACAATGTCAGTTAAAAATTCTTATATGGTTTTTTCAGGTACTGCCACAAAGTACCTTGCAGAGAAAATCTGCCAAAGTCTGGACTGTCCATTAGGACAGCTGCAGATTACGAAGTTCTCCGATGGTGAGTTTGCCGTAAGTTATGAGGAGAGCATCCGCGGACGTGACATCTTCCTCGTACAGAGTACATTCCCCAACAGCGACAATCTGATGGAGTTGCTCCTGATGATCGATGCTGCAAAGCGTGCTTCTGCACGTACCATCAATGCCGTTATCCCCTACTTCGGATGGGCACGTCAAGACAGAAAGGACAAACCCCGTGTAAGCATTGGGGCAAAGCTCATCGCAGACCTTCTGAGTGTGGCTGGTGTGAACCGTGTGATAACAATGGACCTGCATGCAGACCAGATACAGGGATTCTTCGATGTTCCCGTAGATCATCTCTATGGTTCAGGTGTTATCATCCCATATCTTGAGAGCCTGCACCTGGAGGACCTTGTGATTGCATCACCCGACGTAGGCGGTTCGAAGCGTGCCAACACTTATGCCAAATATTTGAAGTGTCCGCTGGTGCTCTGTAACAAGACCCGTGCACGTGCCAACGTAGTAGAGTCGATGCAAATCATCGGCGAGGTAGAAGGAAAGAATGTGGTAATCATCGACGATATGGTAGACACAGCAGGCACCATCACCAAGGCAGCAGACATCATGAAAGAACATGGAGCGAAGACTGTACGTGCATGCGCATCTCACTGTGTGATGTCTGGTCCAGCAAGTGAGAGAGTGCAGAATTCTGCTCTCGAAGAGATTATCTTCACAGACTCTATCCCTTACGCCCAGAGATGTGCAAAGGTAAAGCAGCTGTCAGTAGCTGACATGTTTGCTGAAGCTATCCGCCGAGTTATTGATAATCAAAGCATAAGCGACCTATATATCATCTGATTGTGAAGAAAAGTAAGTATATACTACTGGCAGCAGTATGTCTGATGGCATCTAGCTGCCAGTTTTCATCGAAACAGCGTCAGGCAGAAGAGTGGAAGGCTCTCAATGACACCATTATGGAATGTTCACAGAAGATATCCAATATCGTTGGTGTTATTCAGATGAGTCCGCATACTACAGAGGAGACGCAGAAGAGTCTTCAGCACCAAATAGACAGTATAGACCGCCGGATGAAACAAGCCATCCGCAACTGTATGGAGCGCAATAAGGACAATGACTTAGGAAAATACCTCCGCGAGAACTATAAGGAAGAATAAAAATAATCCCCCGCTCAGACGAGCGAGGGATTATTCATTTTTATAGAACTAATCATTAGCCCTTGAATGCAGGAAGTTCAAACCACTTAACGTAGCAGAAGTCCTGACGGTGAGGCAGATTCTTGTTCTTTGGATACATACGTACGGCACTCTTGTACTGACCGAACTGACGTGGAGCCAACTCAGCCTCGAAGGTATAATTATTACCATCGTGACCTATCATCTTAAGAGGTTCTACAGAGAACACCTTCTCCTCGCCATTCTTGTCGGTATAGATGTTCACCTTCTCAAGTCCTATTGCATCGTCGAGACCTTGCTCGTTGATAACAAACTTAAGCGTGTACTTATTACCAGCCTCGCAGCCTGTTACTGGGAAATCCCACTCTGAAGATACCACGCTAATGGCATCCCAACGCTCAGCAACAGCTTCCTTCCACTGGGCGATATCCTTAGCCAACTTATTGTTGTCCTTAGAAATCTCCTTGAAGCGCTTAGCCTCCTTATTGTAGAATTTCTCGTAATAGTCGTCGAGCTGACGCTTCATCGTGTAGTGAGGAGCAATCTGTGCGATAGAGTTCTTGATAACCTTACACCAGCCCTTAGATATGCCCTTCTTATCCTTATCATAATAGAGAGGAACAATCTCATTTTCAAGCAGACCATAGATAGTAGCAGCGTCGAGCTGATCCTGATAACCCTGGTTCTGATATGTGCGCTTCTCTGTAAGTGCCCATCCGGCACCCTCGCGGTAGCCCTCGAGCCACCAACCATCTTTCACACTGAGGTTTACAACACCATTCATCTCAGCCTTCTCACCAGATGTACCTGATGCCTCAAGAGGACGTGTAGGTGTATTCATCCAGATATCAACACCAGAAACAAGGCGACGAGCCAGCAGGAAGTCATAGTCCTCAAGGAAGATGATCTTGCCCAGGAACTCAGGACGCTGTGAGATCTCATAGATCTTCTTGATGAGCCCCTGTCCTGCGCCATCAGCAGGGTGAGCCTTACCTGCGAAGAGGAACATAACTGGACGCTCAGGATTATTCACAATCTTAGAGAGACGATCAAGGTTCGTAAACAACAAGTGAGCACGCTTGTAAGTAGCGAAACGACGGCAGAAACCAATCATCAGGCAGTTAGGATCCATAGACTCAAGCAATGATACTACACGTGAAGGATCACCCTGATTCTTCAACCATGCATCACGGAACTGATTCTTGATATAGTGAATAAGGTTCTGCTTCATCTCCAGACGTGTTGACCAAAGCTCATCATCAGGACAGTTGTATATACCCTCCCAAAGCTTAGCATTGGACTGGTCACTCATATACTTTGGATCGAGATACTTCTGGTAGATATTTGTCAGCCAGCCTGTTGCAACCCATGTTGGGAAGTGTACACCATTGGTAACATAGCCCACATGGTTCTCCTCAGGGAAGTAGCCCTTCCAGATGGGAGCAAACATCTTCTGAGATACCCAGCCGTGAAGCATAGATACGCCATTAACCTCCTGACAGGTGTTACAAGCAAAGGTAGACATACAGAACTTCTCGCCCTTATCGTTAGGATTGGTGCGACCCATACCGATGAACTCATCCCAAGAGATACCAAGCTTCTGAGGATAGCCACCCATGTACTTGCCAAAGAGGCCCTCGTCGAAGTAGTCGTGACCTGCAGGTACTGGAGTATGTACAGTATAAAGACCTGAAGCACGTACCAGTTCAAGAGCCTGGTTGAATGTCATACCTTCCTCAATATAATCACACAAACGCTGTAAGTTACAAAGAGCAGCGTGACCCTCGTTACAATGATAGATATCCTTCTTGATGCCGAGCTTCTTAAGCAGCAGCATACCACCGATACCGAGCAGAATCTCCTGCTTCAGACGGTTCTCCCAATCACCACCATAGAGAGCGTGGGTGATTGGTTTATCGAAATCAGAGTTCATATCGTTGTCCGTGTCAAGCAGATACAGCTTTACACGACCAACATTTACGCGCCATACATAAGCGTGTACCTGATAGTTGTTATAAGGTACATCGATAACCAACGGGTTGCCATCCTTGTCAAGCTGACGCTCGATAGGCAGGCTACCGAAGTTCTGAGTTTCGTAGTTAGCAATCTGCTGTCCGTCCATTGAGAGGCTCTGTGTGAAATAGCCGAAACGATACAGGAAACCTACGGCACACATATCTACGTTAGAGTCAGAAGCCTCTTTTACATAGTCACCAGCGAGCATTCCCAGACCACCAGAATAGATTTTCAGGGCTGAGTGCATACCATACTCCATACAGAAGTAAGCTACAGAGGGGCGCTTTGTATCAGGCTTCACATCCATATAATTGCGGAACTTCTCATATAAGCTCTTTATGCGCTTCATCAGGGCCTTATCCTTCAGGATTGCTTCCTTGCGCTCAAAGCTAAGACGCTCCAACAGCATCACGGGATTATGCCTAACATCGTGATAGATTTCGACATCGAGCTCACGGAACAAATCGCGTGCCTCGTAGTTCCACACCCACCACATGTTGTGGGCAATCTCGTCCAAACACTTCAATTCCTCTGGGAGAGTAGACTTAACGGTCAACACCTTCCATGCGGGATCGTTTGCGTAATCTGCTTTAATCTTCATAATCTCTTTAATTTGGAATTATTTTAGTTTTTATTCTTTTTTCTTTCTTCTGCCTTACGAAGGGCTATATCGTATGCCTCATCGTAATATTTTATAAACTCACTCCACAGAGCCTTCTTCGATAGTGTCTCTGCATTTTTACGGCACTCATCTATCTCTTTCTGTGTGAAATTTGAGAACTGTGCAACAGTATCCTTGATATTGTCGGCAACCTCAGAATAGTTATAGTCTGTACGATGAATAACCTTAACACCATCTGTTATCTCTCCGTAATGTCCAAAGACGCTGTTTGCCCAAAGTCCAAATCCTGCGAGGTCGGTAGTGATGCAAGGTACCTTAAAGGCTACAGCCTCCAGTGGAGTATAGCCCCAAGGCTCATAGTAAGAAGGATAGATACATAGATCGTTACCCAATACGATATCATAATATGTCATATCCAGGATACCATCCTTTCCATCAAGATAACAAGGTAGGAAAATAACCTTCACATTATCGTCCTTACGATTATGCATATCGAAATACTTCAACATGCCGAGCACGTTATCATGGCTCATATTGTGGAGCCAGTGAGTAATCTGAGGCACCTCCAGCGGTGTAGTATATTCTTGTTTGCTCTTGAGTCGCTCCTGAAGATCTTTACGAGGCTCTCCTACCCATCCTGGTACTTCTATGAAAGCTACAACCTTCTTCTTAAGATCTCTGTCGCGCAATAGACGATTCATTGCCTCTACAAACACGTCGATACCCTTATTACGAAATTCATAGCGACCTGATGTAGAGATGATAAGAGTGTCGTCATCGAGCTGCTCTCCAAGAAGAGCATTTGCGACATCAAGCAGGCGACGACGTGCGGCCTTACGCTTTCTGCCAAACTGAGCAGCCTTTGGTACGAAACTGTTGTCGAAACCATTTGGAAGTACTACATCCACTGGTTTGTCGAGCAGTTCAACACACTCTTTTGCTGTGATATCGCTAACTGTAGTAAAGCAGTCTACGTGGAGTGCTGTCTGCTTCTCAATAGAGTGCTTTGACTGCATATTCAGCTCTCCTGCCATCTGATCACCATTATAGGCGAAGAGATAATCGTAAAGAGGTTTCATATTTCCAGCGATACTACGGCCGATGCTGGTGGCATGAGTTGTAAAGATAGTACCTATCTGGGGCAGATGATTGTTGATATAGAGGGCTCCAAGTCCACACATCCACTCGTTTGCGTGATAGATAACCTTGGTATTATTATTCCACTCTCCACTCTTCTCTTTCCACTTATAAAAACTCTCAACCACCAATGCTGCTGCATAAGAGAACATTGAGGCTTCATCATAGTCGCCGTAGGCATGTAGAGAGTCTACGCCGTATTTCTCCCACAGCCAGCCGTAAATCTCATCCTTCTTCTCAAAGAATGGTACAAAATCAACAAGGATTGTGATTGGTTCTCCAGGAACCGTCCAACGCCCTACCCTAATTTTAAGGCCGCTTTCCTTAGCCTCCCATTGCCACTCGGCAAATAGGGAGTTGTCCTCCTTGAAATAGGGGCTTTCTTCCTTCGTATAATTGTCATCCTCGCGGTTCCAGAGACCTGGACCTATAAAGATAACATGATCCTGAAGTGCCGTCTGCAATGTCTTGGCACGTGTCGAAAGGACTGTATAGATTCCACCTACTTTATTACAAACTTCCCAACTCGATTCAAATATGCAGTCGGGCTTCAAAAGTTTTTTAACCATGCGTTATAATTATAAACTGCTGCAAAGTTACTTAAAATTTTCTAAAAACCACACATCTTTTACGCATATTTTAGTCATTTTCAATGTTTTATTGATTTAGATTTGTTATCTTTGCCACCAAAAAAGTAACATGTATGAAGAAGTTGTTAACATTATTTATTTTCTGGATCTGTTCACTTGCTCCATCTATGGCGCAAAGCGAAGGGAAACCTTTTCAAGCACATATCGTTAATAAAGAGTACGACGTATACATGAAGATTAACCTCTACGAAGAAAATATCGAGGTGCCTGGGCAGGAACTGTATGGTCCGCTACACGGTTTTCTTGGGAAAAATCATAATTCCTTCTGCTGGGTTATCACATCAGCTAAGGTAGAAGGCAACATGGCAACTATCTCCCTCATCAACGATTATGGCTCAGAGGATCTCACTGCCAGTCTCACACTTAAAAATGACTCAACGTATATTCTTAAACAAATGGAAGGATCTACCCTGAAAGTACCAAAGAACGGGAAGTGGCAGAAACTGCCTAAGACCCTTGAATTCATGTTGAAGAAATAAAAAACAGGTGTCACCACAATGATGACACCTGTTTTATTCTTGAAGGGGTAATTTACTTCACCTTCTCCACGATAGCCTTAAAGGCCTCGGGATTGTTCATGGCGAGGTCAGCGAGAACCTTACGGTTAATCTCGATACCAGCCTTTGCGAGCTTGCCCATCAGGACAGAATAGCTCATGCCTTCCATACGAGCAGCAGCATTGATACGCTGAATCCACAGACTGCGGAAATTGCGCTTCTTGTTACGACGATCGCGGTAAGCATAGGTCAGACCCTTCTCCCAGGTATTCTTTGCTACTGTCCAAACATTCTTACGGGCTCCAAAATAGCCACGGGTAAGTTTTAAAATACTCTTACGCTTTGCTCTTGATGCAACGTGATTTACACTTCTTGGCATAGTTTCTTACTTCTTTAAATGTTAGACAATAGGGTTAGCGGAGACA
>CACWLC010000021.1 GCA_902761605.1 uncultured Prevotellaceae bacterium
TGCGCCGATGGTACTGCAATGCAATGCGGGAGAGTAGGAGGCCGCCCCCTTTTAAAGCGAAAGCCCTGGATCAGAAATGACCCGGGGCTTTTTTATTTGTAATCTGTCGATCTCGCTTTTATTGCTAACTATTGTAATGGTGTTAACGGATAAACGATGTTCACAATAAATATGTTGGCTGCGAGGATGATGAGGTTCATAAGCAAACCTATGCGCATGAAATCGCTAAAACGGTAGCCGCCAGGACCATATACTAGCATGTGGGTTGGCGAACCGATAGGAGTAGCGAAACTTGAGCTAACACTTACCATCAGGGCAATGAGGAAAGGGTAGGGCTCGTAGCCAAGCTGCTCGGCTGCGTTATACATGATGGGGAAGAACATGGCTCCAGCTGCAGTGTTAGAGATAAACTCTGTGATAAACGTTCCTACTAAGCAAACAGCCGTCATCACCACGATAGGATTAGTGCCGCAGACGTCGAGGATGCCTGTAGCCAACCGCTGGGCAATACCCGTGTTCTGGATGGCCAGACCTAATACCACTGAACCAGCAAACACCATTAGGATATCCCAGTTTATGGCCTTCATTGCCTGGTCAGGGCTACAGCAGCGGAAGATAAGCATTGCGGCAGCAGCGATGAAGGCACACTGCAACAGCGACATTACACCTATAGCCGACAATACCACCATAGCTAACATTATGGCTGTGGATATCAGCGTGCGTGGACCAATATTTGGTACATCATTATTGTCGAAGAACTGTATCTGCGATGAGAAACCGCCCTCATTGATATTTACGCGAGGAGGACACTCGAAGAGCAGCGTATCGCCAGCCTGCAGCTTCACCTCACGAGGCGACTCCTTGATACGATTGCCGCTACGGGCAACTGCCACAAGGGTCATATTATATTTCTTCTCGAAGTCGTTTTTCTTGATCGTATCGTTTATGAGACTGCTGCCGAATTTGACATAGGCCGTACGGAGCTGACGGTCACGGCTCACCTCGCTATAGGCAAATACATGGTGATCGGCACTAACAAAATGATGGGTATCCCTCAGGTAGAGTAACTCGTCGATGTCTCCAGAGAAGACAAGACGGTCACCTCCCATTATTATCTCATCGTCGTTGGCTGGCGAAATCATCTCGTCGAAGTGTACTACCTCAATAAGACTTCCGCCTCGGATATTGTTCAGTCCTGCCTCGGCTACGGTTTTTCCGATATATGGATTGTCGGAAGGTACCAGCATCTCAATGGTGTATTCACTTGTGGATTCGAAGACTGACTCTGGGGTCTGACGTACGGGCAACAGCTTGCGCATGGCGATGACCGAGAGCACACCTACGAAGAGACAGAAGATACCAGGAATGGCTGTCGCCAGCACATTCATGGAGATACCTGTCTTGTCGGCATATAGGCCGGAGATAATCAGGTTAGGAGGAGTACCGATAAGAGTACACACACCTCCCATACCCGAGGCATAGCTCAGCGGAATCAGCAGCTTAGAGGGTGCGATATTGAGCTTCTTAGACCACATCTTAACGATGTTCACAAAGAGTGATACCACCGTGGTGTTGCTCAGGAATGAACTCAGGGCTGCTACTGGCAGCATCAGTCGCACCACAGCCTTCGCGTAGGTGTTCGGCTGTCCTAACAGTAGTCGCACCATCAGGTGAAGCACACCCGTGTTCATCAGTCCTGCCACTACGACAAACAATACGCCGATAACAATTACCGATGTACTGCTAAATCCGGAGAAGGCGCCTTTTGCGTCCAGCACTCCGGTAACAAAAAGAATACCGATGGCTCCTAAAAACACCAGATCGGAGCGCAGCTTGGTAAATAGCATCACGCTGAACATCGCCAGCACCGTGACAATCGTAATCCAAGCGTCAAGGCCAAAGCCGAACAATTCAAAAGACATAGTTCTTAGCTTTTAATAAATAATCTGCCATTTATTTTATGCCGCCACCCAAAGCGATGTAAAGGGCGATGACGGCCTGGGCACCGTTGTACATGTTGGATACTTCGTTGAGCTGTGCGCTAAGCAGGCTCTCCTGAGCGGTGAGCACCTCAAGATAATTGGCCTTACCATTGTCCATCAACTCGTGAGTTCCTATGTAGGCATCATGGAGCACCTCTACCTGACGATGGTAATACTGATGCTTGTCACGTGAAGCCTGACAGTCGGCAAGAGCCTCGTTAACCTCGTTACCGGCATTGATGACGGTCTGCACGTATTTCTTCTGCAGATCCTCCTCGGTGAGCTTTTGGATCTTGTAGTTTGCCTTGATAGAACCGCGGGCGAAGATAGGCTGTGTGAGAGAGCCTAAGGCGTTCCACAGGAACTTACCTGGATCGACTATTATACCATTATTGTTGGTCCATCCTGCTGATCCTGACAGTGTGATGCTGGGGAAGAAGGCTGCGCGTGCACTCTGAGTGTTATAGAAAGCCTCCTCCATTGTTGCATTGGCCAGACGGATGTCGGGACGACGTTCGAGCATGTTGGCAGAGACACCTATCTTCAGGAATCGAGTGTCGAACATGCGCTGGCCGGTGTCTCCATCTGCCTCAGGATGATGCAGGGCTGAGCTACCCCACTTGCTGCGCTCTACATGCTGTGGTGTGACACCCAGCAGTCGGCAGATATCGTTCTCTGTTGAACGGATAGCGCGTGTGATGTCGACAACTTGTGTCTTGACATTCAGCCATGATGACTCCATCTGGTTGACGGCAGTGCTGTATGCCTGACCGTTCTCCCAAAGTGCCTTCTCAGTCTCAAGAGATGCTCCCCAGAGGCTGTCGGTCATGTTGAGGATCTCCAGCTCGCGGTCGAGCATCTGCAGCATGTAGTAGAACTGTGCAGTGGTGGAGATGAGATTGGCACGTGTGGCCTCCTCATTGAACTGCGACTGAAGGAGCACAGCCTTGGCGGCACGTTTCTTACTGGTAATGGAACCAAATACATCAATATCCCACGATGCCTGCAACTGCAGATTATAAGTCTTCGTGGGCTTGGCTCCGTCGAAGCTGGAGAGAGAACCCTGTGGTGCAAAAGCGAGCGATGGCAGGTATGCCAGACGTGCAGCTGACAGTGAGGCCTGACTCTTCTCTACTGCGATACGGGCGGAGTTGAGGTCGGCATTGTTGGCCAGCACCTGGTCGATTAGTTGTTGGAGCAACGGGTCGGTAAAGAACTCACGCCACGACATCTCTGCTATCGAGGAATCGGTATTCTGCGATGCTATATTTTCTCCGAAGACATCACTGGGCGTGTCTGTCTTCTGTTCATATTTATTATATAGGCCGCAGCCCGTGAGTGACATACCCACGGCTGCGACTGCGATGATATTCTTGATTTTCATAATTCTATCTTTATTCAGATTTTTCTGAGCTTTCGACTTTTACTTCTTTTCCCTGGAACTTCTCGTGCAGTTTCTGGAACACGATGAAGAAGGCCGGTACTACGAACAACAGGGCGACAGTACCGATGCTCATACCACCGATGACACCGAGGGCGAGGGCACGGTTACCATTGGCACCGGCACCACCTTCGATGACGAGAGGTATCATACCGATAATCATCGTGGCAACAGTCATCAGAATCGGGCGCAGACGCTCCTTACAAGCCGCGAAGGCGGCATCGACGATGCTCAAGCCCTGGGCACGGCGCTCGGTGGCGAACTCTGTTATCAGGATGGCTGTCTTGGCCAACAGACCTATCAGCATGATGACACCCGTCTGCAAGTAGATGTTGTTATCCATGCCGGGAATCTGATTCTTATAGCCAAGATAAGCGAATACAAAGGCACCCATCAATCCGAACGGTACGCTGAACAGCACAGCCCAAGGTGTGAACCATGAGTTGTAGAGCGAAGCCAGGATAAGGTAAATCAGGATGGCGCAGATGAGGTAGATGAGAGCTGTGGCATTGGAGTTCGATGTCTCCTCAAGCTCACGAGACATACCACTGTATTCGTAGGTAGCGGTAGCTGGCATTTCCTGCTCGAACACCTCGGCAATGGCCTTGTGGGCATCACCCTCGGTATAGCCAGTACCGGTCTGGAGGTAGCAGGAGATGCTCTGGAACAGGTTGAAGTGCTCGATATTGGCAGGGCCGACAATCTGCTTCAGTGAGACAAACTGCGAGATGGGGGCCATCTTGCCGTCACCTACCTGAACGAAGATGTTTTGCAGCGACTGCGGGTCGAGACGGTATTCGGGCGATGAAGCAGCCATGATGCGATAGACCTTACCAAACTGGTTGAAATTGCCGATGTAGGCACCACCGCAGAATGTACCAAGCGTATTCAGCACGTCAGCTGGTGACACACCGGCGCGCTCGCACTGGGCGGGATCGACATCGACCTGATACTTCGGGAAACGCTCAGAATAGGTTGACATGGCAGAGGCGATTTCCGGACGCTCTGACAGCTTAGCTAAGAAATGTTCTGTCTGCTTGGCAAACTCCGAAAGGTTGCCGTCGGTGGGGTCTTCTACCACGAGGCTCACGCTGTTACTCGTACCATAGCCCGGAATCTGAGGCATCTCGAAGGGAAGCACCCTCACGTCCTTGATCTCCTGACAGGCGAAGTAGAAACGGTACATGACGAGTGTCAGCAAGTGATCGATGCCAGGACGCTCGTCCCAGTTTTTCAGTCGCACTACCAGTGTGGCATAGTTGGAACCAGCACCCGACTGCATACCATATCCGCAGGCTACGGCGAAACTCTCCAGCTCAGGAATCTCCTTCACTTTTGCCTCTACCTGCTTCACCATCTCACGGGTCTGCTGCAGTGTGCTACCTTCCGGTGCTTGCAGTTCAGCCAGGAATACACCCTGGTCCTCCTGTGGCACAAGGCCGGAGGGCAGGCTCTTCATGAAGAACACTAGTAATATGGCGGCTACCGCCAACAGGCTCCAAGCCATGACGGGGCGCTTGATAAACTTCTGAACGCTCTTACTATACTTATTATATATAGCATTGTAGCTGGTTTCGTAGGCCTTCTTTGTATAATAGGTCAGACCCTTGCCTTCCTTCTTGCCTTCCGTGACGCGCATCATGATAGCGCAGAGGGCAGGACAGAGCGTCAGAGCCGAGATACACGACAGACCGACTGACGAGGCGATGGTTACACCAAACTGGGTGAAGAACGTGCCTGACGTACCTGGCATGAACATCACGGGGACAAACACCGCCATAAATACTAAGGTACATGAGACGACGGCTACCGACACCTCACTCATAGCCTGGCGAGTAGCCTCGCGGGCATCGCTGATGCCACCCTCCATCTTCGCCATGACGGCCTCGACCACAACGATAGCGTCATCTACCACCGTTCCGATGGCCAGCACTAAGGCGAACAGCGTCAGGATGTTGAGCGAGAAGCCTGCTAAAGAGACGACGGCAAACGTGCCCAACAGCGACACGATAATAGAGATGGAGGGGATGATGGTGGCCTTGAGGTTCTGCAGGAAGAAGAACACCACTAACACCACGAGAATGATTGCGATGACAAGCGTCTCCACCACGTTATGGATGGCGGCAAACAGGAAGTCGTCGCTGGTCATCAGCGTCACGAACTCCAGTCCGGCAGGCATCGTCTTCTTCAGCTCCTCGAAGGTCTTGTTGATGCTGGCGTTCACCTGCGTCGCATTGGCACCAGGAGCCGCGAATACCATGAACATAGCACCGGGACGGTCCTGGATGTTCGAGGTAAAGTTGTAACTCATGGCACCAATCTTCACCTCTGCCACGTCACTAAGGTGCAGCATGCCGCCACCGCTGGTGCGCAGCACGATGTCGTTAAACTCCTCAACGGTCTTCAACGTACCCTTGTACTGCATGGAGTACTGGTAGGAGTTTGCAGACTGCTCTCCCAGTGAACCCACAGCCGACACGAAGCTCTGTCCGCCAATGGCTGCGAAGACATCGTTGGGCGTCAGGCCGTACTGTGCCATCACATCAGGTTTCAGCCAGATGCGCAGGGCGTAGGTGTTACCCATGCTCTGTACGTTACCGACACCGGTGATACGCATCAGACGCGGTTTCACATTGATGTCGACATAGTTTGAGACGAAGTCTTCGTCGTACTTGCCGTCAGCACTCTTCACGGCAAAAATCTGGAGGATATTGTTCTGACGCTTCTGTACCGTCACGCCGATCTTGTTCACGTCGGAAGGAAGCAGAGCTTGTGTACGCGTCACGCGGTTCTGCACGTTCACCGTCGCCATGTCGGGGTCGGTGCCCTGCTTGAAATAGACGGTAATCTCAGCGTCACCGTTAGATGATGCCTTAGAGGTCATATAGGTCATGTCGGGCACACCGTTGATGGCTTCTTCCAGAGGCTGGATGACCGACTTCATCACCGTGTTCTCGTCAGCTCCGCTGTAGCTGGTGGTAACCATCACCGTAGGAGGTGCTATATCCGGATACTGCTCCACTGGCAGCGTACTCATCGAGATATAGCCCACCAGTGCTATCACTATCGAGATGGCACATGCCATCACATACTTATTGATAAATATATTGTTCTTCATCTTTCGAAATATCGATATTACGTTATAACGAAATTACTTTTTCTCTGCTTCTGGAAACAGCACCTTCATTCCCTCCGTGACATTGTTGGCACCAGTAGCCACAATTACGTCACCCTCGTTCAGACCGCTGGTCACGATAAAGTCCTTACCGTTGCCCGTATCTTCAGTCGTTACCTCGACAGCTGTTGCTGTGCTGTCAGCCTTTACCTTATAAACCTGTGACTTGTCCTGCAAGCGTACTACGGCATATTGTGGAATGACCATAACACCCTTTTCTCCAAAGTTCATCACGATGGTGCCTTGTATACCTGAGTACAGAAGACCATCCGGATTGGGGAACGACAACTTGGCTGTCATCGAGCCGGTAGAGGTATTCACAACACCAGTCAAACTGGCAAAGCGTCCCTTGTGAGGATACTCCGTACCATTCTTCATGATAAACGTTGCTGGAGGCAATTGGGCAATATGTTTTTCTATATCTGAAGCCTTCACACCTTCCTTCACCATATTCTCAATAGCTGCCTCCGTTATGGAGATTTCAGCATACATTGTTGTGTTGCCGCTCAACAGGGTGAGCTGCGTCATCGGTGACACCTGGTCGCCAATACGAACGGGAATCTCACCGATCACACCCGGTACAGTTGCCGTGATGGTACAGAAGCCGAGGTTCACCTTAGCACGGTTTACAGATGCGCGGGCCTGAACCACCGATGCCTGGGCCTGCTTGTAGGAGTTCTCAGAGTTGTCGAGCATATAACGGCTCACAATCTTCTTGTCAAAAAGGTTTTTGTTTGACTCGTACTCCAGCTTGGCACTGCTCTCAGCAGCCAGTGCTGCCTGGAGGTTGGCCTGGGCGGCTTCCAGCTCCAGCTGGGCATTGCGCGAATCGATGATAAAGAGCGTCTGTCCCTTCTTCACCTGTTGACCCTCCGTCACGCAGATCTTCATCAACTGGCCACTCACCTGTGGTGTAACCGTCACGTCGTTCTGACCTTTCATCCTGGCACTGAACTTATAAGGCAGTTCAATGTCTGATTTCTTTACTGTCATCGTCTCATACGATGTCTGAGTTTCCTTAGGCATATCGACACCACAAGATAACAGTCCCGTCGTAATGCCAATGGAACATACTAATAGTTTTAAATTTTTATTCATATTTTAATTTAATTAATAAATAGTAATCTGGCTGCAAATATACAAAATTATTTATTAAGAACTAAAGAATATATTTTTAAAAAATGTTAAATGCATTATTCCCTGTCTTTCACCCAATAGCACCAGCCTCTCGTCTTACGCTAGCACTGCTGCTCCACTTCGTATTTCAGCTGGGCCTAGAGCTGCCCGTATTCCATCGTTCTCTCGAAATCTATATTCCCATCAATGGTTACGCTGATGCGCCATGAAGTCGTCCATCGGGTCGTAAATGGTGATGTCGTTGGAGTTGACATAGCGCATGATATCCTTGTCCCAACACTTGATACCCTGTGATATTGCTATAATATTCATAATCCAGAAGATGTGCCTTTACGGCAACTTCTAAAGTGGATAATAATATTGTTATAGTATCGGTAACATGTTGTCACAAGCTGAGTGACAATATGTTACTAACATATTTATAATGTGTAACTGTCTGAGTTACTATGTCGTAACTTACTCTTGTTTAGTCTGTTAACTATATTTCTTATCAACAATTAAACCTTATGGAGCTTATTATATGAATAATCTGCAAATAGGAAAGTATTATATCAATTTCAAATAATGTATTTTCAAATTTTGAAATGTCGATTTCTTTTATTATCTTTGTAGCAGAATTATTAAATATCTCCCAAAGTGAAGAAACAAGAATCTATAAAAAAGACTCGCGAGGAGCTGTTTGCTGAAAAGGCAAGCAAGAGTTACGCCATCTGTTACTCTGAAACATGTCCAGTGCGCACACATTGTCTTCGCTGGCAGCTGCGTACGTTTACACCAAAAGACCGCCGCATGGCCACTTGTGTAAACTTAAACAACCCAGCTACGCAAACGGACGGCTGTCCCGTTTATCGTGATGACAGTCCTGTGCGCATGCCCCTGGGTATATCAAAGATGTATTACGACATGCCTCAGCGCATTGCCCATCCCTTGAAGCAGAATCTCATCCAGCATTTCAACCGAAAGCGATATTACGAATACCATAGCGGCTACCGTCCTGTCCCACCCGAACACGAGCAGTATATTCTAAAGGCTATTGCCAGTTTCGGCTGGACTCAACTGGTGGAGTTTAACTCATACGTTGAAGAGTTTCTGTGGTAACTCTGTGCAAAAGTTGCCAAAGATGGTTCATTGTTTTTGCCATTGCAGGCGTGCATCGCTGCCGGCCTCGTATTGATGTGCTACTTTTTTTCATTTTTATTTGGACTCTAATTATTTTTTTCTTACCTTTGCAACCGAAAATCAAAGAAAGGGGAAACAGCTCAAGTGATAGATAATATCCGATCGGTGGATGTTTTACAGAGAGAGTTCAATAATAAAAATATGAAGAGACAAATTAAATTAATGGTATTTATCGCTCTCGCATGCGGTACCATGGTACTGACAGGTTGCAAGCACGACGTGAACGATTACGCACCAAAACCCTACAGCACGACGGATGCAGATAGAAAGAAATATGCTGAAGAGGCGTTAGGGGTTAAAATCGATCCCCAGCAGGACTGGGTTATGAGTCAGCAGTATAGTGTTAAGGTCAATGTGGATGCTGACCTGGAAAACATTAGCCAGGTGGTTGTGCTTGACGGTAACCCTCTTGTTAGCGAGACGAACCTGCTGGCCAGTACGGCAGCAGCGGACAATAGTACTGCGACAATCTCGTTCCTTGCACCTGCAACGGCCGACATTTTCTACGTGGCTTGCATCAACAATGACGGGGAATGTATCGCTCGTCCCTTCATTCCCGGTGAAGATACATCGGTATCGTTTGATGATGCTGCCGTCGAGAATACTCCATCTGCAAGACCTACCAGGGCTGCAGCCAGCTACGATTATATTTTCGACAACAACAATCTCAGATACACAGATTTTATAATAAAGGACTTCTACAGCTTTCGTGATGCGGTGCTCGAGGTTGTACCTGAGGGCATAGATAATCATAAGACCATTGGTGATGCTGACTTCAGACACATTATAGAACTACGTCAAAATCAGAAAGGCAACAATCTTCTGTCCCTCGTCTATATCTATGGCGATGGAAGTGACAATGACAACATCTGGTACACTTTGTTTCCACAGGGACAGGGAGACAAGGCGGAGAAATATCTTATCAAGGACCAATATAAGAATAAGCCTGTGCCTAAGATGGACTTCAATCCGCAAAAGTCTCTTTTGACAGGACACTTCATGTATTTCAAACAGCCGGACAGTAAGAATGATATCTACTACACAAATGGCGATATCATGGAAATCCACCTGGCAAATGGTGAAACGCCTCTGACTGATACCGGCTCACATCCGCGCGTCAAGGTGTTTATCTACAACGGCTATGTCTTCGTAGGCTGCGAGGACGGTAGTGACTGGGATTACAACGACCGACTCTATTTTATTCCTTATGGATGTGATCGCATCAAAAAGGGCAAGAAAGTGCGTACACTATCAAAGAAAAGAACACCACAGGTATGGACCTACGCATGGGAGGATAACACCATGGAGAGTAACGACCGTTGTGACTACGACATGAACGACTGCGTCATCGAAGTGAAGGAGAAAGACGGTGACCCGTCGAAACTTGAGATTACCCTTGTGGCTCTCGGTGCTGTACGCAACCTATGGCTGGGATTTGAGAACAAAAGCGGTAAGACCTACCACGACTACAAACCCGTATTCGGTGACAAAGAACTGCACGAAGTGTTAGGTGTCCCATCTACAACAATGGTCAACACCAGCAATGGCACACGCACTGTTGCTCCTGTCACGGTAGTCGTTGACAAACCCACCGGTTTCGACTTCCAGACATGCTCGTTCGTGCTGGGTGCCAAGGTGAAAAAAGAGATGCAGGGACTCTATGAGAACGACTACTATATGCTGCACGTCGCCACAGCAGGCACCGACCCTCACGGCATCGTCGTCCCCGGCAAGTGGAAGTGGCCAACGGAGCGTACCTCTATCAAGGATGCCTACCAGGATTTCAACACTTGGGCACAAGACCGTACAAAAGCTAAGGACTGGTATAAGCGACCAAATGAAAGTAAAATTGTAAAATAGTGTCACATCGGGTGCATTAGGTCTTTGACTTTGTTGGTGAGTTCGATATTACGCTCAGTAAGCCGACGGTTGACTGTCTTCTGTTTTTCTAGTTCATCAATAAGCGATTGTTTGTCGGCATCTACCTTTTCATTCTTGTAGTTTATTGATGCCACGACAGCTCGCCAGATGATAATGCAGAACGTCAGAAGGCAAACGAACATCAGCCCAAAAAGGAGCCAGATGTCGTCGGTGAAATCTGAAGGACTGTCATCACTGATCATTGTGACATCTTCCATAGGTACGTCAGCGAAAATCACTGCAACGACATGTCCTTGGTCATCACGCACGGCATTGGCAAAGGTGCACATGACAATGCTTGTGCCTCCACGATCCATATATGCGTCTGACCAGAAACTCTTACCATCGGTTATAGGATTCTTGAACCAGTCGCGCTCAATGTAATCAAATGGCAACAGTTCAGTGCGGATATTGGGTGTACTGCTTTTTTTCTTCTTTAGCGTTACTGAAGGTTCCTCGTCATAAGCATATGGAGCAAAAAGTTTCGACTTACCCTTCTTGGCGTAATAACCTGGGCGGAAAGCAACACCGGCTCCTACGATATTGGGATTTATGCGTACCAGTTGGTTGGTAATGGTGTACAATCCGTCGGGGTTCGACAGATTCTTCTCAACCATCTTTTGCGTGGTCCATACGGCACGCTCTACTTGGTTTTTTATTTGAGCGATCTTTTCGCTTTGTTCCAACTGACGGCTTACCTCAGCCAATTGTCCTGCCTGGCTACCATGTTTGATCATGATATACTGAGCAGCCGCCATCATGCCAAACATGATGACGACTGCAACAATCAGCTGTAGGATATATTTCTTCATGTCAAGTGTTTTTTATTCGTAATCATCAGAATTCATTCTCATTGAGTTTGCAGCCTCTTCGCCTCGGGCATTCTCTTGTTCGGTGCGCTGCTGCATCTGTGCATTCTGCTCAGCAAGCCATTTGTTATGGGCAGCATCTATCTCATCGAGCTTTGCCTGATGGATCTTGTCGCGCTGTTCGCTCCACTGCTTATTGAGTTTCTTGAGCTCTTTGTCAAGCTTGTCAAGATCTTCCTTCGTCTCACCTGGTGCCAGCTCGGCAAACTTGGCCTTAGAGACAGCCTCGGCTACCTCCATCTGCCCCTTGCATTCCTGATAGATAGCATTTACAGCATCATTTAACACCTTATAGCGGTCATCATTTACTTCTGGCATTGTCAATAGGAGATATTTAACATCCACAGTCTGATCATTACCATTCTCATCAACACTTTCGATAGGCATAGTCTTACCCTCGATCTTAAACTCCGGATGAGACTCGAGTATACCCTTGGCAATCTGACCAAGATCCTCTTCGTATTTGGGGAAGACCATAAACTGATAATCATTGTCCTTGCCTACATCTGCACACTTTTCGATATTCTGCAGCTCACCCTCAATAAGTACTTTTACAGGGAGCAGCGCCATAGGGTCGGATTTTATGCAGAGGTTCCTGAAACGGAAATCCATTACACTTATAGAGTTTGTATATTTCTCACCAAGTGAGTCAAATTCTCTTATTGTTGCTCTTCTCATATCTATTTCTCTTAATATTTTTATTTCGAATTACTCTTTTGGAGCATCTTCACTCTTAAGTTTCGCACTCAGGCTGCCACCTCCACCAGCACCAGGCATGGCAATACCGTCGCTGATGTTTGTTGACTTAAAGGATGACTTAGCCTCAATATTGTCGATAACGGCCTTCGGAGCCTTGACATCACCCTTGATGTCGGTCTTGCCATTGATGGTAGTGTCACCGTAAATCTGGGTCTTGCTGCCGCCGACGGATGCGTTGCCGCCATCGAGCTGTACGAGTGCCTTACCGTCGCCCTGCTGTATCTCTAAGGTCTTGTCGGCAAAGAGACCAACTTCCTCACTGACGGTCTGTACCTTCTTACTCTTGATATCCTTAGACTTAGAGCCAAAGTACATCTTCTCTGAGACGAGAGTCATCGTACTGCCAGAAGCGAGTGCTGAATCGGTGAACTTCTCCTTGTCGACATCCATTGACTTGACGCTGACAGCCTTGGCATTGACATTGACGCTACCACTAGCCTTGCCTTCTGCATCGGCTGCGAGGATATCTGTCTTCTCTGTACGTATCGACAGCTTACCGTCCTTGGTGAGGGCTTTTGTCTTAAGCTTACCGTCGGCAACCTCATAGTCGAGGCTCTCCATAGTGACTGTCTTGGACTTGATGATTACATCGCCTTCGCCCTTATATTCACCTTTCGTGAGTTTGCCGTCCTTATCGCGCTCGATGTTCTGAGGATTAGCGGTAGAGACTTCTACGGTCTTGAAGGTCATAGTGAGCTTACCGTCCTTGGTGAGTTCCTTCTCCTTACGGCCATTATCATCTACCTGATAGTCGACAGCCTCGAGATTGATGTCCTTGGCCTGAATCTTGACATTACCGGTAACAGGATACTCCTTACCCTTGTCTTTCGCCTCAAATGAGGTGAGGGCAATGTTCTTGGCATTGACACTGAAACCACCTTTCTCTACAAGTTTACCTTCATCGTCGGCCATGCTCATTCCAAACCTCGGAGCACGGACATTGATGCCGGCCTCTTTGTTTGTATGAAGGTTGCCGTCGCCATCGGCAGTGGCTATGTCGATACGCTCAGCATTGATGCTCATCGATGCTCCAGTAGTATTCTTCTTGAAGTCATCCGTACTCTTAAGGGCATTCTTCTCTTTCTCGAGAGCTTTCTTCATGCGGTTTACCTCTGCCAGTTTTGAAACGGAGCGCATGAAGGATATGGTAGACTGATAGAGTGACGGCATGATGGAGTCCATATATTCATGAATCTCATCAATGGTGCCAGCATTGACGCGGACACAGTAATTGTCGGAGATGTTGATTTTTTCCTCTGCTTCATGCAGTTTATTCATGTCGGTGAAGAACTTGTCAACATCCTTCTTCTGCTGTTCCATCTGTTCCTTAAGCTCTGTGGCCTCGGTAGTAAGAGTCTTTATCTGATCTTCAATGCTCTTTTTCCTTATATCGTTGGTGACGGCTGCCTCGAGGGTAAGATCATTGTCGGCATGAATCCAAACACCACCTTTGGAAGCGGTAGGGCCGGACATAGAGAAGGCATCAGTGGCATCGTTGCTGTGAAGAACAATACCTCCAGCCTGAGAAACAATCTCTGAAGTTCCGCATACCACGTTTTCCATACCATCGATACCTGGGTCGACAGCTATCTGGCGGATGCTTGGGGCACGGCTGACAATGGAACCAGACTCGCCTACACCTTCAAGCTTCAGGTCGCTGCCTTTGATTACCACGTGGCCGATACCACCTTGCAGGTCACCGCTCTTGTCTACATTTCCAATTACTATCTCAGGTGCGGAAAGAACGATACGATTGCTGTTGCGGTAGAAGAGCCCTTGGTCAAGACGGTTGAATATGTCTGTCTTGATCTGCTGAACTTCTGCTTTTTGATTGTGAATCTCTTCGAGATCTTTCTCTACGCACTGCTGGAAGTTGTCTAACAGTTTCTTCCAATCATCATATATATATCCCATAATCGCTTATTTTATTCTAAATGCTTTAAACTATCCTTTATGGCATTGAGGAAATCATATACATTGCGGTCTGGATCTTCCAGAGTGGTGAGGTTCTCCTTTGCAGCACCCTCTATCTCTGCAATGTTTTCGTTAAGAGCGTAGGTGTTACCATTATGAGTGAACAGGATGCTACCATTCTTGGCATTACTCCATGAACTGCTTTCTATCCTGGTCTTGTGCCAGTCCATTATACTATCAGCATTGACTAATCCTTTCAGGGCATCCAGAGCGGTCTTTGCTGCAGCGTATTGAGCTGCATCTAAACGAGGTATGGACTCGAGGGAATTAACATACCTATTCCATTTTGCCTGATTTACGAAATCAGCATATTTGGTTGGACGCTTTGGCACGGACATAAATGGTGCAGCAGGTGCTGGTGGTTGTGGTATTCCGGGAGCTCCAGCTGGTGCCACGATGGCATTATTGGCAATATTTGGAATGGCCTCAGGTTCTTTCCTACGCCACTCATCCTTGAATCCCAAGGCTTCGAGGAATGCTACGGCAGCCATGCGCTTCAGCACCTTACGATGTTCGCCAAGAGCGGCTTCTGTATATGCTCTGTCAAGACTCTTCTGCTGGACAGTAAGATCTTGGTAATAGAACGATTCGGCAAGGCTGCTCTTAGAGAAGGCTTTTTCCATAGCCGACCTGTAATTTTCTGGCACCGCAGAGGTGACGAACCATCCAATTTGTTTGCCGATTTCTTCTTTCTTGAGCTCTCTGTGTTCCAGGAATTTACAAATAGCCTCACGTAGGGTGTTTGCTGACTTGAGGATATCCTTACGTGCTCTCTTACGCTCATTGATAATAGCAGCCTTTTTCTCATCCTCAGAAGGAAGATTTTCTATTGCCTGATTTCTATGGGAAACAGTGGCAATGGTGTCGTTGGTCACATCATTGGCATTTGCTATCTGGAAACAGTCTAAGAATCCAAGATTATCCTCTGTAATTTTTTTATAAGGAGGATTTGCCCACATAATATTATCCATATCATTGAAGGTCTTACAGATCTGGACTTGTCCGTTTGTATTAAATCCTTCAGCCAGATAACGATAATGTTCGATAGTCTGCATTAAGCTGGAGGGTGACAATTTATAGTGGTTGACACAGTTTCTATAATTCTCTCTGTATTTTCGGTCAACTTCACCAGCGAGGACGCCGACTTTGGATATGAGTTCAATGACGCTTGCCTGAGTCTTGATACCTTTACGTATTGCTTTCTCGTCCTTAGCATGTTTTGACTTTAATGCCTGACTGGTATAAGCGGCAGCAGGGTAGTCGCATTGGTCTTTTCCTGCCTCAAGCTTAAGGAAACGGTTGGACTTAACCGTCAGGGCACCTTCTACAGGACGGAACACAACCTCAGCTATGCTACGGAGGTAAGAGAAATCGATTATATTGATCTTGGATGCAAGTTTCTTAGCTGCAGCAATAGGTATTTCTGCCAAAGAAAGTCCAACTGTTCCCAATCCGGAATCTCCGTGCTTGAACTTACGGTAACTTACATTGGTACCTGATATCAGCTCGAGGTTGTTACCAGCCTCAATGCTGACATTCTTACCCTTTATGGAGATGTCGCCGTTAGGCGCCTCGATGCTGATGCCGGTGAAAGCACTGATATTTACATCACCCCAAGGCGATTTCACTGAGACGTTACGTCCATCGGTAGAACCGGTAATACTGTATACACCATATTTGTCGGTCAATTGGAATCCGCCCTCAAAGCCCTTGGAGTTCTTTGATAGGGTGTCGTTACCAAACAGTTTGAAGATATCCTGGCCTCCCAATGATGGGAACCATGTGGTCAATAGTTCATAGCCTGGTAATATCGTTCCAGAGAGGAATGCTGTCAGTCCTGCTCCAGAGCCATCCTCTATTCTCAAGGCATGGCCACCGGGAGAGGTTAGCACGATGTCACGCTCAAGAAATTCTCCAGGCACTTTGTTACCCTTCATCGACAGTCCGCCTACGATATATGGACGCTCCACATTACCATGTGCGAAGTTGACTATCACCTGGTCTCCTTCATAATGTCTGCCGAAGATACCATTACCCTTACTGGCAGAGCTTGTAGCATATACTATCCAAGGAGAGGAAGCCTCTTTGGTCTTATCATCCATTGTCTCGGGAACATTTTGCCATGCGGGGAACATAATCCTCACGCGGTTCTGGTTATTCGGGTCATCGGCATCGGTAACAGTTGCCAGCTGAGGGCCTGACGTCCTGATATGTCCGGCTGGTATGATAGTTGGGCAGAACGTATCCGGTTCTTCTTTGCCATCCAGATTCTTCCAATTAGTGATCTTGCTTATGGCTTTAACCTTGAAGAGAAGAGTAGGAGTAGTGTCAAGCGGTACAACTTCTTGCTCTTTGTTGAGAACAAGTCGCTTTTCCTCGGTTTTACATTCCACATTGACAACAAGATACTCTTTATTCTGTACCTTGATTATCTGACCAAGCTTCAAGTCAGGATAGGTGGTATCATAATCAAGTACAACGGCATTCTTACTTGCCTGCAGCTCTTTGAGCAGGATATTACGGTATCTCTTTTCGGTGAAATCAGATTTCAACTCGCTGAACAGATTTAATTTCTTAGGGTCTGTTTCATAGCCATATTGTTCGGCTGGTGTTGTCTTGCTGAAGTACTTCTCGTTGGATATGTCATTGAGGTCTCCTATATGGGTTTTTGCCACAAGGAGGTTATAAGTGTTGTCGAAAAGTGCATTAGTAATCCAAGTAGGGATATTCTTTGTGTTGCTGAAGAACATTGGGAATTGTTTCATGATCCATTTGTCGAGATCGTGATCAGAATCGCAACCCATCTGACCCTTTATTTCTTGGGGATCTTTGTTCACATTACTTACGATAACGTTATCATCATATGCAGCTTCGGCCGCAAACTTTTCGGCAAATTCAACCTCTATTCCGTCATCAATATCGCAATAAGTCAATTCCTGCCAGTCTTTCTTCTCTACAGCCTCGGCTGTAGCATCGTAACCTACATTGATAGTGCCGTTTTCATAGAAGAAGAACTCTCCCCATCGGTTTGCGGTACGGATAGCCATATCCTGGAAACTCTCGTTATACTGTACGAGATATGGGAAGATGTGCTCTGTCATCTTGTCATCTTTTCCTTTGTATGTAAGAACCTTCATGTTGTTCTTGCATGTGATGGTTTTTTGGGGGTCCCATGGCAGCTTGTAGTTCACAAGTTCTTTCTCGAGAATTTCAGAAAAGAATTTCTTTGCCACGAATGTCCTGCTGTCCTGCTTGAAAGTCAACATGTGATCCAGACTGAAGATCTTCAAGATAATAAACATGGAGTCTGGCTTATAGTGGGGTTGCACATCTGCTATATAGTAATCACTACCTATAACCTTCTTATCTTTATCCGCCGTTTTCTCATCTATGAGTGACAAAAGTTCTACCTTATTGTTTAATAAGGTAGTAACTATATTGTCCTTAACTATCGGATCCCAAGTGGGTTCCTCTCTGCCTTTGGCTACAGGATAGACGTCAAGTCTTACCTTAATAGCCGTTGGCTCGTACATTATCTTCTTAAAGCTGAAATCGGTAATGTAAAAAGAGTATTGGTTGTCTTTTCCGCTCTCTCCCTTTAACTTAAGAGTATTACCGGCTGTGACTGTACCATCATATTTCTTGTTTGTCAAAATGGTTAAAGTGGTATAATCAGATTCTCCTCCCGTACCTCCATTGGGTTTAATGTCATGTATCTTTAATTCTATTATTGCCATTGCCTATACACTTTTTTGTTACTGAATAAATACACTTTTAAGATTGCTGCTTTCATCACGTCCAAGATAAAGCACAGAACGGATAAGGATCTTTATATCAAGGATCACCTGTTCTTCCCTGTTCTCCTTATTCTTGGCAGAATTGTAATTCTCTTCTACACTAACCACATATCCGTCGATAATCATGCCGTCTTCATAAGTTGACAGGCGCATGTTAGAGCCGAAATGGGGGTTAAAGAGGAAAGTGTATTCGAAGTAGCCGGTGCCTACAAGATTCTTATAGAAGACACTTGCCTGTGACATGGAGTTGACACGTATGGTGAAATTCAGTATGGCAGGTTGCTGAGAACCGAAATGCTCACCATTCTGGTTGCGGTTGTACTCGCAATGATAGTCGAAATGCTGTACTGTCAGACATTTCTCTTTTAATATGTTCTGCATGTTGTCCTGCATTCCATCTGCAATCACAACTGCCTTGAGTTCGTTTGAATAGAGTGTAGCCATATCCTATATCCTTTCAATTGTTACATCTTCAATTTGTATTATCTCTGCTCCGACAGCCAGCTTTATAAGACGGCGGTTTGAAGAGTTGATATCGTAATACTCAGAGAGAGAGAAACATTTTGCATCGTAAAAATAAAGAGTTTGCGTGTCGGGGGTATCCTGGGCCCCACCAGACATTGTTATCACCAGTCTGCCGTCTTGCAGACTCTGTTTCGTAAACCACTCGAACATGCCGAGGTCTTCCTTGCCAGGGGCAACAACTGCCAGTTCAATTCTTTCGCAACGTGCTACGCCCTGTGGGCAAAAAGCATTGTAAGGACGATTGAAAATTAATTTGCAGTCAGCCACCAAGTAGCGCTTTGAATACCGTTGGATGGTATTGTCACCGAATTCTAATACTGCTGTTAATGCCATATTTGTCTTATTCTTAAAATTTCTGATGCAAAGATATGAATTATAATCGGCCTGGCCAATAAACTTATCTTGAAAATGTTTCTTCTTATTGCGACAGATCTGTGATTTTGCGACAAAAGCGGTTTTTTGCATCCGCAGCTGTCGCATCATTATTCTTCTGCTTCCTTTTTATTCACTGTTACTTTTACCTTATCCGTATATTTCTTGTCGGCAGATGTCACAGTAATCTCTGCTGTACCAGCTTTGACGGCTGTAACCATGCCAGTACTGTTAACAGTGGCTACTTCAATATTTGAAGATGACCAGGTTACCTCCATTGCATTAGGATTGTTCAACGTGGGTTTCTGTGGACCATCTCCTTCGGTTAGAGTAATCTCTTGCTCTGTAATGTATAGGAGCCTGTTTTGTGTAACCTTGACAATGAATGATTGGTTGGTCGGTGCATGGAGGAATTTTACTGCTCCCTCGCGCTTCGCTACCTTGTTCTTGAGGGCTGATACAATAATCTGCTGAGTCCAGTATCCTTTGCCTCCAGCTTTCTTTTCTCCTACTGTTAGCCAATCGACCTGAGGCAGTACAATGACGTCAACATTTGCAGCTACGGTAATTTCGCGTGTACCGCCAAGTTCATCAATCTCTATAGGTGACTCATCAACATTAAATACGGTACTGAACTTCTGACTGATGTTTACGGTTGCGGAAACACCAGCATTCTTATTGCTGATTGTAACCGTTGCTGTACGATCTTGTTCGCTTGTGTTTGCACTAACAGTGAATGTAACAATAGAGGTCTTGGCAGCTCGGGTTCTAGAGCTATTGGATTGTTTTATCCAGTCGCATCCGGGTGGAATAGTAACGACAAAATCAACATTGCTTTCTACTTTAACTGAGGCAGAGCCACCTTCCGTTGGAACTTCTATATCGGTCTTATCAACTGTTAATGAAGGTGTGAGGGCTTTCTGATGGACGAATATTTTGATAGGCTTGTAAGCTGTATTTTTTTCAGCATCTTTGTTGCCTATGGTAACAACGGCATCACGATCATTTAAATTTGTATTCTCTTTTACACGGAGTATCACTGTAGAATTGTTTGTAGCTCTTGTAATACCTTTTTTTCTTGTACTTGTAGGAAGGATTATCCAGTCGCAGCCAGATGGAATACTCACATCATAACTGATATTACTCTCCATATTAATTGTAACTGTTTCGCCAGCCGCTTCAACATCAAAAGCAGTCTTGTCTGCTTTGAATGCAATGTTGAAAGGCTGATGAATAGATATCTTAATCTCAGTTCCTGCTTCCTTATTGCCTATGGTAACGACTGCTTCACGATTCAAGTACGTGGTATTCTCTTTTACACGTAGAGTTACTACAGAGGTACTTGTAGCCCTAGTTGTACCTGCCTTCCTTACGCTAGCAGGGAGGGTTATCCAGTCACAATCTGAAGGGATTGTCACGTCATAACTGATATTACTCTCCATATTGATTGTTACGGGACCTCCTGCCATATCAACATCGAAATCGGTCTTGTCTGCCTTGAATACAGTATTGAATGGCTGATGGATTGTTATCGGTACTGACACACCAGCTTGCTTATTGCAGATATTGACAATGACTGTACGTTCTTTATAAGACTTGTTTTCTGCTACACTCAGTGTGACAATAGAGGGCTTTGCAGCTCTAGTCTTGGCAGATGAACGGGTTACCCATTTGCAATCCTCAGGTATAATCACATCATAACTAATGTTACTTTCCATGTTGATTGTTACTGTACCCCCCTCCATCGCAACTTCGAATGTATTGTTATCTGCTTTAAGAACTGCCGCGAAAGTTTGATGGATTATAACTTTTATTTCCTCGCCTGCATCTTCATTACAAATGTATACAATACCGTCACGGTCACCGTAACTCATGTTCTCGTCAATTTTAAGAGTTACTGCTGAGGTCTTGGTTTCGCGAGTCTTGGAAGTTTCAGGGATACTGATCCAATTAAACTCTTTTGGAATAACTACTTCATAGTCTATATTACTCTCCATATTTACTGTAATAATACCACCATCCATGTCAAGGTTGAAAGATGTGTTATCGGCCTTAAAGATGGTTTCGAACGGCTGGATTATAGTAACTGTTCCTGATAAGTTTTCTTCTTTGTTGATGACTGTGATTAGCGCCTTTCGTTCTTTGTAAGTCTTATTTTCACTTACATTCAGCGTGAAAGATGATTTCTCAAGTCCTCTGGTCTTTGCCGGTTCTTCAGCGCGAGATACCCAATCACAGTCTGAGGGTATCACGACATCGTATTCCACATTGCTCTCTAACTCAACGGTCGCACTTCCTCCATACATTGAGATATTAAATAATGTCTCATCAATGAAAAGTCCGGTGTTACGTGTCTGGTTTACTGTAAAAGCACGCAACGTGCCATCTACCTTATCGGCAAGTGTGATGGTTGCAGTACGGGGATCGTATGTCTCATTGGCCTTAACGCTGATTGTCAGTTTACTGTTAGCAAAATCGAATGCAGCAGCACACCAATCCTCACTGCTTTTACATTCGTAATTTGACAGGTCTTCATGCCTGAATGTCAAAGTCTTTGTAGACTGGCTTTGATCAAAGGTCATATCCTCGATAATCAGTTCCTTAAGCCTGCTACTATAGTTTTCGTCTGAGCAGGCAGTGAAACTACCAGCTACAATTCCAAACAGCAGAAATAATATCAGTTTTTTCATAAGTCTTTCTCAATATAAGTAAAGGTAGTATTACCAATAGTAAATTTCCGTCCGTGATACAACCATATATCATCGCCTTGTGCTAATGGCTTGTCGTTAACAAACACCCCGTCTTCAAGGGCAGTGAGAAGTATACTGTCAAGATGCCTCTTTATCTCAGCCTGTACTGGAGCAACTTGACTGTTGATGTCCCATGACAATTGGATACTGCAATCGACAGATTTTCCGATTGTAACTGAATGGGAAGGATCATTACGAATCCATTTGAATAGTGCGATATCCATCTCCTTTATCGCCCCCTCAACATGCAGGAAGTAGCGTTCAGAGTGTGGTGTCACTTTTGCGATGCAAACCGCTATGGCTACTGTGTAGATGATAAAACCTATCAGAAGAGAAAGACGATAGTTTATGACGGTGTTATAATATACAACTCCCCACACCAGCATCGATAATACCGATATGCCGCAGGCTGCCAGGAGGAATGTCTTGCGGATTGGCGTGCGTGTCTTGATAGAAACTGCCAGTAATATGACACAGCTTAAGAGTGTCCAAGGAATCCAGTCAATCAAGAACGTTGCGCTGTCGAGATGGAGAAAAATGGAAATAAGGCAGCCAAAAATGCAACACAGACATCCTACGAAAGCTGCTATAAGAGATCGGATAAGTATCTCTGCCAGTCTCTGTATCCACTTACGCTTATTGACAGTTAAGAACGATAAGAAAAATGTAAGTGTGAACCCTACAATCTGGCCAAAGCCTGGCAGGTCACTAAGATATGCACCATATACAAATGGAAGATTTCTATCTTGATCCGTTGTAGAGGTTAGCTCATGGTACATTTTGTGCATGTAATCAATGATAGTCAAGGAAATGGAACTGTCTTTGTTGATAAACAGGCACCATGCTGAAAAACCTGCAATTATGGCGGCAATAATCCACTTTAAATAGAACAGCGTGTTGTGTGAGTCTAACAGATTATGACTGTTATAATAGTGTGAGCCTTCCTTACAATGACGACCGTGTTCAGGACAGTGATACTCATTAGCATCCCAACACTCCTTATGCATGGTGTGCTTACATTTTATTACTATCTCATCACCTTTCTCGAAAGCTCCTTTACAGAGGTAGCATGACTCATTAACGCTTTGTCCTTCAACACTCATGCTATTGCCAACATATGATATTATGTATTTACGCTTAAAGAACCAGTAACGTATATAAGGCTCAATAAACTGGAATATAATCCATACAATAAATAATATGAAGAGTGTTGTAAGGATTCCTGTCGCTATCACTTGGCTCATAGGGATATCACGTACTATAACAGGATGATATACTGTTCCAAGTGAGAAATCTGTAGTGCCCTTGGCTACCAGATCACCGGTTTCCTTATCATAAAACCCTACCTGCAGCTTATGGAGGTTACCACGGAATATCTTTCCGTCAGGATTCTCCAAGGTAACATTATAGTTCGACAGATTAATATGGAAATCTTTAAGCATGTCATCTTCCATTTCCTGCCAGTTGAATGCTGTCTGATAGATTCCATTCAGATCCTGACAAAAGTACTGCAGGATATTTGAATCGCTGCTGTTGTCAGACAATGCAAAAATTTCATCTTCATTTGTCACGCTTGTTGAGAAGTTTGCATAGTATGCCCATATAGAATTTTTAAATTCCTGGGTCTTGTCGGCTAATTGCTGTTGGAGCGCGAAGTGATTGGGGTCGATAGGCTTGTCGTTTTCATACGTTTTACCTCCAGACATGATAATCATTACCTTGTGTTTAGCTTTACCAATGGTAGTACTCTCATCAGAGAATTCATTCAATTTTGTAAGAATAGAGCGGTAAAGGTAAGTATATGCAGGTTCACGATGTATGAAATAGTTCCCTATAATATAGTCGGTGGCTTCGTATGTCTCGCTAATGTTATCACCTTGAAGGAAGGCAATATATATATTATCATCATGCCCCAAATGAGCCCTGATTTCTTTTACTGCCCTGAGTTCTTCATCTATTTGCTTCTGTGGAAGGCTAAGGTCGACAAGCAATAGTAGCTTAAGATTAAGTTTCTTAAGAATCTCCCTGCTGGGATTAGAAATCTTTGTTACCACTGGCTGGATCTCATTGCCATACTTGCCTGGCAGAACCTGTATTTCCTGAAGGATTTTCATGACTACTTTAGTGGAATCCATCAGATCATAGTCACCGACATCATGTAAGAGGCGTATCGACAAATGGATTTCTTTATTGTCTTCAGAGAACTTTAATTCTGATATATGCAATGCATCTCCAGCAACCTCCTCTTGCTGATCGTCTGACAGCATCTCGTCAATGTCAGGATTCTGCAGTTCGTCACATGCAGTAAAGAGGAAAAAGGAAAGGAGGAAAATACTTAATTTTCTCATATCTTATTATTTATATTGTCGGATAATTATGCTGACCATCCATCATGTCTTTCATCTTATTGGCCTGATCTCTGGCAGCCTTGAGGGTCTTTATCTTTGCATTCAGGAGGTTAAAGAACATAAGTAAAATAGCCACAGCAGCAAGTCCTATCAGATAATCTTTGATACGTTGGATGAAAGGCTTATATTCAATTGTCTGTATCTTGGCAGAAACACTCTGAAGCTGGAAGTACTTGTTGTCAATAGCTTCCATTCTCAAATTAAGTCCAGGGAAACTCTCCACAGCAGTTTTCGCCTGGCTATAGTTGGTTTCTATATCTGCAAATACAGCCTGTTCTTCAGCCTTGACTTTTTCAAGCTTTGCTGCAAGTTTCGGTGATAGGGAGAATTGTACTGCCTGCTTGTATAATTTGCGATAAATCTTGTCTTGTCTCCATATGAATGTCTCTGCCTTAGAAAAGGCTGAGAGCTTTTCAAATTGCTGTTGTCTGGAAGCCAAGGTGTCGGTCACCATCTGTTGCATCTGCTGAATCTCTGCCAATTTGTTCAGCAGACTGTCATTGTCGGCGATATATACCTGCTGAGCCTGAGAGTAGGCATCCCATCTGGAAGAGAAAGAGTTTACTGCTCTTGAAATGGCCCTTAGCCTGAGGGATATGGCATCAAGAAGTTGGTCTGTCAATGGCATATCTGTATCGATGTCCATGCGGAAGCCACTCACAGCACCAATCTGCATCAGTTCTTCTTGAAACTGCATCATACGATAATGGATCTCTGTGTAAGTTGAGTCGAGCTCCTCTTCCACAGACATCTCATTCTGAGCCCATGCTGCCGTTGGTACAACAGACATAAAGAGAATCGATATGAGCAGTTCCTTTATTTTCATCATTGTCTAAGACAATTATTCTTGAAATATCGTTCGGCTTCGCGGAATACTGCCAGAGCTTCACGTTGTTCCTTAGTGTATATTCCCTGAGAAGTTATGTCCTCATTTGTTTTTTTTATGATGTCCTCTACATTTGATATAATATCGCGACGCTCCACAGGATCGTTAGATAATAGCCATCGGGCAACGGAACTGTCGATTTGACGGGCCTTTGATAAAAGCATCCTATCATTGATGCCCTCACCCATCATTCCCTTACCTGCGTTTTCGTCAACTACTTTACATTCCATCTTAGCGATAGAGTCAGTATACATGTTATATGTTTCTAATGCCTGCTGCAAGTCAGGACATGGACTTTGTGCATCCTTAAGGGGATATTGTTTCATAAGTGTCTCCTGAAGCTCTTCAAATACTGTCAGACTTTCCTGACTTGTGACGATGCCACTGCCGAATTTCTTTTTGAGACTCGTGAAACTTTTACGTATACCATCAAGTGCTGCCTGTGCAGATGCAATGTCTTCATCCATTCCAAAGCAAGGGTTACGCTGTATATTCACATGATATTCCGTGAAGAGATCACGACCGAAGCCAATCTCATACTTACGTTTATTAAGATGCTTGCTGATATCGCTCATCAACATTATATCACGTAACTTTACTATAACAGAATTTCCTTTCTTTTGTATGTCGAAGGTCTGGCTGATAAAGTCATTAACCATCGAATACTCTTGTGGTGCCGGCTGTAACCCTTCGTAATCAATCCAACGGTGGAATACATATTGTTTTCTTGGCTTGGGTACTGTACTCTTAAAGAGTTTTGAGATCTTGAATTGGTCTGTAGGGTCAAAAGCTACCACATATGGAAGCTGGTCTGGTCGTATAGTCCGTCCCTTTATCAATGGCTTGTATCGAACATCCTCCCTGAAAACGAAGATCATCCGATGGGAAATTAGTGTTACAGTCAGTTGGTTGGCGGCTTCATCAAAAACAAACTTTACCATAATGTCTTTATCTGTGGCATCGCCCTCCATACTGATATGGTCAGTATAAGGATTATCTTGACTGACTGTGATATTTCTGATTGTCATTGGCAGCTTCTGTTCATCCACCGTCGTCACCTGAGCTCTGGTACTATGCGATGCAAAGCAACAGAGAACCAGGATATATATCCCGCAGACTATTCTTCTGCTAACGGAGTTACTATATCGGTTACTCATGATTCAATATATTCTTTTATTTGATCAAAAAAAATCCATTCATTAGGCTCTCCTTGCCTTATGACCCAAGATGCAACCTTTAGATCTTCCGGATAAGGAGGCTCGGATATGGCGTGATAGATATCGTATCTAAGATACTGGGCTACACGTTCTACTCCCCATGCCAGATCTGTATAGGTATCAACCATATTTATGCACACACGTCCTGCAAAGTCGCCGAAATAACGGATGTTTGGGTGCCAAGGGTGAGGGATAGGCTCTCCCTGTTCATCGTATACAAGGAAACGGAATATAGGTGGAGCATCCACAGAAGGATAGCAATCGGGAAGATCAATCCTCATCTTATAGCCAGTGGCAAAGATAGGCATATTCTCTGCACCAAGTTCTCCGAAATGCTCAATATTAGTTACACCGCAGATACTTTTAATTTGGTAGCGGATGAGATAGGCAGTAGGTAGACCTGCTGCATTCTTGCGGATGACATTACATGTGATATCATGTCTGTCCTCCAGCCTCTCATCGAGTAGCTGCCATTCGTACAACAGACGGCGATTCCGTCCGCTGAACTGATTTATCTCATATCTGCTACTCTCTCTCATCCTGGAAATGGATCTGGTATCAAGAACACCTTGTCACCGCTTTGGACGTTATAGTCCATAAGTGTCTGGTCATTACGTCCTATCCTTGGGCGTAGCACACGTATCTCATGCACCTCAGGATCTTCTTTCCCGAAGAAATAGTCGAGTGGGGCACCGGTATCATCAATTGAGGGAAAATCGAAGATGAGTTTTCCGTCCTCACCGATGGCATGACGTAAATTGGTCATTAGTGTGCTCAAGGGCGCCTCAGGATTGACAACCCTGAAACGAACCGTCTTGTTCTTGTATACAATATCTAAAAAGAAACCTTCCATATCTTATTTATTTTTCGATTTGAATTGTTACTACTATCGGATATATGTTAGTACTTCTTACCTCTATCATCTTTTGGAGAAGCATCTCGACCAAAGAGACTTTTTCTTCAAAACTACGTTTTACGAATGGATTGTCTGCTAACAGTATATCTACCACTATCTCATATCCTGGACCATTCCGTTCTATCTGCTGACGACGGTTAACAGTGATCTGTCTGATCATATCGCGTATGATTCCATAACGTGTCAGCAGCTCATTATAACAGAAAAGCTTGATATCGGCAGGTGTCACAATGCGGTCGCATGTGGCAATATAATATCTTGACAGACTTGCCTGTGCACTCTCCTCAGTTATCTCATCACTTCCCATAACCGGATTCGCTATCTGATGGGTTTGTGAGGAATTAAGTCCTGTTGGCACTATAAAAGAGCAGTCTGCGTTAAGTGAGGAGTTTATTCCAGCCCCTGCTGTTGTAAGATAACCAACTTCCACACTACCATCTTTTGTTTGTAAGAGCTTTGTATCACGTAATAGGATGTATATACCAGGAATCTGGCGCAACTGGTCTTTTCTGGCAATGTCTACTAATCGGGACAAGATTTCCTGTAATGCCTGCATGGTCTTGTCACCAGATATACCTTTCAGATTCTGGAATGCGTAATAGTCTGAATGATATCTTGCTATGACTGCGTTTAATAACTTGACGAGTCTTCCCTGATTGAATCTGTCTGCGGCTACACGTCGTATCTCTATAAGGCTATTGCCATATAGCTGCTCTTCTGAAGGACGGATGGCATGTAAGAATTGCTGATTTACTTGTTCGTCATTCTTGTCATAGCCTCCCACGCGTATTACTGGCGTCTGACTGGAAAGTGTAGTATTGTGCAATTCTGCATTTACCAAGATGACAGGATTGAGAATCAAGTTGTTCTTGTCAAATTTGAAACTGTCATTGATGCCGGAGAACTCGAATATCAGGTCAAAAGTATCCGTCTCAACATTAGTGAATTGAGATTGTTTGTGAGGACGAATCACAAAAATACGCACATTCTGTCGGGCAAACAAATCGAGACAGGTTGCTGAGGCCTCGAATGTCTGTGATCTGTTATAAATAATGGTGTCAAGACCGAAGCAGTCAGACAATGGGAGTTCTGAGTAGTCCCATGGTTTTGCAATAGGTACCTGTTGCCTGTTCAGAGTGATGTTAACATCCTGAAAATTCTGGTTCTTAATAGCAAAGGCGAAGCCGGAGAGATCATTCGTAGGTGTACTGAAATTCATTGTGACCTTCCAACGGCGACCATCAATTCTTACTATGGAAATATCCTTTATGTTAAGCAGTCGTGTCTTTAACAAAGGTATGAACTTATAGTCTGTGCCATTGAGTGTGAAAGAGCTGGAACTGTTGAGCTCGAGTTCTGAAATAGGATCTAGCAGAGCTGTGGATATGACTGCAGTGGCAGGCACAGCATGCCCAATCTCATATGGTGTAAGCAGTTGTGCATATTCTTCCAACACTTCGTCTTTCATGGCCTCAAGGTCACTTATACTTTCATTGACTTGATATGCCAAAGCGGTAATCATAAGTTTTAGGATCGGGTCGTTTTCCAACCCCTCCAGCTTATCGTTGTCATCACTTTGCTGCCATATGTTTATGGCTTCGCGTAACAACTCCTCAGCTCTCTGTCTTGTTTCAAATATCGTCTGTTTCATTCAATTCTCGCTATTATCAGTTCCACACTCTGATTGTCTGGTTATAGACATAATCTTCTTTTGTATCAGAGATTGTTCCCTTTACAGTGATGTATATCTGCCTTTCCTCACGGATATAGGTCATTGCGACCGCTATGTTCTCCAAACGAGTCTCGTATTTCTCGATAGCCGATTTTAACTCTGCTGCAAAGGTGTTGATACTCTTCGATGAACCGGAGATCTTCTTGTCATAGATGTTCTGGATGTTATTCATGAAATCAGTATCACCAGAATCATAAACCACACCTTCATTCTCATTAAACATCTCAAAGCGCAGATTGTTGAACACAAAGCCGAACTGAGGATCGGCAGGTGTGCTGAAACGCTCTGTGGTGATGATAAGATTGATGACTGCATCGATAGATTTTTTCAGCTTGTCATCGCGGCTTATCCCCTTTTGGGTGAGTTGTAAAGGTATTCTGATACTTGTCATTGACTAATTAAATTTGTGGTACGAATTTAAGTTCCTCTGGCTCTGGCACATAAAGAGCGTTAAATAAGTTCTCAAACAGATTGAAATACAATTTCTCGTAAAGAGACTCGTTAAGCTGTCTACCCATCTCGTCAAACTTATCCGTTAGCATCTCGGTAAGCTTGTCTGCGCGATCGTTAAACTCAGTTGTCAGTTCATTAATAATGGCAGTCTTAAGAGTCTCATTAATATATGTTGTAAGTTGTTCCGTCTGCTGTCTCATCTCTTCTTGCAACTCAGCCTTCATGTCTGCCAATAACTTCTCTATAAGTTCAGGATGAAGTTTTTCGTACAGTTCAGCCTTAGCCTGGGCAAGGAGTGCCTCATAATCGATAGTATTGTCTTCTAGGACCACACCATCAAGAATTATTGTTGCTCCCAACATGTAATTCTCTAACCAGCCGAGCCATGCCTGAATATCTGCATGTTGTGGAACGGGTATTTCCAAAGGCTGCTTATTCGGTGTAACGATATAGTAGTCAATAGCTTGAGCTATCTCCTGTGTCAGAAGAATAAAATCTTGCATCGTGTTTTGCAGGCGATAGCTCTTAAGCATGAAGACATATCGTAACATGGCCCTTTTTCCTTCACCATCGGCAAGATTAGGGTGAGTGGCCACTGTATTCATAAGAGTGATATACTTATCTATATAGTCCTTGAATCTTGGATCATCTTCTAATAATAGGCATGGTGGGATGAAATCTGTATCAACAGAGAACACTCCTTCTGCCGCTTGGAATCTTACTAACGGAAATAAGTCGTTAGCCTCGATCTCGTCAATAGTATGAATGGTATAAGTATAATGTGGCCTTACGAATGGTACTCCTTTCTTTTCAAACTCTGTTTGATCTTCGCTGAAACCAACGGTAAGATAGTATTTATCCCCAAACAGCATTGGGATGGATACCTGGATGTCTTCATCGGCATTGACAATTTTACCTGAAGGAAGCAAAGCCATAAACTGTAAACCGGTTACCTCGAAACGGTTTTTCACAAATGTGCCTTTACAACTGAAGGGCGCACCAGGAACAAGTCCCATATGGTTACTTCCCAAAGCAGTGCGTATTGCAATGCGTTGACGGAAATCCCAATGTTCTTCTATTCCTGAGAACGTTTCCGCCGTCAGTTCCATACCTGGCATCCAGTTGATTCTTGCATTGATATCCATATCGTATCTCTTTTATTAAATTTCTGTATTATACCCAAGCGTGAGCCGAGTGTTGGTTTGTTGGTGAAAATTATGTTCCTTGATGTCGATCTTGCACCATACCTCAACCGGAATAAACCACTCTTCGATAAATTCCTTTAATGGCTTAAGTTCAGCAGTCATATCAAGATATTCCTCTGGTGACAAACCTGGAATAATAATTTCATATCTTACCATCGGCAGCCAATGTAGAGTTGAGTCAGAATGGCTGTAACGTCCAATAGTCATATTAACTTGACATTTGAACAATACCTTTAGAAGATCAGCGACGAAACAGAAGTCGCCACGCTTTTTGCTTACATAAGGAAGGAGTAGGGCTGCCTCACGAACATAACGATTTTCTATCTGATCGATAGTAATCCCAAAATATGTGGTTAAGACATATGAGAGCTTGTCTTGCAGTAGCCTGTCAACCTGTTTCTCAATAAATATACTGTCACGGAACCGGAATGTGTCAATAGGCTTGAAAGTCTCACGCAGAAGTCTCAGCTTTATCTGTAACCGCTTGAACTTCTCTGATGTGTCTTCACCCTTTAGGTCTGTATCCAAGGTGATAAGTCCCTGAGGCAAAAGCTTTATGAAACTGTCACGTGCAGTCTGTGCTAACGTTTTGTCGTTGTCAATAGAAAGCAGGTCACTATTATAGTTACGATAGAAAGTGCCCTCGTTCTGGACTATCCACTGATCCCCTACCTCCGGATAGAGGTAATTAAGTAGAAATTCCGCCCTTATCTCAGGTATGTAGTTCACTCTTCTCATCTGTTGCTTAATTCTAAATAATGATCTATACCATCGGCCACAATATGTACGATGTCCTCTTGTGGTATACCAAGTTGTGACAAGGTCAGATCAGGGTAGGGGAAATCTGCATTTATATGATGATATTCGTGTTGATAGAACGCATTTGTAGAAATACCTCTAAGTGCTCTGTCGTGTTCCAGATAGTCTTCTACATCTCGTCCAGCTCGCATCACGAAGGTACGTTCATCATTGTCGCGTCTTGATACATAGTCAACAAAGCAGTCGTTAGTAAGACAAAGCGTTACATCAGTTGTATTGAGTTCTTTATACCAACAAGTTAGCGCTTCGTTTACAGATAATGTAGCATCTGTTAAAGTCTCCTTTATTGGTGTCCAGAGTTCATGTTCCGGGCATTCGTCATCGTATGCCTGATATTCAGCAGTTCGAACAGTCATATGTTCCCCATCATAATATAGCATCCTGCCACACAATGATGTACCGAAATCTTTTTGTACAAGTTTCAGTGCTTCCTGTACTAGAATCGCTCCTATGACAGATGCAATAATAGATGTAGTAGGAACAGATCCCGCCAGCTCATGCCTACGGATAATGCCGGAGCATGGCATCCGTCTGGATAAGTCCTTTAATCCCTCAGGTCCAAGGTTGCATGCATAACAGTTCTTCCCGGGGGCGAAAACGCGAGCTGTTCCCTCAAGGTTGTCTATTCCTCCATCAACCCAAGGCACACCCGCTCTCATAGCCAGACGGTTGATGCAATAACGTGCCCAACGGCTGTCTACGCAACCAATTATCACATCCATTTTCCTGATAAGTCCTAATCCGACATCATATGAGATATCGCCACAGATGGTCTTTATCTCTATAGAAGGATTTATCTGTCTGAGACGTTTGGCCACGACATCCACCTTAAGTCTCCGATTCTCTGCATCTTCCTTTGAGAAAAGAATGCTACGTGTTAGATTCCCCATTTCAACTACATCGAAATCAACGGCAACGATATGAGTTACTCCCATAAGTACCAGATTCTTCAGCACCTCGTTACCCAAGGCACCGCAGCCAACTACCATAACACGGGCGGCATTAACCTGATGCTGTCTGAAACCACTCATTCTTTTTTCTTTTTTAGATCCAGTTTTACAAATGTCAGGTCATTCCCTTCAACCAGAATGATCTTCTCTGTGTCATAGAATCCGGCTTTCGTCAGCCTGACTCTGCATTTCTTGCCTGCTGCCAGTTCCTTTATGATGCAGGGCGTTGTGCCTTTCAGTTTCCCGTCAATGTATACATTTGCCCCTATCACATTAGAATGAACATTTATCATTCCGTAGAAATCCGGCTCGTTACTTGGAGTTACGGATAAAGAGTCATCCAAGGTTTCGAAAATAATCGGAGCAACTTTGGACGCTTCGGATTTTCCGTTGGGAATAGTCTTGGTTATTACAACTTCGGATTTCTTGATGGCTTTTGACTTTGATTCAATTATTGGTCGGAGGTCTTCAGAGCTCAACTCTATTGTTTTCTTTTCCCTCCACCCTATATTTATTGTTGCATCATAATACTTCAGGCTGTCTTTTAATACGATGAGGTGATGATCGCCTTCTCTCAAATGTCCGCTGGTGGCTTGTGTCTTGCCAATAAACTGGCCATCAATAAGTATGTCACAGCCCTCCATAGGAGTCTTTACCCTTATGTATGAATATATCGGTTGAAGGGCCAGGGAAATGGTCTTATGCTCTTCGTCTGTCAGCTCAAATGTTCCTTCTTCCTGTTGGTGAAAGGGAGATTCTGCAAGGTAAGTATGATTTCCTATTGGCAGATAGAACTGTTGTTTACCATCGTGAACAAGTGTCATCGTGCTGTCGATGGTCAAGATGGCATCCTTGGGTTGTATTTCGAATATCACCCACTGCTTCTGCAGTTTATACTCCTTATCTGGAGAAATCGTAATAAGGGTTGCTGTATAGCGTTTTTTCTTGCGCAGCCCTTTCTTTCCTGGGGCTTTCCATGTTAACTGTCCATAATCAGCGTGCTTAACGACAATAAACGAAGTCTTGTCAGGTACTTTCAGTGTAAGCATGCCTTCACCTTCCTCTGCAGCGATCTCTGCCTTGCCGTTGGCAAGGAATGTAAAACCGTTTTCACTGGTCTTGAGGTCAAGAGTAGCTTGCTGTTTGTCTATCACAATGTGGTTCATGTTGAAAGGACCTTTCTTGACTTTTGTATATTGAAGGATATGCATCTCCTGAGCTGACACAGGAGATAGTGAGTAGTGAATGGTGAATAGTAAAATAAGAAAACCTCTCACTTCTAATTACTTTCCTTGAGTCATCATACTTCCGCTGGGATTGACAACAGAGATCTGTCCACCCCATGTGCATATGCACTTGGCGTTGTTGATCAGTGCAGGCTGCCCCATAACTTTTACTTGCCCTGGAGGTGCCCAAGGAGCTGTAATAACTGGAACACACGGCATTGGTGTTAACACACCCATGGCAGCTGCAGTGGCTGATGCCACTGTTGGGTTTGCCATTGACTGGCACATTCCAAACGGCATAATATTTGTCATGGGGACCATATCCATAATTGTGGCCATAAGCATATTACCACATTTCGGTCTGAGCGGTATGATGACCATAAGCGACGACGGTGCCATACCAAAACTGCATTGGAGCATTGCTCCCTGACATACAAAATTACCCATATACCTTATTTTATATTATATTAAAAAATTGTTTTTGCAAATCTTACACTTAACACAGGGTAGACCTTAAGTGCCTTTGTAAAGCTGATAACATTACCCATTGCTCCAGGGATGTTAGTCAGATCCTTAGACATGTCTGTACCGTCATGCAGTCTCTGAACGGGAGTACCTCCCCATATCATTACCCCAAGTTCTGCAGATATCTTCCAGTCATCACGTGACTTCACTAAACGACCTGTGTATCCAGCACCAATATATGGTTTGATAGCATTTGTCGTTGTGCTGATGCTTACCTTGCCACCTTCTGTTGGATCGGTAAGGTAAGGATCGCCTTTCTTATGCTGAGTAAGTCCTATGGTGCGATCTTCTGCATAGTCGCCTGGATAGAGATTAAGCTTTCCGTAGCCCTTGATGGCATCGTCAGACTTGGCGGATTCGTATCTCTGGTTGTATTCTTTCATTAATGAGATAGTCTTGTCCGACTGTGGATCATTCTCTGCTTTGGCAAATTCTTCTGGCCCCCAATATATGCCAGTGGTAAAATGCCAGTGTTTATTGTATTTGAAGGGATAGATGTCTATCAGGAATTTCATGTTGTGGACATTTAGCTTACTATTCATTACGATATGGCCTTCCAGATCAGTCCCCGTCTGTTGGTACATATACTCTTGTATATTGTCGAAGGGAGTTCTGATGCGGTTGCCTTGATCGTTATATTGTCTTGCAGCCTGACCTCCGCCAGCAAGATTCATATTGTACGACTTCGTGAACTGAGGCAAATAGTCATACCCCATTCTTATTTGCATGAATTCACATAAGGGTGTGGCTAAGTCTATACCTACACCAGATGTGCCGACAGTCAGTGAGACTTCCAGGTGACGGAACAAGTTTCCTTTACTCCAGTATTTTGTACCGGGGTCTTTCTTCTCTGCTTTTGGAAAAGCAGGAATATACTGGGCGTTAACCGTCAGGGCAAAGCCAAGTGCCAGACATATATTAATGAATCTTCTCATACAATGTTTTTTACACGGCAAATCAATTAACCCGGCCTTTCCAGACCGAATTAATTGATTTTGAAGCAATTGGAATATTATTTCCAAGGATTGTCGTAAGCAACAGGACCATTCTCGAGTTTCTGGCATACAATCTCGATTTCCTCGAAGTGCTGCTGGCCATCCTCCCACTTCTCTACGTAGTGGATACAGTAGCAGTTAGTGCCCTTGAGCTCCTTCATGGCTGCGCCATCAACAGTGTTCACGAACTTCACTGATACGTTCTTAGGACTTGTCGGATCGAGCATCCAAGCGATAAGCTCGTTGTTGCCATCGTTCATGGCCTTAACTCTGATTGTTACCTTACCACCACGGGGGATACCTGAGATCTGACCCTCTTTATCTGTTGCCTGGTCGAACTTATAGTCTACCAACATTACCTCACGCTCTGCAAATCCGTCTACCGCGAGTACTACTGGTGTTACATTCTCTGCCATAATATATTATCTTTAAACTTTAAACTTTGAACTTTAAACTTTATGATTACCTTATGCCCAGTCGTTTTCGTATTTAACGTTACCGAACTCAATCTGCTTACAGGTGATAGTAATCTCCTCAAAGTGTCCCATCTTGTCCTCCCACTTCTCCTCGAAATCTACGCAGTAGCCGTTGGTGAACTTGATTGACTTCATCTCCTTGTTGGTCTTTGTCTCGAGG